>NZ_JBICWT010000007.1:168282-475282 GCF_043199955.1 Streptomyces sp. NPDC048514 | reverse complement strand
GTTCATCGTTCGACTTGCATGTGTTAAGCACGCCGCCAGCGTTCGTCCTGAGCCAGGATCAAACTCTCCGTGAATGTTTACTCGGCCGGAAAATTAATTCAGCCGGTGCACACACACGATGAGCGGAACAGTCAGGCGGAATAGGCCCGACGTTCTCAGCGTCCTCGCTGTGTTTTTTCAAAGGAACCTCGCCCCGATCGTGATGACCGGAGACGGGGTATCAACATATCTGGCGTTGATTTTTGGCACGCTGTTGAGTTCTCAAGGAACGGTCGCTTCCTTTGTACTCACCCTCTCGGGCTTTCCTCCGGGCTTCCCTTCGGTGTTTCAAACTCTACCAGGGTTTTTCCGTCTCCCTGACCACCCCCTGCGAGCATGCAGAAGGAGACCCAGAGATAGGATCTGAAGAGTTTGGCTCCTGCCGGGCAGGGATGCTGTCGCACCTCACCGCCCCGAGCAGGAGTACGACAGTACACGGAGCGTCGAAGCCGGTGCAAATCCGTTGGGTTGGTGGTCTAGACCACTTACTGGTAGCTTCTATCCGGAACCGCCACTTCTTATGACATACCCTGCTGCTCAGTGCGCCGTCCGGGACAGCCAGTGCGGCCCGTAAGCAGCTCCACTCCTTGGGAGGCTTCCCATGACCACCGTGACGTCCCCGCTCGCCGGACGTGCCATCGGACTGGCCGCCGTGCCGGATCCGGTCTTCTCCGGGGCCATGGTCGGCCCGGGCACCGCGATCGACCCCGTGCGTGAGCCCTCCGTGGCCGTGGCGCCCGTGGACGGCGTCATCGTCTCCCTGCACCCGCACGCCTTCGTGGTGGTGGACGACAGCGGACACGGTGTACTCACCCATCTCGGCATCGACACCGTGCAGCTCAACGGCGAGGGCTTCGAGCTGCTCGTCAACAAGGGCGACACCGTGACGCGCGGTCAGAGCATCGTGCGCTGGAACCCGGCGGCGGTGGAGGCCGCCGGGAAGTCTCCGGTGTGCCCCGTCGTCGCGCTCGAAGCCACGGCCGAGTCCCTCTCCGACCTCCGTGACAGTGGTGACGTGAAGGCCGGCGACAGTCTCTTCGCCTGGAGCTGACGGCAGTGCCGTCGCACGACGGCGGACAGGACAACCACTGCGGCGGCGGGACCCGCCGCACTATCGGAGACGGTGAGATGGAGACAACGCTGCGAGGCGTCGGCGTGAGCCATGGCGTGGCGATCGGCGAGGTTCGGCACATGGGTACGGCGGTCCTGGAGCCACCGGCCAAGCAGATCCCCGGTGAGGACGCGGAGCGCGAGCAGGGCCGCGCCCGCCAGGCCGTGGACGCCGTGGCCGCCGACCTGATGGCGCGCGGCAATCTGGCGGGGGGTGAAGCCCAGGCGGTGCTCGAGGCGCAGGCCATGATGGCGCAGGACCCCGAGCTGATGGCCGACGTGGACCGGCGGATCGCCGTCGGCAGCACGGCCGAGCGTGCGGTGTACGACGCGTTCGCCGCATACCGGGAGCTGCTGGCCGGTGCCGGTGAGTACCTCGCCGGTCGCGTGGCCGACCTCGACGACGTGCGGAACCGTATCGTCGCCCGCTTGCTCGGCGTGCCGATGCCGGGTGTCCCGGACAGCGACCAGCCCTATGTGCTCGTCGCGCGCGATCTCGCTCCCGCCGACACGGCACTGCTCGACCCGTCCCTGGTGCTCGGCTTCGTGACGGAGGAGGGCGGTCCGACGAGTCACAGCGCGATCCTGGCGCGTGCGCTGGGCGTGCCGGCCGTCGTGGCGCTGCCGGGGGCCGGTGAGCTGGCCGAGGGCACGGTCGTCGCGGTGGACGGCAGCACCGGGGACGTCTTCGTCAACCCGGGCGAGCGGAAGAAGGCGGAGCTGGAGGCCGCGGCCGCCGAGCGCAGGGCCGCGCTGACGGCCTCGACCGGGCCGGGCGTGACGGCGGACGGGCACAAGGTGCCGCTGCTGGCCAACGTCGGCGGCCCGGCGGACGTGCCGGCGGCCCTGGAGGCCGGCGCCGAGGGTGTCGGTCTGTTCCGTACCGAGTTCCTGTTCCTCGACGACAGTGCGAACGCTCCTTCCGAGGAGAAGCAGGTGGAGGCCTACCGGCAGGTGCTGGAGGCGTTCCCCGAGGGTCGTGTGGTCGTGCGCGTGCTGGACGCGGGTGCGGACAAGCCGTTGGACTTCCTGACCCCCGCGGACGAGCCGAACCCCGCGCTCGGTGTCCGGGGTCTGCGCACGCTGCTGGACCACCCGGAGATCCTGCGCACGCAGCTCACCGCGCTGGCGAAGGCCGCCGAGGGGCTGCCGGTCTACCTCGAGGTCATGGCGCCCATGGTGGCGGACCGCGCGGACGCGAAGGCCTTCGCGGACGCCTGCCGCGAGGCCGGGCTGCGCGCGAAGTTCGGCGCGATGGTGGAGATCCCCTCCGCCGCCCTGCGGGCGCGTTCGGTCCTGCAGGAGGTCGAGTTCCTGTCCTTGGGCACCAACGACCTCGCTCAGTACACCTTCGCCGCCGACCGGCAGGTGGGTGCGGTCTCGCGGCTTCAGGACCCGTGGCAGCCGGCGCTCCTCGACCTGGTCGCCCTGTCCGCGGAGGCGGCCGGGGCCGAGGGCAAGAGCTGCGGTGTGTGCGGCGAGGCAGCGTCCGATCCGCTGATGGCCTGTGTGCTGACCGGTCTGGGCGTCACCTCTCTCTCCATGGGCGCGGCGTCGATTCCGTACGTGCGGGCGACGCTGGCCAAGTACACGCTGGCGCAGTGCGAGCGGGCCGCGGCGGCCGCGCGTGCGTCGGACAGCGCGGAGGAGGCGCGCAGCGCGGCTCAGGCGGTGCTGTCGGGCGAGTAGGCCTGCCGGCGTCGTTCGTGGCGTCGGGTGATCAGGGGCGTCCCGCCTTCGGGTGGGGCGCCCCTGGTGCGTTCTGCCGGCCTTTCGGTGTGCGGTCAGTGGCGGTGTCCTTGTCCGGTGCTCTCCTCTCCGAGGTCGGGGGGTTCGCAGTAGTCGACGCCCGACTCCGGGGAGATGAGGTCGCCGGATTCGACGTCGGTGCAGTAGGCGTCGAACACCTCCGAGGCGGTGAGTGGTTCGAGCCGGCCGGCGCGCAGCCGCCAGCCGTAGACGCGGTCGGGGGTGGCGGGGGTGCTGGTGCGCATGACGAGTCCGCCGGGGCTGCGGGTGCCGAGGCCGAGTGCGAGGACGCTGGTGAATTCGAGGGTCTCGGCCTCGTCGAGCCGGGTGTCGCCTCCGGGGTCCTGCTCGCCGTGCAGGACGGAGATGAGCGTGTCCGGTGGTCCGGAGACGCTGCACACCAGGTGCCGGTCGCCGGGCGGTGCGGCGTCGAGGATGCGGGCCAGGAGTTCGGCGGCGCGGGTGAAGGCCGCCCTGCCGATGTCCTCGCCGCAGGTGGGGCACGGGCCGAGGCGGGTGAGGAGGGTGGTGGCGTACTCCCAGGTGGCCTGGCGTACGGCTTCGTCCACGAGGATCGGCAGGAGTGTGGTGAGGGGCCGGCCGTCGTAGGGGACGGTGGGACCGGTGGCGGCCAGTTCCGCCGTGAACCGGGTGCGGCTGGTCGCGGCTTCCGGGTCGAGGCCGTTCTCCGCGCAGTAGACGGCGTAGTCCTCGGGGTCGAACAGGGCGATCGTCGTGTGGCTGCCCTGGGCGGCCCGGGTCCTGAGGACGGCCTCCACCTGCCGCAGGTAGATCGCGTGGTCGTCGAAGGTGAAGCTGCGGTAGCGCCGCATGGCGCGGAAGTCGTGTTCGTCGGTGAGCAGGCCGATGGTGCCGGCGATCTCGCGGTGCAGGACGCGTCGCATGGTTTGGTGCTCGGTGTGCGCCATGTTTCCCCCTGTTGCGCAGTCGATCAATGCTCACTCACCGTAACCGGCGGCACTGACAATGGGGGTCCGGCCGGTGGTCGCGGGTCCGGCACGGCTGTCGTACGCGCAGGTCGGAGCGGTTGGGGGAAGGGCCGAAGCGGGTGGTGGCCCCGGGTCTCGTGGCGTTGGCGGGCCCGGGGCCCCGTGTGGATGGTGACTTCTCGCTGTCAGGCGCGCTTGCGGGCGAGTTCCTCGTAGAACCCGAGCAGGGCGAGGTTGTCGATGGAGCCGGGGTTGACGGCCTTCTCCAGCGGTGTGCCCTGCAGGAGGCGCTTGACGGGGACCTCGATGCGCTTGCCGGTGAGGGTGTGCGGGATGCCGGGCACCTGGATGATCTCGTCGGGCACGTGCCGGGGCGAGAGCTGTGCGCGGATGGCCTGTTTGATCCGGTTCAGGAGGTCCTCGTCGAGGGTGGCGCCCGGCGCCAGGTGCAGGAACAGCGGCATCCAGTAGCCGCCGTCGGGCTGTTCGACGCCGATGACGAGGGATTCCTTGATCTCGGGGAGTCGCTCGACGACTTCGTAGATGTCGGCTGAGCCCATGCGCACGCCCTGCCGGTTGAGGGTGGAGTCGGACCGGCCGTGGATGATCACGGACCCGCGTGAGGTGAGGGTGATCCAGTCGCCGTGGCGCCAGACGCCGGGGTAGGTGTCGAAGTAGCTGCCGTGGTAGCGGCTGCCGTCGGGGTCGTTCCAGAAGCGGATGGGCATGGACGGCATGGGGTTGGTGACGACCAGTTCCCCGACCTCGTCGGTGAGCGGTTCGCCGCTGGGGTCCCAGGACTGCAGGTCGGTGCCGAGTCCGGGCGCCTGGAGCTCGCCGGTGTACACGGGGAGGGTCGGCACGGCCCCGGCGAAACAGGAGCAGACGTCGGTGCCGCCGCTGACGGAGGCGATCCACAGGTCGTCGCGCACCTCGTCGTGCAGCCAGCGGAAGCCGTCCGGCGGCAGGGGTGAGCCCGTGGTGGCGACGCACCGGACCGTGGACAGGTCGTGCTCGCGGGCGGGGTGGACCCCGGCCTTGCGGCAGGCCATGACGTAGGCGGCCGAGGTGCCGTAGAGGGTGGCGCCGGTGCGTTCGGCGATGCGCCACTGCGCGCCGGTGTCCGGGTAGCCGGGGCTGCCGTCGTACAGGACGATCGTCGTTCCGGTGAGCAGGCCGGAGACGAGGAAGTTCCACATCATCCAGCCGGTCGAGGTGTACCAGAAGAAACGGTCCTCGGGTCCCAGGTCGCAGTGCAGCCCGAGTTGTTTGAGGTGTTCGAGCAGGATGCCGCCCTGGGACTGGACGATGGCCTTGGGGAGGCCGGTCGTGCCGGAGGAGTACAGGACCCACAGGGGATGGTCGAACGGGACCTGTTCGAAGACGGGTGCGGTGTCCCCCGCCGTCAGCGCCGACCACTCCAGGGCGCCCTCGGGTGCCTCGGTGCCCAGGAGCGGGATGTGCACGACGGCGCGCAGGGTGGGCAGCTCGCCGCGCAGCTCGGCGACGGTCTCGCGGCGATCGTGCTCCTTGCCGCCGTAGCGGTAGCCGTCGACGGTGAACAGGACGACCGGCTCCACCTGCTGGAAACGGTCGAGGACACTGCGGGCGCCGAAGTCCGGGGCGCAGGAGGTCCAGACGGCGCCCACCGCGGCGGTGGCGAGGAAGGCGACGACTGCCTGCGGGATGTTGGGGAGGTAGCCGCTGACGCGGTCGCCGGGGCGTACCCCGAGGGCGCGGAGTTCGGCGGCCAGGGAGCCGACCTGGCGGCGCAGCTCGGACCAGGTCACCGGGCGTGGTTCGTGCGTCTCGTCCACGTGCAGCAGGGCGGGTTCGTCCGCGCGGTCGTCCGCGGCGCGCAGGGCGTGTTCGGCGTAGTTCAGGGTGGCCCCGGGGAACCACTGGGCGCCTGGCATGGAGCGGTCGCCCAGCACGCGCGCGTAGGGGGACGAGAACCGTACGTCGAACCACTCCGCGACGGCTTGCCAGAAGGTGTCCAGCTGTTCGACGGACCATCGGTGCAGCGCCGGGTAGCCTCCCTGGGCCGGCGCGCCGTGGTGCTCGGCGGCCCAGGCCTGGAACTGGGTGATGCGTGCCTGGGCGATCCGCTCGGGATCGGGCTGCCAGAGCGGCTTGGGGTTCGCGGTCGACATGGGGCGGCTCCCGGCTGTGCGCGTCGTGGGCGTCGGTCCGCGCACGGGCTGGGGTGTGCGCGTGACGCGGCTGACAGGGACGATGCCATGTGATCGACTTCTGCACCAGGGTGGGCCCCACATAGTCCGTGTCATGAAGATGTGGCCCTGACACGGGTGAACGGCAGATGAACGACACACGCGCGTGGGGCGCTCGGTGGCAGGGTGAGCAGCATGGACGGTCGTGACCTGGTGCGTTCGGTGAGTGTGGGCAATTCGGGACGGGTGGCTCGGGGGTTGCGTACCGTACGTGCCGCGTGGCGCAGGAGGCGTATCGACGCGACCGGGCTGCCGCGGCGGGGGGCGGAGCGGGCGCGGGTCCCGGGGCAGGTGCGGGCCGTGGAGCCGGGGCCGGGGGGCGGCCTGATCCACTTCGGCCGGTCCGAGCTGCGGATCACCGTCGCGGTGAGCGGGGCCGTCTTCTGGGGCTGGGACGGTGCGGGCCCGCAGCCGTCGTACGCGCTCGCGGGGAGCAGCCCGGAGCCGGATCCGCGGGCGGTGCTGGAGCCGGACAAGGACGGCGGCTGGCGGGTGGTCGCCGAGCGGGTGACGGTCGTCGTGTCCCGGCACGGTGCCGTTCAGGTCTGCACCCCCGGCGGGGTGACGCTGCGGCGGGATCAGCCGCCGCGCTGGTGGGAGCCGGACGGCGCAGGTGCCGCACGCTGGGTGCAGCGGTCGGAGGTGACGGCGGACGCCCGGTTCTTCGGCCTCGGTGGGCGGGCCTCGGGCCCCCGGCTGCGGGACGGTACGTACCGGCTGTGGAACACCGACCCGGGCCGGGCGTTCGGTCCCGGTGACGATCCGCTGTACCTGACCATGCCGGTGCAGCTCGTGGTGGCGGACGCCGGTACGCATCTGGTGTTCCACGACACCACGTGGGACGGCACGGTGGTACTGCGCGAGGGCGAGGAGGGCGCCGGGTCCGGGCACGACCGGATGGGCCGCTGTGAGGTGCGGATGGAGGGGGGTCCGCTGCGCTGCTGGGTGCTGGTGGGCGCTCCCGCGCGCGTGCTGCACACCTGGGCGTCGCTGACGGGGGCACCCTCCGTGCCGCCCGCGTGGGCGCTCGGCCACCATCACGCGCGGTGGGGTTTCGGCAGTGAGCAGGAGGTCCGCCGGATCGTCAGGGGTTACCAGGAGCGTGGTCTGCCGCTGGACGCCGTGCATCTGGACATCGACCACCACGAGGACCACCGGGTGTTCACCGTCGACCACGACGGCTTCCCCAAGCTGGCCGTGCTCGCCGAGGAGCTGCGCCGGGACGGGATCCGGCTGGTGTCGATAGTGGATCCGGCCGTGCCGGCCGAGCCGGGCAATGCCGTGTACGACGCCGGCTCGGCGGTGGACGCGTTCGTGCGGGACGCCTCGGGGCGCACGGTGCGGGGCATGGCGTGGGCGGGAGAGTCGGTCTTTCCGGATTTCACGCACGCGCGCGTGCGCAAGTGGTGGGGCGGGCTCTACGAGGAACGGCTGGGGCAGGGCTTCGCGGGGTTCTGGCACGACATGAACGAGCCGACGTCGTTCAGCGCCTTCGGGGAGCGGACGCTGCCGCGTTCGGCCCGGCACGCCTTGGAGGGGCGTGGCGGCGACCACCGGGAAGCGCACAACGTGTATGCGCTGTGCATGGCCCGGGCGGCCTACGAGGGGCTGCTCGAGCTGTCTCCGCGGGAGCGGCCCTTCGTGTTCTCCCGCTCCGGCTGGGCCGGCTCGCAGCGGTACGGGGGCACGTGGTCGGGGGATGTGGCGACGGGGTGGCCCGGGCTGCGGGCGTCACTGTCGCTGGTGCTGGGGCTCGGACTGTGCGGGGTGCCGTACTCGGGTCCCGACGTGGGCGGCTTCGACGGCAGCCCCTCGCCCGAGCTGTACCTGCGGTGGTTCCAGCTGGGCGCGTATCTGCCGCTCTTCCGCACGCACGCGTCGTTGCGTGCGGGGCGCAGGGAGCCGTGGGAGTTCGGTGCCGAGGTGCTGGAGCACGCGCGCGTGGCGCTGCTCGAACGCCGGCGGCTGCTGCCGTACTTCGTGACGCTGGCGCATCTGGCCCGGCGGACCGGCGCGCCCTATGTGCGGCCACTGTGGTGGGGGGCACCGGAGGACCGGGCGCTGCGCGACTGCGAGGACACGTTTCTGCTCGGTGACGCCCTGCTGATCGCTCCGGTCCTGGATCCCGGTGCCGGCCGGCGTGCGGTGCAGCTGCCGCGGGGCCGTTGGTACGACACGGCGACGGAAGAGGCGTACGAGGGGCCGACGCAGGTTCTCGTCGACGCGCCGCTGTCCCGGATACCGGTGTTCGCGCGCGCGGGGGCGGTGGTGCCCGTACGCGGTGCCGACGGCGGGCTGGAGCTGGAGGTGTGGGCTCCCGCGCCGGGCCGTACGGGGGGCGGTCTGGTGGTGCCGGACGCGGGCGACGGGTGGGACGATCCGGAGATCGAACGCTACGTCGCCCGCCGGCAGGGCCCGGAGGTGGTGGTCACCCGGGAAGGGCAGGACGGCAGCGGTGAGCCGCACTGTCCGGTGCGGGTGCGCGGGCTCGGCTGAGCCCGCGGCGGCCGTGCTGAGCCCGCGACGGCCGCGTACGGGGTTCGGGCGGGGGGTGTCGCGTGTGGTCGGTCCGGTCGGGCCGTGTCACGCGTCCGCGGCCTGGCACTCGGCACTCGGCACTCGGCACTCGGCACTCGGCACTCGGCAGGCTCGTCCAGCCGTGTGCGCTCGCGCGGGCCAGAGGGCGCCGTCAGATGTAGCGGCCCTCGAACCAGGCCCGCGCGGCCAAGGTGTGCAGCGGGAAGGCGAGTTCGTCCGGCCTGCGCAGCAGGTGCCAGCCCTCGGTCTCGTCCGTCGGGTTGGAGGGCGGAAGCCCCTCGGTCGGGCGCTCCGGGAGAAGCCCGAAGAGCAGCAGGTGCCCATCGGGCGAGCTCATCGCGTCCATCAGGCGGACATCGCGGGCGGCCGCCTCGATTCCGGTCTCCTCACGGAGTTCCCGTACGACGGCTTGTTTCCAGTCCTCCCGGTCGTCGACGTAACCACCGGGCAGCGCGGTGCCGCCGCGCGCCGGGGCGATGGTCCGGGTGACGACGACCAGGGCCGTGCCCTTGGTGTCGTACACGGGCTGGAGCGCGACCGCGACCGGCAGTGGATTGCGGTAGGCCACCGAGCCGCACCGGGGACAGATGCGCGGCCAGCCGGTGACGCCGTCTCCGTAGGGCGCTCCGCAGCTCGAACAGTAGGAGCCAGACGTGGAGTTGGCAGATAGGTGTTGGTTTTCGGACACGCGCGGACTGTATCCGATCACGGGGAGGACGTCTTCCGGCCGCGGTGGGCGGGGAATCGACGGATCCGGGAGGGGCGGCCGGAGTCACCCCCGTCGATCCCGGCCGCCCCTCCTGTAACACGACGCCGCGGGGGGCGTTTCGGTTCACCGAGACGGCCTGCCCTTTTCCGGTGCCGCATGGCAGACTTCTGACGCTTCGTCAGATCGCGTCTCGGGGAGGGGTTTTGCCGCGCACGTACACACCGGCGGTCGCCGGATGGTTCACCGGCGAGGGGGAGGACTTCCGGCTGCTGGGCACGCGCTGCTCGTCCTGCACCTCGGTCTTCTTCCCGCGCGAGGACGTCCACTGCCGAAACCCGCACTGCGAGGGTGGCTCCCTAGAGGAATGGCCGCTGTCTAGAACCGGACGGATCTGGTCGTACACCGACAGCAGATACCGGCCTCCGTCACCCTATGTGAGCAGTCCGGAACTTTCCTGGGAGCCGTACGCGTTGATCGCGGTGGAGCTGGAGGCCGAGGGGATCGTGGTGCTTGGGCAGGGGGCCGCGGGGGTCACCGTCGCCGGCCTGGCGGTGGGCATGGAGGTGGAGGCCGTCCCCGGGGTGCTCCACGAGGACGCGGAGACGACCTGGACCGTCTGGCACTGGCGGCCGAAGGGGGTGACGGCGTGACGGCGGACGTGGCGGTGCTGGGCGTGGGCATGCACCCCTGGGGCAAATGGGGCCGCGGCTTCGTCGAGTACGGGACGGCGGCGGCCCGGGCGGCGCTCGCGGACGCCGGCCTGCGATGGCGGGACGTCGGCTCGATCGTGGGCGCCGACACCGTGCGCGGCGGATACCCGGGATTCGTGGCGGGAGCGACGTTCGCCCAGGCGCTCGGCTGGCAGGGGGCCAGGGTCGCCAGTGTGTACGCGGCCTGTGCGTCGGGCGCACAGGCGATCGCCGCGGCGCGGGCGCAGATCCTCGCGGGGCTCGCGGACACCGTGCTCGTCGTCGGAGCGGACGCCGCGCCCAAGGGGTTTTTCCGGCCGGCGGGCGGCGACCGACCCGACGATCCCGACTGGCTGCGCTTCCGCCTGCTGGGCGCGACGAATCCGGCGTACTTCGGGCTGTACGCCAGACGGCGGATGGCGGTGCACGGGGACACGCCGGAGGATTTCGCCCTGGTGAAGGTGAAGAACGCGGCATTCGGCGCGCTCAACCCGTACGCCCGCTACCGCAAGCGGGTCACGGCCGAGGAGGTCGCGGCATCCGCCGTGGTCGCCGACCCGCTGCGGCTGCTCGACATCTGCGCCACGTCCGACGGTGGCGCCGCCCTGGTGCTGTCCAGCGTGGAGTTCGCACACCGGCACGGGGTGCCCCGGCCGGTACGGATCCGGGCCGTGTCCACGGTGACCCCCCGCTTCCCGAACACGGTGCTGGACCTGCCCGACATCGCGACGGACTGCGCGCCCACGGTGGACCCCCCGGCGGAGTCCTTCCGGGCGTCCATCGCCCGGACCGCCTACGAGGAGGCGGGGATCGGCCCGGAGGACCTGGACCTGGCCGAGGTGTACGACCTGTCCACGGCACTGGAGTTGCAGTGGTACGAGGATCTGGGACTCTGCGGCGCGGGTGAGGGCGCGAAGCTGCTGCGCGAGGGCGCCACGGCACCCGGCGGCCGCATACCCGTCAACCCCAGTGGCGGCCTGGCCTCGTTCGGTGAGGCGGTGCCCGCCCAGGCCGTCGCCCAGGTCTGCGAGCTGACCTGGCAGTTGCGGGGCGCCGCCGGTGACCGGCAGGTCGCCGGGGCATGCGTGGGCATCACTGCCAACCAGGGGCTGTTCGGCCATGGATCGTCGGTGATCGCGGTGAGCTGACCGGGGCTGCCGAGCGCATCGCGCGTGAGACGAGCCCCTTCCCGACACGCTGTGTGATCAGCCCGGAAACCTGCGTGAACGTCTCATGAACTGCGCCTGGGCGTCCCCGGGCGGCGCCATCATGCTCCCGTGCACTCCTGGACGGACACTCTCCGCTTCGCCTTCCAGCCGGTGGTCAACCTGAGGACGGGCGCGGTCGCCGCCCTGGAGACACTTGCGCGCCCGGAGACCGGCGACGTGCTGGCCGAGGCCCGCCGCGACCCCGAACTCGACGGTGCGCTGACCGTGTTGGCGCTCCGTGCGGCGGCACGCAAGGAGACCCTGCTCCCGCTGCATCTCAACGTGTTCGCGGCCACACTGGCGGACCTCGGTGGTCTCACGCCGCTGCACGACGCCGTGCGGGCGGCCGGGCGCACGCCCTGGGAGGTGACGCTCGACATCGTCCCGCCGTACACGCATGTGCCGCAGCGGGCTCTGCTGGAGGCCGTGACCGGGCTCCGCGCGCAGGGCTTCCGGATCTGCGCGGACGGCATCGGGGACGGCGACGTGCCGCTCAGGCTGCTCACCGATCTGTCGCCGGATCTGGTCAAGCTCGACGCCTCGCTGCTGGCCCGGCCGGCCGCCGTGCGGGCGATGCGCACACTGTGCGAGGAGCTGGGCGCCCTGGTCGCGGTGGAGGGGGTGGAGACCGAACTGCAGTGCGCGGCGGCCGTGGCCGCCGGCGCGCAGCTGGCCCAGGGTGAGCTGTTCGCGCCGCCGGCCCGGATCCCCGTGGCGGACGTCTACGTTCCGCCCCGCTCACCGGGCAGCCCGCTGCCGCCCCGGTCGGGGCCTTCGGTCCGGGAGTTCGTGCGTCCGGCCGCCGTGCTGCCGGTGACCGCCTCGGCGAGGCAGGTGCGGGCGTTGCTGACCGGATCGCCGGACGTGTCCGGTGTCCTGCTGGCGGACCACGGCGGAAGGCCCGTCCGGTCGGTGCACCGCTCGCGCTTCCTGCTGTCGATGTCGGGCCCCTACGGTCACGCCCTGTACGCCGACCGGCCGGCCTTCAAACTCGGCGACGCGCCCCGGACGGTCGGCGCCGACGCCACCGCCTGGGAAGTGCTGGACGTGGTGGCGGTCGGCGGCCGCGACCGGACCTCGGACGATGTGGCGGTGGTCGACGAGCGCGGCCGGTGCGTGGGCGTCGTACGGCTCGCGGATCTGGTGCGGGCACTGGCCGAGAGCCGGGTCGAGGAGGCGGCCGGCCTCAATCCGCTCACCCGGCTGCCCGGTTCGGACGCGATCACGGGTGAGGTGGACCGGTGGATCGCGGAGGGGCGGGCGTTCGCCCTCAGCTGGCTGGACATCGACCACTTCAAACAGGTCAACGACGGTGCCGGATTCGCGGCCGGCGACGAGCTGATCCGGTCGGTGGGCCGAGCACTGCAGCAGACGATCGGCGCTCACGCGCGCGTGGGGCACATCGGCGGGGACGACTTCCTGCTGCTGGGCGACGAGGCGGCGCTGGGTCCGCTGTCCGCCACCGTGCTCGACGCGCCCTGGTCGGCCGGCGGCCGGCCGGTCACGCTGTCGCTCGCGACGGTCGTGTGCGCCCCCGGCAGCGTCGGCGACCACCGCCAGGCCGCCGCCCAGCTGGCTCCGCTGAAGAAGGCGGCCAAGGCGCTCACCGGTGCGAGCTGGGTCCTCGGCCGCGCGGGGATGCCCGGTCACGAGATCCGTCGCGGCGGCTCGGCAGCGGCACCGGCCCGGCCCGGGTACGCGGCCGCCGAGCCACGTTGGTGAACTCCCCCGCACAGGCGCGCCGAACGGCGTGGCTCGGACACGCGGTGAGCCACTGTCACCGTCGCTGCCGGCAGCCTTGACGCCCCCCGGGCGCCGGTGAACACTTCCCGGTGTCAGCCGACTCCGCCGTACCCTCTCGGCGTCATCAGGCACCGCGCCATGGGTCCGTCCTGCTCCACGGCCCGTCCCGCCATGGCGATCCGGCTGCGACGGCACGCTCGTCACGGACGCCGGGCGGGGCGCGGGGCCTTCCTGCCTTCGGCTGAAGTCGCCAAGGGAACCGTTCCTGCACGGGGGGTCGGGGCTGATCGCCCCACCGGGCCAAGGGAGCCGCCATGAGCAACGGAGACATTTTCGTCGGCGAGGTCATCGGCACCGCGATCCTGATCCTGTTCGGCGCCGGTGTCTGTGCCGCCGTGACCCTCAAGTACTCCAAGGCACGGGGCTCGGGCTGGGTCGTGATCGCGTTCGGCTGGGGTTTCGGGGTGCTCGCCGGCGCGTACACGGCCGCTCCCCTCTCCGGGGGTCAGCTCAATCCCGCGGTCACCATCGGCATCGCCGTGGACACCGGCGAGTGGGGCAAGGTCTGGGTGTATCTGCTGGGCCAGATCGTCGGCGCCATGCTCGGCGCCGTACTGGCCTATCTGGTGTATCTCGCGCAGTTCCGGGCCAATGTCCACCAGGAAGGAACCGCACCCGACACGGCCGGCGAACCGCTGCCGACCCTGGGCGTCTTCTCGACGATCCCGGAGATCCGCAGTCCCCTCGCCAATCTCGTCACCGAGATCATCGCGACCATGGCACTGGTGCTGCCCGTTCTCGCCTTCGGGCTGACGAAAGGGCTCGGTGAGTCCGGCACCACCGTGCTGATCGTGTCCCTGCTCGTCGTCGGCATCGGGCTCTCCCTCGGCGGCCCGACGGGCTATGCCATCAACCCCGCCCGCGACCTCGGGCCACGCCTCGTGCACTCGTTCCTGCCGATACCGAACAAGGGTACGTCCGACTGGGGTTACGCCTGGATCCCGGTCGTCGGCCCGCTCATCGGCGGAGCGCTCGCCGGCCTCGTCTACAACCTGGCCTTCTAAACCCGCTCACGAACCGGCCTGCGGACCCGCTCACGAACGGCCTTCGGACCCGCTCGCGGCCGGGCTCTCGGCCCCCGCCCACGAACCGGCCTGCGCACCACCGCCCACGAACCGGCTCTTCGCCCCGCTCCGGGCTCGGCCGCCTGCCCGCGGCCTTCCACGAAGCCCCCCCCAGCGACCCGATCCAGCGACCGATCCAGCGACCCAGGGACAGCCATGACGGACACCGCCGAGAAGTACGTCGCCGCCATCGACCAGGGCACCACGTCCAGCCGCTGCATCATCTTCGACCACAGCGGCGCCATCGTCGCCGTCGACCAGCGCGAGCACCGCCAGATCTTCCCCAAACCGGGCTGGGTGGAGCACGACGCCACCGAGATCTGGTCCAAGGTGCAGGCCGTGGTGGCCGGCGCACTCGCCAGGGCCGGACTGCGCGCGGAGCGGCTGAGCGCGCTCGGCATCACCAACCAGCGTGAGACCACGGTCCTGTGGGACCGGGCGACCGGCAAGCCCGTGCACAACGCGATCGTGTGGCAGGACACCCGCACCGCCGCCCTGTGCCACGAACTGGGCGGCACGGACGGCCAGGACCGCTTCCGCGAGTCGACGGGACTGCCGCTGGCCAGCTACTTCTCCGGCCCGAAGGCGGCCTGGCTGCTGGACCAGGTGCCCGGCCTGCGCCGGCGGGCCGAGCACGGCGAGATCGCCTTCGGGACCATCGACTCCTGGCTGATCTGGAACCTCACCGGCGGCACCGACGGCGGCCGGCACGTCACCGACGTCACGAACGCCTCCCGCACCATGCTGATGAACCTGGAGACCCTCCAATGGGATCCCTCCATCCTGTCCGCGATGAACCTTCCCGAAGCCGTGCTCCCCGAGATCAGGTCCTCAGCGGAGGTGTACGGCACCGCGGTCGGGCAGCTCGCCGGGGTGCCGGTGGCCTCCGCGCTGGGCGACCAGCAGGCGGCCGTGTTCGGGCAGGCCTGCTACGACGTCGGCACCGCGAAGAACACCTACGGCACCGGCAGTTTCCTGCTGCTGAACACCGGCGGCAGGCCGGTGCCCTCCAAGAGCGGGCTGCTGACGACGATGGGCTACAAGATCGGCGGGGAGGCGCCGGTGTACTGCCTGGAAGGGTCCATAGCGATAACGGGCGCCCTCGTCCAGTGGTTCCGCGATCAGCTCGGGATCATCCGCACCGCCGACGAGATCGAGACACTGGCCGCCAGCGTCGAGGACAACGGCGGCGCCTACATCGTGCCCGCCTTCTCCGGTCTGTTCGCGCCCTACTGGCGCTCCGACGCGCGCGGGGTCGTCACCGGGCTGACCCGGTACGTCACCAGGGCGCACCTCGCGCGTGCGGTGCTGGAGGCGACGAGCTGGCAGACGCGGGAGGTCGTGGACGCCATGTACCAGGACTCCGGGGTGCCGATCACCACCCTGAAGGTGGACGGCGGCATGACGAAGAACAACCTGCTCATGCAGCACCAGGCGGACGTGCTCGGCGTCCCGGTGATCCGGCCCCGGGTGTCCGAGACCACCTGCCTGGGCGCCGCGTACGCGGCCGGACTCGCCACGGGAGTGTGGGACGACCTGGACGAGCTGAAGTCGCACTGGCGGCAGGACGCGCAGTGGACGCCCGCCATGGAGGCACCGGTACGCGAGCGTGAGTACCGCAACTGGCGCAAGGCCGTGGAGAAGAGCTTCGGCTGGCTGGCGGAGGAGGACGCATAGCACGCGACGGGAGCGGCGCGCAGGACGAGCGGCGGAGCGCGCGACGGGAGCGGTACGCAGGGAAAGGGGCGGAGCGCGCGTGGAGAACGCGGCACGCGCGCGTGGGCGCTTCCCACCGGACCACGGCTCGTACCCCGGTCGGCGGAGGTACGGGCCGTGCCCCTGTGTCAGCCGCTGACGGCGTGACGGTTCTCGGTCGTGTACTCCATGGCGTGCTGGACGACGCCGATGAGCACTTCCTTGACCGACTCCCGGTCGCGCGCGTCGCACAGCAGGACGGGCACGTCGGCGTCCAGGTCGAGGGCCCCGCGCACCGCGTCGGCCGGATAACGGGACGCCCCCTCGAAGCAGTTGACGCCGACGATGAAGGGTATGGACCGCCGCTCGAAGTAGTCGACGGCGGCGAAGCAGTCCTCCAGGCGGCGGGTGTCGGCCAGGACGACGGCGCCCAGCGCGCCCTCGGACAACTCGTCCCACATGAACCAGAACCGTTCCTGCCCAGGTGTGCCGAAGAGGTACAGCACCAGGTCCTCGCGCAGGGTGATACGGCCGAAGTCCATGGCCACGGTGGTGGTGTGCTTGCCCTCCACCCCGCTGGTGTCGTCCACCGGGCGCCCGGCCTCGGTGAGCAGTTCCTCGGTGCGCAGCGGCCTGATCTCGCTGACCGCGCCGACGAGGGTCGTCTTGCCCACCCCGAAGCCGCCGGCCACGAGGATCTTGAGCGTGACGGGCTCGACCGGAGGCTTGCCGCGCTCAGAACGCCCGAAGATCATCGATCTCTTCTCCTGCTTGATGGTGGTCGGGTGACGGTCGGCCGTAGCCGCCGCCACCAGGGGTTTCGATGACGAGCACATCGTCGGGGCCGACGTCTGCCGAGCCGCTGCCGCCGAGGTCGGTGACCGTGCCGTCGGTCCGCTCCACGCGGTTGGCGCCGAGCGCTCCCGGCTGACCGCCCGCCATGCCGTAGGGGGGCACGCGGCGGTGCTGGGAGAGCGTGGAGACGGTCATGTCCTCCAGGAACCGGATGCGGCGCACGGCACCGTCACCGCCGCGCCACCGACCGGCGCCGCCGCTCCCCCGGCGGACGGTGAACTCCTCGAGCCGGACCGGCAGCCGCCACTCGAGGACCTCGGGGTCGGTGAGCCGGGAGTTGGTCATGTGGGTCTGGACGACGTCGGCGCCGGGGAAGCCGTCGCCCGCTCCCGATCCGGAGGCGACGGTTTCGTAGTACTGGTGGCGTTCGTTGCCGAAGGTGACGTTGTTCATGGTGCCGGAGCCCTCGGCCTGGACGCCGAGCGCGCCGTACAGGGCGCCGGTGATGGCCTGCGAGGTCTCGACGTTGCCCGCGACCACGGCGGCGGGCGGCTCGGGGGCGAGCATCGAGCCGGGCGGCACGACGATGGTCAAGGGCCGCAGGCAGCCGTCGTTGAGCGGGATGTCGTCGGCGACCAGGGTGCGGAAGACGTACAGGACGGCCGCGTTGACGACGGCGAAGGGGGCGTTGAAGTTGGTGGCGAGCTGGGCGGAGGTGCCGGTGAAGTCGATGGTCGCCCGGCGCCCGGCGCGGTCGACGCGCACGCGGACGCGGATGACGGCGCCCGAGTCGGTCTCGTAGGCGTACTCGCCGTCGTCCAGGGCTTCGACGACGCGGCGCACCGCCTCCTCGGCATTGTCCTGGACGTGCCGCATGTAGGCCTGGACGACGTCGAGGCCGTACTCGTCGATCATGCGGCGGACCTCGTCCACGCCCTTCTGGTTGGCCGCGATCTGCGCGCGCAGGTCGGCGAGGTTGGTCGCCACGTTGCGGGAGGGGTGGGTCGCCTCGCTGAGCAGGCGGCGGGTCTGCTCCTCGCGGAAACGGCCGTTCTCCGCGAGGAGCCAGTTGTCGAAGAGGACGCCCTCCTCCTCGATGGTGCGGCTGTGGGCCGGCATGGATCCGGGGGCGATGCCGCCGATCTCCGCGTGGTGGCCGCGCGAGGCGACGTGGAAGAGGATCGTGGGCTCACTGTCCGTGTCCGCCGCCGGGTCGGTTCGCACGGTGTCGAAGACGGGGGTGATCACGGTGACGTCGGGCAGGTGGGTGCCGCCATGGTACGGGTCGTTGACGGCATAGGTGTCGCCCGGCCGCATGGCGGTGGCGCGGCGCCGGATGACCTCTTTGACGCTGGTGCCCATGGAGCCCAGGTGGACGGGGATGTGGGGCGCGTTGGCCACCAGGTTTCCGTCCGGGTCGAACAGGGCGCAGGAGAAATCCAGGCGTTCTTTGATGTTGACGGACTGGGCCGTGGACTCCAGGCGGGCCCCCATCTGCTCGGCGACGGACATGAAGAGGTTGTTGAAGACCTCGAGCAGGACCGGGTCGGCTTGTGTGCCGAGATCGGAACTCTCCGTGATCGCCGTGCGTTCCATGAGCAGATGCCCGTCGTCGGTCGCCGCGGCCCGCCAGCCGTCGTCGACGACGGTCGTCGTGCCGGCCTCCGTGATGATCGCGGGGCCGGTGACGGTCTCGCCGGGGGGAAGGCCCTCGCGGCGATGGAGGGGTGCGTCGCGCCAGGCGCCGCCGGTGTGGAGGCGGACGGTACCGGGCGTGCCGGGCCGGCCCTCGTACGGGGTGAGGGCCGAAAGATCGGGGGGTTCGGTGATGCCGGTGGCTTCGACGGAGAGGGCCTCGACGACGATCGGGCGGTCGAGGGTGAAGGAGTACGTGGCGCGATGACGTTCTTCGAAGGCCTGCCGCATGGCGCCGGGCTCGGTGAGTTCGACGGTGAGGGTGGTGTCGGTGCCGTCGTAGCGCAGTTGGGCGCGGCGGGTGACCTGGATGTGCTTCTCCGGGACGTCCTCGTCGAGGAGTTCGGTGCGGGCGGCCGTCTCAAGATCGTCGGCGACGGTGCGGACACCCGGCATGGCCGCGGTCTCCAGGGGTGCCTCGACGGACTGTTCGCGCATGGCGGTGGTGTCGGCGAGACCGATGCCGAGCGCGGAGAGGACGCCGGCCATGGGGGGCACGAGGACGGTGCGGATGCCGAGCGAGTCGGCCACCCGGCAGGCGTGCTGGCCGCCGGCTCCGCCGAAGGTGGTCAGGGCGTATCGGGTGACGTCGTGGCCCTTCTGGACGGAGATCCGCTTCACGGCGTTGGCGATGTTGGCGACGGCGATCTGCAGATAGCCCTCGGCCACCTGCTCCGGGGTGCGGTCGTCGCCGGTCCGCTCGTGGATCTCGTGCGCGAGAGTGGCGAAGCGGTCGCGGACCAGGGCGCTGTCCAGTGGCTGGTCGCCGCCGGGCCCGAACACGGCCGGGAAGTGGTCGGGCTGGATGCGGCCGAGCATCACGTTGGCGTCGGTGACGGTGAGCGGGCCGCCGGCGCGGTAGCAGGCCGGGCCCGGGGCGGCTCCGGCGGAGTCGGGGCCGACTCGGTAGCGGGAGCCGTCGAAGTGCAGGACGGAGCCGCCGCCGGCGGCGACGGTGTGGATGTCGAGCATGGGGGCGCGCAGTCGGACGCCGGCGATCTGTGTGGTGAAGACGCGCTCGTAGCCGCCGGCGAAGTGGGAGACGTCGGTGGAGGTGCCGCCCATGTCGAAGCCGATGACGCGGTCGAAGCCGGCGCGCTGCGACATGCGCGCCATGCCGACGATGCCGCCGGCCGGACCGGAGAGGACGGCGTCCTTGCCGCGGAACTGCCCGGCCTCCGCCAGCCCGCCGTTGGACTGCATGAACATCAGCCGTACGCCGTGGAGTTCGTCGGCGACGTGCCGGACGTAGCGGCGCAGTACGGGCGAGAGGTAGGCGTCGACGACGGCCGTGTCCCCGCGCGGGACGAGTTTCATCAGCGGGCTGACCTCGCTGGACAGCGAGATCTGCGAGAAGCCGGTGCGGGCGGCGAGGTCACCGATCGCCCGCTCGTGGGCGGGGTACAGGTGGCTGTGCAGGCAGACGACGGCGACCGCGCGGATCCCGTCCTCATGGGCCCGGCGGAGCTGGCCCGCGAGGGTGCCCAGGTCAGGGGCACGCAGCACGGTGCCGTCGGCGGCGATCCGCTCGTCCACCTCGACGACCCGTTCGTGGAGCGTCTCGGGCAGTTCGATGCGGCGGGCGAAGATGCGGGGGCGGTTCTGGTAGGCGATGCGCAGGGCGTCGCCGAAGCCGCGGGTGGTGACGAGGAGGGTGCGTTCGCCCTTGCGTTCCAGCAGGGCGTTGGTGGCGACCGTGGTGCCCATGCGCACGGCTTCGACGGGCTCCTCGGAGCCGCCGAGGAGGTCGAGCACCCCGGCGACCGCGGCGTCGGCGACGGGGCCCCCGTTACTCGATCGGGGCCGGGAGCCGGAGAGGGCCGGGTTGTCGGAGAGCAGTTTGCGGGTGAGCAGCCGGCCGTCCGGGCGACGCGCGACGATGTCGGTGAAGGTGCCGCCTCGGTCGACCCAGAACTGCCAGCCTGCCACGTCAGTACTCCGCTTCCGCGCCGGTCACAGCGCCCGGAGGCCGTTGATCACGTCGCGCAGAATACTCTCGTCCGGCAGTTCGGCCGGCGGTACCGGACGCGTGACATGGACGAATTCCGCGTGCACGAGGTCCCCGATGAGGACGCGGACCACGCCGATCGGCAGGTCGAGTTCCGCGGCGAGTTCGGCGACCGACTGCGGCGTGTCGCGGCAGAGCCCGACGATCTCCACGTGCTCGGGGGACAGCGTCGCGTCCGCCTCCGGGTCGCCCGCGCCGGGCTCCGTGACGACGACCGCGATGAGGTCGAGGCGGTGCTGGGTCACACTCGTGGTGCGGCCGCGCGTCATGGCGTACGGACGGACGACCGGCCCGGCCTCGTCGTCGAACCAGTGTTTTCTTCCCTGACCGTCTCCGCTCATGCCATCCCACTACCCGCCTGCGGTGAGATCGGTGCGCGGGGCGGCGGCCAGATGCACGCCGACCCGCTTGACCAGGAGCGTCATCTCGTAGGCGACCTGCCCGACGTCGGAGTCGGCGTCGGACAGGACGGCGAGGCAGCTGCCGTCGCCGGCGGCGGTGACGAACAGGAAGGCGTCGTCGAGCTCCACCACCGTCTGCCGCACGCTGCCGGCCTCGAAGTGCCGGCCGACGCCCTTGGCGAGGCTGTGGAAGCCGGAGGCGACGGCGGCGAGGTGCTCGCTGTCCTCCCTGGTGAGGTCCTTGGACACGCCTGTGGGCAGCCCGTCGCCGGACAGGACGACGGCCTTGCGGATGCTGGCGACCCGGTCGACCAGGTCGTCCAGGAGCCAGTTCAGCTCCCCCTTGTTCGTCGCTGTGCGGTCGGTCGCCTTCGGTGCGGTCATCGACCGTCCCCCTTAGTGGTTCCTTGTGCGGTGCCGTTCCGGTCCCCGTCGCCCGTGTCGTTCTCCTCGCGGCCGCGCTGCCAGCCGCGCTGGAGCGAGGCCATCCGGCTGCGGACCTCCTCGGCATCACGGTCGGCGGGCTGGGCCGGGCGCTCGGATCGCCGTTGCGTGTCCTGCTTGAGCTGGGGCGCCAGGCTGGCCTGGCGGATACGCCGGGGCAGCGGTCCGGTGCCCGGTTCCGTGCCGGGCTCGCCGGCCGGCGCGGTGCGGCCGGCTCCGGACCCGGGCGCCTCACCGCTGGACGGCGGCGTCTCGTCCGGACTGCCGGAGCGAAGCGCCTGGGGCCGGGTTCGCCTGGGCAGTGCCGGAGGTGCGGAGGTCGCCCCGGTCCCGTCGGCCGGAGCGATCTCGGGTCCGGCCACGCGTTCGATGGCTTCGACAGGGCGCTGGGGAGCCGCCCCGCGGCGGCGGGCGGGCAGTGGTGCCAGTCCGCCCGCGTCGGCGCGGCGCGGGCCGCCGGAGGGCTGCTGGTCGGGCTCCGCGCGCCGGGAGCGCTGGTCGGTGACGGGCTTGCCGTGCGAGCTGACGAGCTTCGGCGTCTGCCGCCGGGGCAGCGGCACGGGGCCGCGGGCGCCGGTCTCCGCACGTGCGGGGTGGTCGCCCGGCAGGGCCGCCGTGGGGTCGTCGTCACCGGGACGGGAGCGGCGGGGGCGGAACAGTCCGCCGCGCTCGCTGTCCTCGTCCGCGAGGACGCCGGGGAAGTCGTCGAGGGCGTGCAGATCGACCGGCGGTTCCAGTTCGACCGGGCCGTCCAGCAGAGAGGTCGGCAGGCCGGGCAGCTGCAGCGGCGCCGGCGAGCGTCCGGGGGCGCGGCCCGAGGCCGGCGCGGGGTCCTTCGCGGGACGGTCCCTGTCGAGACGGAAGCCGATGCCGTTGGTGTCCGGTACGTCGTCGGTCAGCAGGGTGTCGGGGACGAAGACGACGGCGGTGGTGCCGCCGTAGGGCGACGGCTGCAGGGAGACGCGGACGTTCTGGCGCTGGGCCAGTCGGCTGACCACGAACAGGCCGAGCCGGTCGGTGTCGGAGAGTTCGAACTCGGGGGTTTCCGCGAGGCGCAGGTTGGCGTCCAGGAGTGCCTCGGCCGTCATGCCGAGACCTCGGTCGTGGATCTCCAGGGTGAACCCGTTGGCGACCCGTTCGCCGAGGACCTGGACGGCGGTGTGCGGAGGTGAGAAGACGGTGGCGTTCTCCAGGAGCTCTGCCACGAGGTGGGTGAGGTCGGCGACGGCGGGGCCGGTGACGGCGATCCGCGGCAGGCGCCGTACCTCGATGCGTTCGTAGTCCTCGACCTCGGCGACGGACGCGCGGACCACGTCCATCAGCTGGACCGGGCGGCGCCACTGCCGGGACGGGGCGGCACCGGACAGGATCACCAGGCCCTCGGCGTGGCGGCGCATGCGGGTGGTGAGGTGGTCCAGGCGGAAGAGATCGGCGAGTTCGTCGGTGTCCTCGGTCCGGCGTTCCATGGTGTCGAGGAGTGTGAGCTGCTTGTGCAGCAGCACCTGGCTGCGGCGGGCGAGGTTGACGAAGACCTCGGAGACGCCGGCCCGCAGCTCGGCCTGCTTGACGGCGGCCTCGACGGCGGCGCGCTGGAGGGTGTTGAGGGCCTGGCCCACCTCGCCGATCTCGTTCTTGTCGTACTCCAGACGCGGCACTTCGGTCTCGACGTCGACCTGCTCGCCGGCCGACAGCCTGCGCATCACGCCGGGCAGCCGGACGCCGGACGCCTCGTGCGCCTCGAGGCGCAGCTGCCTCAGGTCGCGCACGAGGGCACGGCCCACCCGGACGGAGAGGAAGAGGGAGAACAGGAGGGCGACGAGGCCGAGGAGGCCCACGACGGCTGCTTGCACGATGACGCCCATGGCCACCGGACGCATGCGGTCCTGGAATCGGTCGCTCGCGTGGTCGTCGAGGGTGCCGAGTCGGTCGAGGACTCCGGCCGCGGCGGAGTCCCAGCTCCTGGCGGTGACCCCGCGCGGGGTGCCGGAGTCCGCTCCGATGACGGACCGTTCGGCCACCCGCAGCGGAGCGGTGGTGGCGTTCTTCCAGAAGCGTTCGTAGCGTTCGCGTTCCGCGTCGGGCAGCAGCGGCAGGCTGATCTCGTAGAGAACGGTGCGCTGGGCGGCGAGGTCGGCGATGTCACGGGTCTCGTCGCGGGTGAGACGGCCGACGACGAGAGAGGAGCCGAGGAGGGCGTCCTCGCGGGCGAGCAGTTCGCGGGCGCGGGCGATGGTGACCAGGGCGCGGGCCTGCTTGTCCATCTCGATGTCGTCGATGCCGTCGAGGGCGGCGAGCAGCACGTAGCAGGGATCGACGAGGCGGTTGTAGAGGTCGTAGGCCTGGGCGCGGGTGACCGTGCCCTCCTCGACGCTGTGCCGCAGGGAGCCGATGCCGTCGAAGGCGTCCAGGACGGCGGTGAGGCGTTCGGCGTCGCCGGCGTCCATGCCGTCGCGGACGTCGTGGTCTCTGGCGTTCCTCCGGAGCTTGCCGATCGCCCGGTCGGTGGCGCCGCGGGTACGGTGCAGCGCGGAGAGGGCGTCGGCGGCCCGCGGGTCGGCGAGGTAGACGAGGGTCTGGCGGCGCTCCTGCTGCAGGACGCGGACGGTGTCGCCGGCGGGATGGCCGATGTCCTGCACGACGTCGGACACCCGGAACAGCTGGGTGACTTCGCGCCCCGTGAGTACCGTGGCGAAGCCCCAGACGGCGGCCAGCGACACCAGCGGCACGAGAAGCAGCGCCACGATCTTCCGGCGGATCGACTTCCCGCGAAAGCGCATGGCCTCCCCCAGCTGGACCCCCGCCGGTCGGGGGTGCACATGTACGTCAACAAACGGCGCGAGCCTACTACCGCCGCACACTTAACTCGAAGGCGTGTCCGGAGGGCGAACTCCCTTGGTGGCGGCGAGACATGCCGAGTTGTCCGGGCATTGGGGGAGATTGCCACCGTGATCCGTGGGGGCGCGCCGGGGTCGGAACCGGCCGTCTCGGGGGCGGTTGGCCGGATTTTTTCGCCGATCGGGAATCTTCGCGCGTTCTCGTTCGTCCTAGCCTTCGGGAAATGGGGGCGGATTGGGCCACAGGAGCCGCATCCCGCATCCCGGCGGCGTAATTGAGCGCAAGCCGGGCAGCCACTGGGGAGTCGGTGTTTTCGGGCACCGGGGCGAAGGGTCTGCCGGCGGTGGGGAGGCACACGGTGAGGGGCACGGCTGAGCGGCGCGAGGCGCCCGAGGAGAGCGTGGCGTGGCGCGCGGCGGCGCGGCAGGACCCCGCGGCGCCGGACAGGGGGTCTCCGGCACCCGGACACGCCGGGCAGCCGACCGGGGGTGAACAGCCGCGGACGGTCCGGCCTTTGTGGGTGGAGGAGCCCGCACGACGCCACCCGATGCCTGACCCGGTGCGTGCGGCGGCGGTGCGCGCGGTCATCGTCATGGCGGTGACGCTCATACAGGCGATGGTGGCGTTCCTGTGCACGATGGCGGGGTCGTGGCTCGCGTTCCCCATGGTGATCAGCAGTGTGGCGAGCACGGTGGTGGCCACCTGGGCCGTGGTGGACGTGTGGGTGACCCGACAGGTGTGGAGCCAGCGCTACGGCGTGGTCTCCGCGCCGAGCAGCACGGCCCGGACGCTTCGGCGGGAGCGGCGCGCCCGCCGGCGCCAGGAGCGGGCGGCCCTGCGCGAACAGGAGCGGATACGCCGGCGGGGCGGCACCGGACAGTTGTCGCACTCCTGATCCAGAGGGGTCCCTTCCTGCTGATCCCGGGCGTCCGTCGCAGTCCTGATCCAGGGCGTCCGTCGCAGTCCTGATCCGGAGCGGCGCAACGGGACGGAACGAGCCTGGGCGGCCGTTGGTGAGACGGGCACCGGAGGGAGGCGCCGACGACGGTCACGGTCCTCAAACGGCGCGGCTCCCCGGGGCACGGATTCCCGAGGTACGGCTCCTCGTGGCACGGCTCCTCGGCGTACGGCTCGGACGGCGTGAGGCGGTGGGGGCCGTACCGGCCGGACCGGGGGTGAGGAGGGAAGACGGGTGTGTCCGAGCAGGCCGGCCGGGCCGGCCCTCGGCTGTCCTCATGCGGCCGTACCCTCCTTCGCCGTGAGGTGGACGTGGACGATGCCGTCCTCGACGGTGACGCGATGGGTGCGGACGGGGCGGCGGGCCGGAAGGCAGGTCGGCTCGCCGGTGCGCAGGTCGAAGGACGCGGCGTGCAGCGGGCATTCGACGAGGCAGCCCTCCAGCCAGCCCTCGGAGAGGGACGCGTCCTGGTGGGTGCAGGTGTCGTCGACGGCGTACAGCTCGCCCCGCTCGGTGCGGAACACGGCGATCGGTGGCGTGGTCTCGACGCGGAGGGACTCTCCCTCGGGGAGGTCTTCGAGGCGGCAGACGGGAATCATGGGTCCCCCCTCTCGGTCCGGGACACTCGGTCCGGGACCTGCTCGACACAGGCGTCAGGTGAAGACGTCTGGTGCAGGTGTCAGGTGCAGACGTCGGGTTCGGGCGTCTGGTGCAGGCGTCAGGTGCGGACGTCTGGTGCAGGCATCTGGGATGTTGCGGCTGTCCGGTCCTTGTCGGTCCGCCGCGGTGCAGCGATACGTACGGGACTGGCGGGCCGCTGTCGGTCACCGGTCCGGCTCATCCGCCCGTCCGGCTCATCCCGCCCGTCCGGCTGATCGCGACCCGTCCCGGCTGGTCCGGCTGGTGCGGTCCGTCCGGTTGATCCATCCGGTCCCACTGATCCGGCACCCTTACGGGATCCGGACGCCTGGGTAACATGGTGTTTCACATGGCGCACAAGCCAGCGCCATGCGCAACAGAATCCGGGCGGGACGACCATCGCGTCAAGGGCTTCCCGCAGATGCGGCCCGAACCGGGCCCCCAGGTGGTGAGAGTTGAGCCATGACCCGCACGCAGAAGCAGCCTGACCGCAGCGAGCAGACCCTGGAGAACGCGAGACCCGCGGAGAGACGGAACGGCCGCGGAGCGGCCAGTGCGGTGCAGTCGGTGGATCGTGCCGTGAGCGTGCTGGAGATCCTCGCCCGGCACGGCGAAGCGGGCGTGACCGAGATCGCCGAGGAGCTGGACGTGCACAAGTCCACGGCGTTCCGGCTGCTCGGCGTGCTGGAGAACCGCGGCCTGGTGGCCCAGGCGAAGGATCGCGGCAAGTACTACCTGGGAGCCGGCGTTCTGCGCCTGGCGGGGGCGGCGGCGGTACGGCTGGACATCTCCCAGGAGGGCGTCCCGGTCTGCCGGGAGGTCGCCGACGAACTCGGCGAGACGGTGAACATCGCCGTGCTCGACGAGGACGCTGCGGTCAACATCATGCAGGCCCGTGGCACCGCTTCCGTCACCGCGCAGAACTGGCTGGGCAGACGCACCCCGCTGCACGCCACCTCCAGCGGCAAGGTGCTGCTCGCGCACATGCCGCCCACCCTGCGTGAGGGGCTGCTGGCACGATCGTTGCCGCGGTTCACGGACCGTACGATCACCGGCGCGACGATGCTGCGGACCGAACTGGAGGCCGTGGTGGAACAGGGCTACGGCATCACGATCGAGGAGCTGGAGCTGGGGCTCGCCGGCGTGGCGGCTCCGGTGCGCGCGCACGACGGGAAGGTGATCGCCGCGATCAGCGTCTCGGGTCCGGTCTACCGGTTGAATTCCGACCGGCTGCCAGAGGTCGCGAAACGGACCGTGGCGGCGAGCGCCGAGTTGTCCCGCCGCATGGGATACGGCTTCTGACAGCGAGCGAGCGGACCGGCCCGATGGGTGAGCCGATGAGCAGAGCCCTTCCAAGTGCACGCCGCCCCAGGCGCACCACCCGTGGCAAGACCCACCACCCACAACTGCGCAACCCACCCCGGCCAGACCCACCACCCACGGCCAGGCGCATCACCCGCGGCTGGACCTACCACCCGGGGCGCGGGCCGGCGCGTCTCCCGCGTCGCGCCACGCCGTTTGAGCCGTCCGCGCCGTCGTGTGTCCGACTTGTTTCGCCCCGCAGGTTCCTTTTGCCAAGGGTTAACGCGCACCTCTTGACGGCCTCGTGACCGCCTTCTCAAGATGTTCCCCACCACGCAACCCATCGTGCAATGCGCAACAGCAGAGGAGCTTGTCGTGCCACACGAGGTCCGTGCCGTAGTCGCCGTGAAGAAGGGCGCTCCCGTCGAGGTGCGGACGATCGTCGTCCCCGACCCGGGGCCCGGTGAGGTGCTCGTCGGCGTGCAGGCCTGCGGGGTGTGCCACACGGATCTCCACTACCGGGAAGGCGCGATCACGGACGACTTCCCGTTCCTGCTGGGCCATGAGGCGGCCGGCACCATCGATGCGGTCGGCCCCGGTGTCACCGACCTGCGGCCTGGCGACTATGTGGTGCTCGCGTGGCGGGCGCCGTGCGGCGGCTGCCGCTCCTGCCGCCGTGGCCGGCCCTGGTACTGCTTCGAGTCCCGCAACGCCGCGCAGCCCATGACCCTGCCGGACGGAACCCCGCTCGGCAACGCCCTCGGCATCGGTGCCTTCGCAGAGAAGACGCTGGTCGCGGCCGGCCAGGCGGTGAAGGTCGATCCGGCGGCGCGTCCCGAGGCGGCCGGTCTCATCGGCTGCGGGGTGATGGCCGGCTACGGCGCGGCGGTCAACACGGGCAACGTCGGCCGCGGCGACTCGGTCGCCGTCATCGGCTGCGGCGGCGTCGGCGACGCGGCCATCGCGGGCGCCTGCCTGAACGGCGCCATGAAGGTGATCGCCGTGGACATCGACGACAGGAAGCTCGACCGTGCGGAGAGGTTCGGCGCCACCCACACGGTCAACTCCCGTGGCACCGACCCGGTCGAGGCGGTCCGGGAACTCACCGAGGGCCACGGCGTGGACATCGCGATCGACGCGGTCGGCCGGCCGGAGACGTTCGAGCAGGCCTTCTACATGCGCGACCACGCGGGTCTGCTGGTCCAGGTCGGCGTGCCCTCGCCCGAGGCGAAGGTCGAACTCCCGTTGATCGACGTCTTCTCGCGCGGTGGCGCCATCAAGTCATCCTGGTACGGGGACTGTCTGCCGAGCCGGGACTTCCCGTTCCTGATCGACCAGTACCTCTACGGACTCCTCGACCTCAACGCGTTCGTCTCCGAGACGATCGCCCTGGATCAGGTGGAGGAGGCGTTCGGCAAGATGCACCGCGGTGAGGTGCTGCGCTCGGTGGTGGTCCTGTGAGTGCAGGGGGTCCGGGTGGCACCGGCCCCTCGTACTTCGGCCGGCCGGCCGTCGAGCACCCCGGCCACGACCATGACCACGGCCACGGCCACGGCCAGGACTGCGTCGACCACACCGCCCACCGCCAGGACAGCAGGATCGCCGCCGAGTGGCCGAACCTCTCCACCGCCTGAACGGCTCCCTCGCATCCTGAACGGCTCCGCCGCATCCGCCATCCCCGCCACCACGAGGAGGGGCATGTCCAGCACGTCCGAAGCCCACGGCCACACACCCGAGGCCCCGCACCCCACCGCCGACGGTCACCGCCCCGCACCCGAAGACCGACACCGCCCGGCCGACGCTCACCGCCACACACCCGAGGCCCCGCACCCCGCCGCCGACGGTCACCGCCCCGCCACCCTCGAAAGCCGGCCCCGAACACCGCCGGCCCAGGACCGCCGCCCCGCCGAGCACCGCCCTCGCGGACCTCGTGTCGTCGTCATCGGCGCCGGCATCGTCGGCTGCTCCCTCGCCGACGAGCTGACCGCTCGCGGCTGGAGCGACGTCACCGTCCTGGAGCAGGGCCCCCTGCCCGCCCCCGGCGGCTCCACCTCGCACGCGCCCGGGCTCGTCTTCCGGACCAGCCCCTCCCGGGCACTGGCGCAGTTCGCCGCGTACACGATCGAGAAGTTCCTTTCCCTCCGGGTGGCCGGCGTCCGCTGCTTCGACCAGGTCGGCGGCCTGGAACTGGCGACCACCCCCGAACGCCTGGCCGAGCTGCACCGCCGAGCCGGTCACGCCGCCGCCTGGGGCATCCGCGGCGAGGTCGTGAGCGCCGCCCGCTGCAAGGAACTGTGGCCCCTGCTGGACGAGTCGGTCGTCCTCGGCGGCTTCCACACCCCCGACGACGGTCTGGCCCGGGCGCTGCTCGCGGCCCGTGCCCAGCTGGACCGGGCCACCGGGCGCGGTGCCCGCTTCCTGGACCGGCACACGGTCACGGGGATCGAGCGGGCGGGCGGCCGGGTCACCGCGGTCGTCACCGACCGGGGTACCTTCCCGGCGGACCACGTCGTGTCCGCCGCCGGCTTCTGGGGGCCCGTCATCGGGCGCATGGCCGGAGTCGACGTACCCCTACAGCCCCTCGCGCACCAGTACGTGCGGACCGGGCCGCTGCGTGAGCTGGGCGGTGCCACGGCCGAGGCGTCGAAGCCGATCCTCCGCTTCCAGGACCGGGATCTGTACTTCCGTGAGCACACCGATCGCATCGGCATCGGCTCGTACGCGCACCGGCCGCTGCCGGTGGACCCGTTCGCCGTCCCGCCCTACGACGAGGCGCGCGCCCGGGACATGGAGATGCCGTCCTCGTACCCGTTCACCGTCGAGGACTGGGCACCGAGCTGGGAGGACTGCCGGTGGCTGCTGCCCGCCCTGCGGGAGACCGAGATCGAGAGCGGGTTCAACGGGGTCTTCTCCTTCACCCCGGACGGTCTGCCGGTTCTCGGGGAGACCCGGCAGTTGCGCGGCTTCTGGCTGGCCGAGGCGGTCTGGGTGACCCATTCCGCGGGTGTGGCGAAGGCGGTGGCCGAGTGGATGGTCGACGGGCGGCCGTCCATCGACGTGCACGAGTGTGACCTCACGCGTTTCGAGGAGGCGCAGCGTTCACCGTCGTACGTGCGTGAACGCGGCTCACAGCAGTTCGCCGAGGTGTACGACGTTCTCCACCCGCTCCAGCCCATGGAGCGGCCGCGGCCCCTTCGTGTCAGCCCCTTCTACGTCCGCCAGCAGCAGCTCGGGGCCTTCTTCCTGGAGGGCTCGGGCTGGGAGCGCCCGCACTGGTACGAGGCCAACGCCCCGCTCGTGGACGCCCTCGGTGAGCTGCCCGAGCGTGATGCCTGGTCCGCGCGCTACTGGTCGCCGATCGCCGCGGCGGAGGCCAGGGCGACCCGGGAGAGGGTCGCGCTGTACGACATGACCCCGCTGCGCCGCCTGGAGGTCACCGGCCCCGGCGCCCTCGCCTTCCTCGACCGGATGACCAGCAACAACCTGCGAAAGAAGCCGGGTGCGGTCACCTACACCCTGCTCCTGGACGAGGCCGGGGGGATCCGTTCCGACCTCACCGTCGCCCGGCTGGCCGCCGACCGCTTCCAGGTGGGTGCCAACTCCCCCGCAGATCTGGACCGGCTGCTGCGCCACGCGCCGGCCGACGTCCAGGTGCGGGACATCACGTCCGGCACCTGCTGCGTCGGCGTCTGGGGCCCGCTGGCCCGCGCTCTCGTCCAGCCGCTCACCGGGGACGACTTCAGCCATGAGGGCTTCGGGTACTTCCGTGCGAAGCGGACCTGGCTCGCGCATGTTCCGGTGACGGCGATGCGGCTGAGTTACGTCGGCGAGCTGGGCTGGGAGCTGTACACCAGTGCCGATCTCGGCCTTCGGCTCTGGGACACGCTGTGGGAGGCCGGGCAGGACCTGGGCGTGCTCGCCGCGGGCCGCTCCGCGTTCAACTCGCTGCGCCTGGAGAAGGGTTACCGGGCCTGGGGCACCGACATGACCGACGAGCACACCCCCTTCGAGGCCGGCGTCGGCTTCGCGGTCCGCATGGACAAGGAGGGCTTCACCGGCCAGGAGGCGCTGCGGGACCGGCCCGCGCCCACTCGCCGGCTCACCCCGCTGCTGCTGGACGACCCCGCGTCCGTGGTCCTCGGCAAGGAGCCCGTCCTCGTCGGCGGAGCCCCGGCGGGCTATGTGACCAGCGCGTCGTACGGTTACACGCTCGGCCGCTGTGTCGCCTACGCCTGGCTGCCTGCCGGCCTCGCCACCGGTACGGGCGTCCACATCGAGTACTTCGGTGAGAAGGTCGCGGCCACGGTCGCCGACGAGCCGCTGTTCGACCCGGAGATGACCCGCATCCGCCGCTAGGAGGCGCCCGTGTCACCGTCCTACGACGTCATCGTCATCGGCCTGGGCGGCATGGGCGGTGCCGCCGCCCACCACCTGTCGGCGCGCGGCGCCCGCGTCCTCGGCCTGGAGAAGTTCGGCCCGGTGCACGACCGCGGCTCCAGCCACGGCGGTTCCCGGATCACCCGGCAGTCCTACTTCGAGGACCCGGCGTACGTTCCGCTGCTGCTGCGCGCCTACGAACTGTACGAGGACCTGGCGCGGGCCACCGGCCGGGAGATCGCGGTCCTCAGTGGCGGTGTGATGGTCGGACGACCGGACTCGCGGACCGTCGCGGGCTCCCTGCTCTCCGCCCGGCAGTGGGATCTGCCGCACGAGATGCTCGACGCGAGGGAGATCCGCCGTCGCTTCCCGACGCTGGCCCCGGACGACGACGACGTGGCGCTGTACGAGAGGAAGGCGGGCCTGCTCCGGCCGGAGAACACCGTCGCCGCGCACCTGCAGCTGGCCTCCCGGCAGGGCGCCGAGCTGCACTTCGAGGAACCGATGCTGCGCTGGGAGCCGTACCGGGACGGGGTGCGCGTCCATACGGCCGGGAACACCTACACGGCCGCCCGGTTGGTGATCTGCCCGGGCGCATGGGCACCGCAGCTGCTCACCGATCTCGGCGTGCCGTTCACCGTCGAGCGGCAGGTCATGTACTGGTTCCAGCCGAAGGGCGGCACCGGGCGGTTCGTCCCCCGGCACCATCCCGTCTACATCTGGGAGGACGCGGCCGGCGTCCAGGTGTACGGCTTCCCGGCGATCGACGGCCCCGAGCTGGGCGCCAAGGTCGCCTTCTTCCGCAAGGGCCGGGTCACCACGCCGGAGACCATCGACCGGACCGTGCACGAGGACGAGATCCAGGCCATGGCCGGCCACGTGTCCCGCTGCATCCCGGATCTGCCGGGCACCTTCCTCAAGGCCGCCACCTGCATGTACTCCAACACCCCGGACGAGCACTTCGTGATCGCCCGGCATCCGGCCCATCCGGAGTCGGTGACCGTGGCCTGCGGATTCTCCGGGCACGGCTTCAAGTTCGTGCCCGTCGTCGGCGAGATTCTGGCCGACCTCGCCCTGACCGGCTCCACCGCGCATCCGATCGGCCTGTTCGACCCCGCCCGCCTCGCCGCCGCGCCCGCCCGAGGAGCACGCCCGTGACGACCCCGGTCTCTCCGAGCCTCATCGCTACGCTTCCCGGTCACTACTACACCGACGCCGACGTCTTCCGGCGGGAGCAGGAGCGGCTGTTCGAGTCCCTGTGGTTCTGCGCGGTCCGCAGCGCCGACCTGGCCGGGCCGGGCTCTTTCCGTACGGTCCGGGTGGGCCGGGAGAGCGTGGTCGTCGTCCGTACCCGCACCGGAGACCTGCGCGCCTTCGTCAACGTGTGCCGGCACCGGGGGGCCAGGCTGTGCACGGAGGAGTCCGGTCAGGTGCGGCGCAGTCTGCAGTGCCCGTACCACGCGTGGACGTACGACCTGGACGGCAGGTTGATCGCCGCACCCAACTTGATCAAGATGCCGGACGTGGATCGAGTCGAGTACGGGTTGATCAAGGTGGCCCTGCGCGAATGGCTGGGCTACGCATGGGTGTGTCTCGCCGACGAACCGCCCTCCTTCGAGGACACGGTGGTGCACGCGGCCGTGGAGCGGCTGGGCGACGCGGCCGCGATCGAGCACTACGGCACCGCGGGACTGGCCCTCGGCAAGCGGATCAGCTACGACGTGCGAGCCAACTGGAAGCTGATCGTCGAGAATTTCATGGAGTGCTACCACTGCGCGACGATCCATCCGGAACTCACCGAGGTGCTGCCGGAGTTCGCGGACGGGTACGCCGCCCAGTACTACGTGGGCCACGGCGCACGGTTCGGCGAGGGGATCGAGGGCTTCACGGTGGACGGCAGCGCGGGCTTCGGCAGGCTGCCCGAGGTGGGCGCGGACCAGGACCGCCGCTACTACGCCATCACGATCAGGCCGACCGTGTTCGTCAACCTCGTCCCGGACCACGTGATCCTGCACCGCATGTTCCCGCTGGCCGAGGACCGCACGGTCGTGGAGTGCGACTGGCTGTACGCGCCGCAGGTGGTGGCGTCCGGCGCGGACGTGTCGAAGTCCGTGGAGCTGTTCCACCGCGTCAACGTCCAGGACTTCGAGGCGTGCGAGCGGACCCAGCCGGGGATGTCCTCGCGCGCGTACCGCGAGGGCGGGGTCCTCGTCCCGAACGAGCACCACATAGGGATCTTCCACGAGTGGCTGCTGACCCGGCTGGGTGAGACCCGTGCCTGATCTCTTCATCGACGGCACCTGGCGGGGCGCCCTGGACGAGCGCACCCGGGAGATCCGCTGTCCCGCCGACGGATCCCTGGTCGGGATCGTGGACGAGGCCGGCGGCAAGGACACCGTGGAAGCCGTCCTGGCGGCCCGGCGCGCCTTCGACACCGGCCCCTGGCCGCACACATCCGCGCGAGAGCGCGGCGATCTGCTGCCGAACTCGGCGGGAGGAACCCCGACGTCGTCTGGCCCACGAGGAGTCCGCTCATGACGACCACCGGACCAGCACCGGACCGGCACCACCACGACGACGCCGAACTCGCCGAGTTCGGCTACAAGCCCGAACTCAAGCGCACGCTCGGCGGTTTCCACACCTTCGCCGCCGGCATCAGCTACATCTCCATCCTGACCGGCACCTTCCAGCTGTTCTACTTCGGTTACGGCAGCGGCGGCGCCGCGTACTGGTGGTCGTGGCCGATGGTGTTCGCCGGCCAGTTCACGGTGGCGCTGTGCTTCGCCGAGCTGGCCGCCCGCCATCCGGTGGCGGGCTCCGTCTACAACTGGTCGAAGAAGGTCGGCAATCCGCATCTCGGCTGGCTCGCCGGGTGGATGATGCTGATCGCGTCGATCGTGTCCATATCGGCGGTGGCGCTGGCCTATCAGCTGACACTGCCGCAGATCTCCGCGGAGTTCCAGTTCGTCGGCGACGGCAGCGGAAGGTACGACGTGGCGACGAACGCGGTGATCCTGGCCGCCGTGCTGATCCTGTTCACCACGTTGGTCAACGCGTTCGGCGTCAAGCTGATGGCCACGATCAACACCGCCGGCGTGTTCATCGAGTTGATCGCGACCGTTGTATTGATCATCCTGTTCGCCGTCCACATCACCCGTGGCCCTCAGGTCGTCATGCAGACGAACCACACCGGCGCGGGCTACTCCACCGGTTATCTCGGCGCGTTCCTGGTGGCCTCGCTGGCATCGGCGTACGTCATGTACGGCTTCGACACGGCCGCTTCGCTCGGCGAGGAGTCGCTGGACCCGTCCCGGAACGCGCCGCGCGCGATCATCCGCGCGATCGTCGCCTCCTTCGTCCTGGGCGGCCTGGTGCTGCTGCTGGCGCTGATGAGCGTCTCCAGCCTGAAGGGCGACAAGCTGTCCACGGACGGGCTGCAGTACGCCGTACTCGACGTACTCGGGCCGACGGCCGGCAAGGCGATGCTCTGGTGCGTGCTGATCGCGGTGACGGTGTGCGCGCTGGCCGTGCACACGGCGGCGATCCGGCTGGCCTTCGCGATGGCCCGGGACAACAACCTGCCCGCCTCCTCGCTGCTGGCCCGGGTCAGCCCCCGTTTCCGGACCCCGGTACTGCCGGCCGTGATCATCGGTGTGCTGGCGCTGGCGATCCTCGTGGTCAACATCCGCCAGCCGCAGATCTTCACGGTCGTCACCAGCATCGGCATCATCATGATCTACCTCGCCTACCTCGGCGTCACCGCGCCGATGCTGGTGGCCCGGCTGCGCGGGAAGTGGCAGCCGGCGGGCGGGGGCAGGTTCTCGCTGGGCCGCTGGGGGCTGCCCGTCAACGCCGTCGCCGTGGTGTGGGGCGCGGCCATGACGATCAACCTGATCTGGCCCCGGGCCGCGGTGTACAACGCGGCCGCTCCCTACCACTGGTACCTGCGCTGGGGTGCCGTGCTGTTCGTCGCGGTCATCGCGGGCGGCGGCTTCGCCTACTACTGGTTCGTCCAGCGCCATCGCACCGGCGTCCTCGCCGAGCACCGTCTCGACCCGGCGTCCACCGGCCCGGCCACTCCCCGCTCCGCTCCGGCGGCCGACTGATCCGCACTGTGCCCGATCGGCAAGGAGGTCACGGCTGATGAGTATCGACGAGTTCGACTACGTGGTGGTCGGCGGCGGAACCGCGGGCAACGTGGTGGCGGCACGGCTCTCCGAGGACCCCTCGGTGACGGTGTGCGTCCTGGAGGCGGGCCCGAGCGACGTCGGCGACGACGCCGTGCTCAGGCTGGACCGCTGGATGGGCCTGCTGGAGTCCGGCTACGACTGGGACTATCCGGTCGAGCCGCAGGCCGCCGGCAACGGTTTCCTGCGGCACGCGCGCGCGAAGGTGCTGGGCGGCTGTTCGTCGCACAACTCCTGTATCGCCTTCTGGGCGCCCGCGGAGGACCTGGACGACTGGGCGGCGCAGGGCTGCACGGGCTGGAGCGCGGCCGACCTGTTCCCGCTCTACCGGCGGCTGGAGAACAACGACGCGCCCGGCGACCACCACGGCCGCACCGGCCCGGTGCGGCTGCGCACGCTCAAGGGCGGTGACCCGTGCGGGGCGGCCCTGCTGGCGGCGTGCGCGCAGGCCGGCATACCCACGGTCGGGTTCAACACCGGGAAGACGGTGGTGCGCGGGGCCAACTGGTTCCAGATCAACTCCGACGAGAACAACATCCGCCAGTCCTCCTCGGTGGCCTATCTGCACCCGGTGCTGGGCAGACGGCCGAACCTGGACGTCCGGACGGGGGTGCGGGCCAAGAAGCTGGTGCTGCGCGGGCGGCGGTGCGTGGGCGCGGAGTACCTGGATCCCGACCTCGTGCACACGCGCACGGTACGGGCCCGGCGCGAGGTGATCGTCTCGTGCGGCTCGATCGACTCCCCGAAGCTGCTGATGCTGTCGGGCATCGGGCCGGCGGAGCGTCTGCGGGAGGTCGGCGTCGAGGTGGTCGTCGACTCGGCGGGCGTCGGCGAGAACCTCCAGGACCATCCCGAAGGCGTGATCATGTGGGAGGCGCGGCGGCCGATGACCAGCACGTCGAGCCAGTGGTGGGAGGCGGGGATCTTCTACGACACCGAGCCGGGCCTCGACCGGCCCGACCTGATGTACCACTACGGCTCGGTGCCCTTCGACCTGAACACGGCACGCTGGGGCTACCCCACCTCGGCGAACGCGTTCTGCCTGACGCCCAACGTGACGAAGGCGAAGTCGCGCGGGACGGTGCGGCTGCGCACCCGGGACTACCGGGACAAGCCGAGGGTGGACCCGCGGTACTTCACGCACGAGCACGATGTGCGGGTGATGACGTTCGGGCTGAGGCTCGCGCGCCACATCGCCGCACAGCCCGCGCTGAGCGGCTGGGCGGGGGCGGAACTGGCCCCCGGACCGGACGTGCGGACCGACGACGAGCTGCTCGACTACATCCACAAGACGCACAACACCGTCTACCACCCGTCCTGCACGGTGAAGATGGGCGCGGACGACGACCCCTCGGCCCCGCTCGACGCGCGACTGCGGGTCAAGGGGATCGAGGGGCTGCGGGTCGCCGACGGTTCGGTGATGCCGGACCTGATCGCGGTCAACCCGTGCATCACGACGATGATGATCGGTGAGAGGTGCGCCGATCTTCTGAAGGCCGACGCCCGGTGACGTGGTTGCGACCCGCGCCCGGTGGCTCGGCGTCGGTCCGGCGGCCGCCGGCTCGGCGTCCGAGGCCGTGGGGCGGCTGCGGGCCGGCCGTGGCCGGTCGCGCAGCTCCCCGCGCCCCTGACGGGGCGCGGGTGGGCCTGCGATCTCCCGGCGTCCCCGTGGTCCTCAGGGGGCTGTCGGTGCCGGCTTCCTGTACATCCTCGTTGCCGTGATCTCGCTGTGCCCCGTCTCCCCCGGCCGGGGTGGCTGGGGCAGGCCGGGCCGGAGGTGTTCCTCCACGCTGATGTACTTCAGGCCGGCCCTGAGGTCCGCGTCGTTGCGCAGTCGGATGACCAGCGGGAACTCGGCCAGTGCGGTCGTGTCGAACAGACCCGTGGTGTACAGCAGCTGCACGCCCAGCGCATCGGACACCGCGCGCTGGAGCTCCAGCAGGTACGTGGCGTTCGCGCGGCCGATCGGGTTGTCCAGGAACAGCGTGCCCGCGTGCCGGTGCTTGTCCCGGCCCCGGTCGTTCGACCGGAGCGCGGCCATCGTGCAGTACAGGGCGATGGCGGCGGTGAGCAGCTGGCCGCCCGAGAACACATCGCCCATCTGGCCGACGGGGACGCGTTCGGCGCGCAGCACCGCGTCGGGCTTGAGGATCTCGACGGCGACGCCCTTGGGCCGAAGTGCCGCCCCGACGCCCCGCAGCAGCAGCGACATGCCGTCCCTGCGCAGGTCGGAGTTCTTCTTGACGGCCGCGCGGGTCGCCTCGTCGATGACCTCGCCGAGGCGTTCGGTGAGCGTGGCGTGGTCGGGCTCCTCGAAGCGGATGCGCAGGAACTCCTGTCCGGACCACTCCCCGAGTCCCTCCGGCAGCCGGGAGAGCCGCTGTGCGGACCGCAGCGTCGCCAGGGCCGACTCCACCAGACCGCGCAGCCGGTCCACGATCGAGTCCCGGTTGCGTTCCAGCTGGGCCAGCTCGTCGGTCAGCACGCGCAGCCGGGGTGCGAAGGCGTCCGCCCACTGCTGGGCGTGCTCGGGCAGGGCGGCGGCGGGCAGTTCGCGGATCTGCTGCCGGGCCGGGGTGCGGACCTGCTCGAAGCGATTGGAGTTGGCGTGCCGGACGAGGATGTCGCTCGCCTCGCGGACGGCCGCCTCGGCGGCGGACAGGTCGGCGGCACAGCCCCGCAGTGAGCGGCGGGCCTCGGCGGCGGATTGCCGGGCCTCCTCCGGACTGCCGGGGTACGGCTCCTGCTCCTCCTGCTCGTCCTCGGGCGGGTGGTCGCGCAGCAGGTCGCGGAGCATCGCGGCGATCTCGTCGAAGCCGCCGGCCGCGTCCTCGGCGGCGCGGTGGGCCGCCAGCAGCTCCGCGTGCGCCTCGCGTGCCTCGGCCAATGCCTCGGTCCGGGTGGCGAGTTCGGCCGTCGCCGTCCGCAGCAGCGCCTGGGCGTGCTCGGCGTCGCGCGGGAGCAGTTCCCCGGGCAGCCCGGTGTGTGCCTCACCGTCCTCGGGCGCGTGGCGTTCGGTCTCGCCGCGCAGCCGGCCGAGCTGCTCGCTCGCGGTCGACATGCGCGTCTCCAGGAGCTGCACCAGTTCCTCGGCACGCGCGGCCGCCGCCTGCCGGGAGGGTCCGTCGGAGCCGTCGGGCGCCTGGAGAAGCTGCTCGGCGCGGGTGCGGACCTTGTTGCTGAGCCGGTCCAGATCGGCCCGGGCGGCGCTCTCGTCGCTCTCCGCGCGTGCCTGCTCGGCGCGCAGGTCGGCGCCGACACCGACCTTTTCGTACAGCTGGGAGGCGGAGCGGTAGGCCTCGCGGAGTGCCGGCAGGGAGGCCGACCGGGCATCCGCCTCGTCGACCGGTACGTCGTCGGGCGCGCCGGCGATCTCGGAGCGCTCGGCACGCAGGGCGCGCGCGGTGCGGCGGGCGTCGTCGGCGGCGCGCTGGGCGGCTCGGCGGTCCTCGTCGGCGGCGCGGGCCCGCTCCACGCACGTGCGGGCGCGGGCCTCGGACTCGGCCGCCTCGTCGGCGAGTTCGCGCAGGTTGACCTGCCAGCCGGCGCGCTCACGCAGCCGGAAGGCGAGGCCGGCCAGGGCGTCGGCGGCGCGGCGGGCCCGCTGCGCGGCCTCCTGCCGCTCGTCGCGGACCTGTGCGGCCTCGGCGGCGGACTCGTCGGCCTCCGCACGGGCGGTGCGTGCCTCGGCGAGTTCGGCCTCGGCCTCCTCGGCGAAGGTCCGGGCCTGTTCGGCGGCCCGGGTCAGCTCGTCGAGGCGTCCGGCGGGGCAGCCGGTGCGCCAGGAGGCGAGCCGGGCGGCCAGTTCGCGGTCCTTGCCGAGCCGGGCGGCGAGGCCGCGGATCTCGTCGTCGCGCTCGGTGGCCCGCGCGCGCAGGGCCTGCCGTTCCTCGTCGGCGGCGTGTTCGTCGTGCATGGCCGGGTTCGGCGGCACGAGGAACACGTCGCCGGGGGTGGCGCCGTCGGCGGGGGTCGGGGCCAGCAGGGCGGCGGCGGTGCCGACGGCCACGGCGGAGCGGGGCAGCAGGGCCGCGTCCCCGAGCGCCTCGCGGGCGCGGGTGTGCGTCTCCGGGTCGGTGATGATCACCCCGTCGACCAGTTCGGGGCGGGCGGCGAGCACGCGCGTGTGGTCGGCCGGGTCGACGGCCTGCGCGAGGTATCGCCAGCCGGGCAGCGCGGGGATGCCGTGCTCGCCGAGGTACTCGACGGTGGCCAGCACGTCTGGTCCGGGCGGCAGCAGTCCGCCGTCACCGAGGGCGCCGAGGATGCGGGAGTCGTCGGCGGCGGCCGTACGCAGCTCGAAGAGGTGCCGTTCGGCGGCGGACACGGCGTCGTCGAGCAGTTCGCGCAACTCGTCGGCGAAGCGGTCGAGTTCCTCGACGGTGAGCGGGCCTTCGGCCGGATGGCCGGCGGTGCCGGGCGGCTCGGTGCCGCCGGTCCGGGGCGTGGTGCCGGTACGGCCGTCCGCGTCCGTTTCGGTGCGCGGGCGGGCCGTGTCCTCTCCTTCGGTGCCGGCGGCGGTCCGGCCGGCGGGCCGGTCGTCGGCTCCCATCCGGGGCCCGGGGACACCGGCGCGTGCCGTTGCCACCGCGCCCGGCAGGCTCAGCAGCTCGGCGAGCCGCTCCTCTGTGGCCAGCGACTCGGCCAGGCGGCGCTCTGCCTCGTGGGCGCGCCGGGCCGCGGTGGCCGCGTCGGCCGCGCGGGCCGCGGTCAGCTCGGCGCGGGACTCGGCGGAGGCCGCCTCGCGCGCGTGCTCGGTGGTCCTGCGGGCGGCTTCGCGGGCCGCGTCCCATGCGGCGACGGCCGTCTTCTCCGCGTCGCTGGCGGCGAGCGCGGCACGCGCCGGGTCGGCGTCCGGGGAGCTGTCGTCGAGCCAGCCGGCGCGGACGGCCTCGGCGGTCTCCCGCTCGACCTCGGCGAGCCGCTGGCGCAGATGCCCGGCCTCGCTGCGGGCCCGCTGGGCCTCGGTGGCGGCGGCGGTGGAGTCCCGGTGCGCTGTGTCGCTGACGTCCTGCAGCGCGGTGGAGCGCTCCTCCTCCTCGTTGGCGAGGTTCTCGGCGCCCTGGGCGGCCGCGTGCAGGGCGCGCACGAGGTCCACGGCTGCCTTGGCGCGGGCGGCGAGCGCGGGGGCCGCGTCCCGTTCGGCCTCCTGGATCGCGGCGGACACGCGCGCGACCCGGTCGGCGGCGGCACGGTGGCGCAGCACGGCCTCGGCCGCCTGCCAGGCGGCGTGCAGGGTGCGGGCGTCGGCCAGCTCGCGTTTCTGCGCGGCGGCGGACTTCTCGGCGGCGGCGAGCGCCAGGGAGGCGTGCCGGTAGGCGAGTTCGGCGGCGATCAGGGCGCTGCGCTCGCGCGCGCCCTCGGAGTGTGTGACGGCGTAGGCGGCGGCCGTGACCCGCTGGGCGAGTTCGGTGGCCCGGACCCGTTCCCGCACGGCACGCGCGGACAGCCGGCGGGCCAGCGTGCGGGTGCGGCGCTCGGCGCCCGCGTGGACGTCACGCGCGCGTGAACGGGTCTCGGCTGCCTCGACGATCCGTCCGAGCAGGTCGGCGGAGCCAGCGGTGAAGTCCCGTTCGGCGATCAGTTCGGCGCGCCGGCCGAGTTTGCTGCCGAAGCCGCTGACGAGGTCGGCGAGGCCGTCGGTGTCGCGGGTGTCGGTGACGGCGCGCAGCAGCAGATCGGTGAAGTCGGAGTCCTTCTTGACCGCGAAGAGACCGGCCGCTTCACCCTCGTCCGCGTTCATCTCCCGCTGGTAGCGGAAGAGTTCGGGGTCGAGGCCGAGGTCGCCGAGGTGCTCGATCCAGCGGTCGTGGATCTCCTCCCAGTGCACCTCCAGGTGCGGGTAGGCCTTGCCGGCCTCGGTGAGGGCGTCGCGGAAGCCCTTCATGGTGCGGCGGCGGCCCTGGGCGCCGGAGGCACCCTCGGCGGGCGGCCGTACGGCGGTGGACTCGGCCACGGGCAGGTTGTCCAGGCTGAGCCCGGGGCCGGGCCGGAAGGAGTACCAGGCCTCGGCGAACTTGCGCGGGTCGCTGGAGACCTGCCGTCCGCGCCATTCGCTGGCCTTGCCGACGACGACGCACTCGCCGGTCAGCACGTGCTGCCATTCCAGCGCCACGTGCCCGCAGTCGTCGGCGAGCAGGAACTTGCGCAGCACGCCGGAACTGGCGCCGCCCAGGGTGTTGCGGTGGCCGGGCAGCATCACCGAGAAGATCAGCTTGAGCAGGACGGACTTGCCGCCGCCGTTCTCCAGGAACAGCACACCGGCGGGCGCGGGCCGGCGCGGCGGCCCGGCGGGCTCCTCCTCGAAGAACTCCGCCTGCGTGGGCGCCGGGTCGGGCACGTGGGCGCCCACGCCTCGCAGGTCAAGCACGGTGTCGGCGTAGCGCGCACCGGCGGGCCCGATGGAGTAGAGGCGGACCCGGGACAGCTCGTACATGGCGGACTCTCGTCAGTTTTCTGGCGGTTCGGGGGGGTCAGGGGTGCGAAGGCGCGTGGAAGGGCAGCCCGGCGTCGGCCACGAGGTCCAGATCCTCGGTGTCCTCGGCGGGCAGCAGGCTGGCCGTGCCGTCCGTGACCGGGACGACGCCCAGCTCGAGCAGCTCGGCCATGGCTGCGCTGCCGGCCATGTCGCGGACCTGGAGCTGATAGCGGGCCGTGGTGCGGTAGGTGCCGCCGTGGTCCTCCCCGGTGCGCTGCAGGAAGCCCGAGTCGGTGAGGAAGGCCAGGGCCTTGGCCACGATGCCGGTGGTGGAGGCGGCCGGGCGGCGGGCGTCCTTGGTGGCGCCGGTGGCGCTGCGCCTGGCCCAGATCCGCCAGGCGGCCTCCAGATCGGGCGCGTCGGTCGCCGGGTCGGTGTTGTCGCCCTGTTCCTCGGCTCGCTCCTCCAGCCGGCGGCAGGCCTGCCGTACGAAGGCGTCGACGCCGTTGACCGTGACGCGGCCGATGTAGGTGTCGTCGGCCAGGTCCTCCGGGCGCGGGAACGCCAGTGCGGCGGCGGCTAGATGGGCCAGGCCGTGCAGGAAGCGGTCGCCGGAGTCGGCGGCGGTACGACGCGCGTAGTCGCCCATGCGGACGGCGAAGACCGAGTCCTCGGCGGCGGTGACGGCCATCCCCGCGCGCGGGGAGACCTCCAGCACGACGAGTCCCAGGCCGGCGGCGACGGCGTCCGCGAGCCGTGCGAACGCCGGGTCCTCGCGGTGGCGGCGCAGCAGTTCGGCGTACTCCTGGTCGCGGGCGGGCTGCAGTTTGGGCTGCAGCCCGAAGGCGACGAGCCGCGCCGCGTCGGCGGCGTCGGCGGGGGTGACGGCGGCCGGTGCCGACGGGGCGGACGGGGCGGACGGCTCCGCCTCACTCCACTCGGCGTGCTCGCTCACGACTGCGACTCCTTGATCTTGATACGAGGGTGACGGGCGACTCTCTCAGGGGCGTGGGGGACCGCCTCAGGGGCGTGGGGGACCGCGCGGCCGGCCACCGACGGTCCGCGCCCGGCCGGCGGCCTCACGCCGCCTCCGTTCTGTCCGCCGCCATTCCCGCCGCGTCCAGCAGGGCCGTCCCGACGATCAGGTCGGCACCGCCGAACTCGGGGTCGTCCAGTTCGGTGCCGTCGTCCACGGCGAACAGCAGTTTCTGCTCGCCCTGCCGGTAGGCGGTGCCCACCGCGGGGCTGGCGGCATGGACCGCCAGGAGGGCCACCAGGTAGGCCAGATCCGGGTCACCGGTCCGTCGCGCCTGCGCCAGCAGCCCCGACAGTCGCCTGGGCGCGTCGGCGGGCAGGTCCAGCAGCTCCATGGCGGTGGCCAGTTGCTCCTCGCCGAACCGGCTGTCGTCCGGCGTGGCGATCAGGTCCGGCTCCGGCATCTCCGCGCCCAGGTGCTCCCGCTCCACCGGCGGCGTCAGCAGTATGTCGACGAGGTCGCCGACCCGCACCGACACCGGCGTCCGCAGACCCGTGCCGTGTGCGAAGAACGCGTCGGTGACCCGGATGGCCTGCTCCAGCGGCAGTGGCAGCACGGGGGCGAGCAGGTGGCCGTACAAATCCGTACCGGACGTCGTCGTCGGTGTGGCGAAGGCCTGGCGGTCCTGTTCGGCGCGGAAGAGCGGGCCGGCCTCCAGCAGGCGGGACTGGAGCTGGGTGTGGCGCCGGATGCAGTCCTTGACGATGTCGACCAGTTCGGCGGCACGGCGCTTGTGCTCGGCCTCCTCGGTCTCGTCGCGGGCCTTGCGGATGTTGGTGAGGATGGCGTTCTCGTGGCGGTAGCGCTCCGCGACGTGGTCGAGGGCCTCGGCGATCATGTCGGGTACGGCGCTGAGCCAGTCGACCGCGCGGACGTTGCGCCGGGTGGCGTCCAGGGCGCGGCGCAGGGTCTCGGAGTACTGCACCGTGCGGTAGCGGGCCTGTTCGGCGGCGAGCTGGGCGTCGGCCAGCCGGCCGCGGTTGATCAGCACCTCCAGCTTGACCTCGGCGGCGATCTGGGCGCTGGTGACGTCGGTGTCGAGGGCGCCGACCAGGACGTTGACCGCCTCGTCGGTGGTGCGCAGGTAGACGGTGCCGCCGGGGCCGGGGACCTCTTCGATCAGCTTGAAGTCGTAGTCGCGCCGGACGTAGGTGCCGTCCGGCGAGAAGGTGCCGTAGACGGCTCGGAAGCCGCGGTCGACGCTGCCGACGTTGATCAGGTTCTCCAGGACCCAGCGGGCCACGCGCTCGTGCTCGGCGGCGGGCCGGTGCGGGGCCTGGGCGGCGATGCGCGGGACGAGCCTGGCCACGATCTGCTCGTGGTCGGCGCCGGTGTCGAAGTCCATGTTGAGGGTGACCAGGTCGATGGCGGCCAGGGCCACCTCCGCCATCCCGTACACCGAGTACTCGCCGGCCAGGTTGGCCTTGCGCGCGTCGAGGTCGTGCAGCGGCGCCGTGCAGGCGAGCGCGCGCAGCCGACGCGCCAGCCCCTCGTCGGCGGCCGGACCCGGTGCCGGGCGCGGCCCCGCGCTGAGCTGGGGCGGAACGCTGTCCGTCGATGCAGGCGAAGTCACGATGCACAGACTAGGTCCTCGGTCTGACATCGACCCAAACGAGAGGCTCCGCCCCTTTGCCCGGGCAGGCGACGGGGCGGCAGGACGGCTCCGGCCCCCGCCCCGTGCCGTTAGGGGGCGCCGTCCTCGCCGACCCTGCGGCGGTACACCTCCACCACCCGTCCCAGCGAGTCCGCGAGGTAGGTCTCCAGCAGCCGCTCCGCGGTCGTGCGGTCCCCGGCCCGGAGGGCCTGCAGGAGCTGCCGGTTGCGGGCGAGGTACGGCTCGTGCAGCCGGCGCGGGTCGTCGGCGACGTGGAAGGCCAGCCGCAGCTCGGCGAAGACGCTGCGCATCAGCTCGTCGGTGCGCTCGCTGCCCGCGAGGGCGACCAGCTCCTGGTGGAAGTGGATGTTGGCGGTGCCCATCGCTTTCCAGTCGTTCTCGACGGCGGCCGCGTCGCCCTCGCCGACCGCCGCCGCCAGCCCGTCGAGCGGATACGGCGGCTCGCCCAGCCCCCGGACGACGGCGCACTCGACGAGGGAGCGCGTGCGGTAGATGTCCTCGACGTCCTCGATGCTCAGCACCCGGACGAACACGCCCCGGTTGAGTTCGTGGACCAGCAGGCGTTCGTGCGTGAGCAGCCGGAACGCCTCGCGCAGGGTGTTGCGGGAGACGCCGAGCGCTCCGCCGATGCCGTCCTCCGAGAGCCGGGTGCCCGGCGGGAAGTACCCGTCGGCGATACGGCTCCTGAGGATGTCGGAGACCCGCTCCGCCGTGCTCGTGCGCCCCAGGAGGGCACGGTCGTCGGCCAGACCCGCCAGCTGCTCTGCCATGCCCGGAATTCAATCGCAGACACCGGGACGAAACAACGCGGGTATTGAAGGATCGTTGAACGATCCTCTACGGTGCTCCGCACGGCTCACTTCCCCGCACCCTCCGTCCCCCCTCTGCGAGGTGCCCATGAGCACGACCCCACCGCCACGATCCGCGCCCTCCGGCGTCCGGCCCGAGAGCGGCGAAGGCGGCCCCGAAGACGGCGCGTTGGGCTGGCTGCACGCCCTGGGGCCGCGCGGTCGGCGCGCCTTCACCGGCGCTTTCGGCGGATATGCCCTGGATTCCTACGACTACTTCACCCTGCCGCTGAGCATGGTGGCGCTCTCGGCGCACTTCGGTCTGGACAGCGGCCAGACCGGCCTGTTCACCACCGTCACGCTGGTGGTCTCCGCGATCGGCGGTGCCGTGGCGGGCGTGGTCGCGGACCGGGTCGGCCGGGTCCGGGCCCTGATGATCACGGTGATCACCTATGCGGTCTTCACCGTGGCCTGCGGCTTCGCCCCCGACTACGAGACGCTGCTGGTCTTCCGGGCGCTGCAGGGGCTCGGTTTCGGCGGCGAGTGGGCGGTCGGGGCGATCCTGGTGGCCGAGTACGCGAGCGCGCGCCACCGGGGTCGCACCCTGGGCGCGGTCCAGAGTTCCTGGGCGGTCGGCTGGGCACTGGCGGCGATCGTCTACACGCTGGTCTTCTCCTTCGTCGGCGACGACCTGGCCTGGCGGGTGATGTTCTGGACCGGGGCGCTGCCCGCGCTGCTCGTGGTGTGGCTGCGCCGCCGGGTGCACGACGCCCCCACCGCGACGGCGGTCCGCGAACAGGACCCGGGCCGGGGCTCGTTCGCGGCCGTCTTCCGTCCCGGGCGGCCCGGTGCGCCGGGCCTGCTGCGCATCACCGTCTTCGCGAGCCTGCTCTCCACCGGCGTGCAGGGCGGCTACTACACCCTGGCCACCTGGGTGCCGACGTACCTGAAGTCCGAGCGCGGCCTGTCGGTCGTCGGCACCGGCGGCTATCTGGCCTTCCTGATCTCCGGCGCGTTCCTCGGCTACCTGACCGGCGGCCACCTCACCGACCGGCTCGGCCGGCGGAACAACATCTGGCTGTTCGCGCTGCTGTCGGCCGTGTGCGTCCTGGCGTACGCGAACATCCCGGCCGGCGCCGACACTCTGCTGCTGGTGCTCGGATTCCCGCTCGGCTTCTGCATGTCGGCCATCTTCAGCGGCTTCGGTTCCTACCTGAGCGAGCTGTACCCGACGGCGGTGCGCGGCACCGGTCAGGGTTTCACGTACAACACGGGCCGCGCGGTGGGCGCGGTCTTCCCCACCCTGGTGGGGTTCCTCGCGGACAGCTGGGGCGTGGGCGGCGCGCTGGTCTTCGGTGCGATCGGCTACGGCCTCGCGGCGCTGGCCCTGCTCGGGCTTCCGGAGACCCGTGGAAAGGAACTGGCGTGACGCAGACGCACCGTACCGGGGACCGGCCCGTCACCACGATCGAGAGGGACGCGCACGCGTGGAGCCCGAGAACCGCGCGAGCCCGTTTCCGGAAGGGCCTGGCAGGGCCCACGGCCGGGGTCGCGGCGGGGCACACGCAGGCCAACCTGATCGCGGTCCCCGCCGACTGGGCCTACGACATGCTGCTGTTCTGCCAGCGCAACCCCAAGCCCTGCCCGGTGCTCGACGTCACCGACGCCGGTGCCGTGACGACCGTCCTCGCCGAGGGCGCCGACCTGCGCACGGACCTGCCGCGCTATCGGGTGTGGCAGGACGGGGAACTGGTCGCGGAGCCCACGGACGTGCGCGCGTACTGGCGGGAGGACCTGGTGTCGTTCCTGCTCGGGTGCAGCTTCACCTTCGAGTGGGCACTGGCGCGGGCCGGCGTCCCTATACGCCACGTGGAACAGGGCCGCAACGTGCCGATGTACGTGACCGGCCGCGCGTGCCGGCCGGCGGGCAGGCTGCGCGGACCGATGGTGGTGTCCATGCGTCCGGTACCGCCCGAACATCTCGGTGCCGCGATCCGGGAGAGCGGCTTGCTGCCGGCCGTGCACGGCGGCCCCGTGCACTGCGGTGACCCCTCGGCCCTCGGCATCGAGGCCCTCGGCCGGCCCGACTTCGGCGACCCGGTGACCCTCGCCGACGGCGACATCCCCGTGTTCTGGGCCTGTGGAGTGACCCCGCAGGCGGCGGTGACGGCCTCCAGGCCGCCGTTCGCCATCACGCACGCGCCGGGCCAGATGTTCCTGACCGACGCCCGCGACGAGCAGTACCGGCTGGTCGGCATCGACTGAGACGGCCCGTCCCGGCCGACCCCACGGGAACCGGCGTCCGGGCCGACCGCACGGGAGCGAACGTCCCCACCGACCGCACGGGGAGCCGGGCGTCCCCGGCCCACCTCACGGGAAACCGGGCGCCCGGCCGGCCGCACGACGACCGGGGCTTTCCCACCGGCCGCACGACCACCGGGGCTTTCCCACCGACCGCACGACCACCGGGGCTTCCCCACCGACCTCACGACCACCGGGGCTTCCCCACCGACCGCACGACCACCGGGGCTTCCCCACCGACCGCACGACGACCGGAGACACGAGGCGCCATGACCGTGATCGATCTGAACGCCGACCTGGGCGAGGGCTTCGGCCGCTGGCGGCTGACCGACGACGAAGGGCTGCTGTCCGTCGTCACCAGCGCCAACGTGGCCTGCGGCTTCCACGCCGGGGACGCGGCCACCATGCGCCGGGTGTGCGAACTGGCGGCCGGCCGAGGGGTGACGATCGGCGCGCAGGTGTCCTACCGCGACCTCGCCGGGTTCGGACGGCGCGCGATGGACGTGCCGCCTGCCGAGCTGGCCGCCGAAGTGGCCTACCAGATCGGCGCCCTGGAGGTGTTCGCGCGGGCCGCCGGGGCGCGCGTGGCCTACGTCAAACCGCACGGCGCGCTGTACAACCGGGTCGTGCACGACGAGGAGCAGGCGCGCGCGGTGACCGAGGGCGTGCTGCTCGCCGACGCGTCGCTTCCGGTGCTGGGCCTGCCCGGCTCACGCCTGCTGGAGGCCGCCGCGAAGGCGGGGCTGCCCGCGGTCACGGAGGCGTTCGCGGACCGCGCGTACACCGACGAGGGCACGCTGGTGCCACGCGGCCGGGACGGCGCGGTCGTGACCGACCCGGGGGCCGTCGTGGAGCGCTCGGTGAGCCTCGCGCGCTCCGGCACGGTCACCGCTTCCTCCGGCGGGCGCATCCAGGTGCGCGCCCGCTCGCTGTGTCTGCACGGCGACACGCCCGGCGCGGTGGATCTCGCCCGCCGGGTGCGCGAGCGGCTGACGGCGGCGGGCGTACGGCTGGAGGCCTTCGCGTGAGGGTGCTTCCCGTCGGCGACGACGCTCTGCTCGTCGAGTTGACCTCGGGCGAGGAGGCGCAGGCCCTGCACGCGGAGCTGCTGCGGCGCCGGGCCGAGGGCTCGCTGGCCGTCCGCGAGATCGTTCCCGCGGCCCGGACGGTCCTGCTGGACGGCCTGCGGGAGCCGGGGCGCTGGGCGTCCGAACTGGCCTCCCTCGAAGTGCCGCCGTCGCCGGCACGCGCGCGTGCGTCGGTCGAACTGCCCGTGCGCTACGACGGTCCGGACCTCGCGGAGGTCGCCGCGCGCTGGAGGGTGCCCGCGCACGAGGTGGCCCGCATCCACACGGCCACGGAGTTCACGGTGGCCTTCTGCGGGTTCGCGCCCGGCTTCGGTTACCTCACCGGGCTGCCGGCCCGCTACGAGGTGCCGCGCCGGGCCACCCCGCGCACCGCCGTCCCGGCCGGGGCGGTGGCCCTGGCCGGCCGCTACACCGGCGTGTACCCGCGTTCCTCGCCGGGCGGCTGGCAGTTGATCGGCACCACCGACGCGGTGCTGTGGGACCACACACGAGAACCGGCCGCGCTGCTGGTACCGGGTTCGCGGGTCCGGTTCGTCCCGGTGGAGGACGCGTGAACCCGAAGCGAGCACGTACCCGCGGTACCCGAGCGAAGCCCCGGACCGCCGGGCGCACACACGCGGATCGCCCACAGGGAACACTCACGAGCGCGACCCGAGCACGTACCCCCGGTACCCGAGCGGCCCGGGCCGCCCGCCTCACGCGCGCGGACGTCGGCTCTGTGGAGGGCGCATGAGCGACCGTGCGCTCGTGGTCGTGCGGGCCGGGGCGCTGACCACCGTGCAGGATCGCGGCCGCCCGGGGTACGCCCATCTCGGGGTGCCCCGCTCCGGGGCGCTGGATCCGCCCGCGGCGGCGCTCGTCAACCGGCTCGTCGGCAACCCACCGGACGCCGCTGTGCTGGAGACCACGCTCGACGGGTGCGCGGTGCGCCCCCGTTCCACGGTGACCGTGGCGGTCGGCGGCGCGCCCTGTCCGGTCGCGGTGGGCGGCCGGCCGGCCCCGTGGGGCTCCCCGGTCGTGGTGCCGGCCGGTGAACTGCTGCAGGTGGGGACGGCCACGGCCGGAGTGCGCGGTTATCTGGCCGTGGCCGGCGGCATCGCCGTGGAGCCCGTCCTCGGCAGCCGGGCCACGGACCTGCTGTCCGGTCTGGGACCGGCTCCGCTCACCGACGGCACGGTGCTGCCGCTCGGCGCCCCGGCCGGACCGCCCGCGCGCGTGGACGGCGCCCCGCAACCGCGGCCGCCGGCCGCTCTCGTGCTCCGGGTGACACCCGGACCGCGCGCCGACTGGTTCCCGGCCGGGGCGCTGCAGACGCTCACCACGCGCGCGTACCGGGTCTCCCCGGCGAGCAACCGCATCGGCCTGCGCACCGAGGGGCCCGCGCTGGAGCGTTCCCGGACCGGCGAACTGCCCAGCGAGGGCATGGTCCTCGGCGCCGTCCAGGTCCCCCCGGACGGACGCCCGGTGATCTTCCTGGCCGACCACCCGACCACCGGGGGTTACCCGGTGATCGCGGTGGTCCGCGCCGCCGACCTCCCGGCAGCCGCGCAGGCGGTTCCCGGGACCCCGGTCCGGTTCGTGCCGGTACGGCGGCGCTGAACCCCGGCGCCGTCGAAGCCGTCTCCCGGCAGGGCGGCGAGGGCCGCCGAGACCGCCGCCGAGGCGCGCAGGTCGAGGCGGGCGCCGGTGCCCCGGGCGTGGTGGTGCAGTTCGTCGGCGGCCAGGCGCAGCAGTTGCGGCAGCAGGTCCCTGCATCGCCGGGCCACCCAGCCGGTGCCGGCGGTGGCGAGCCACCACAGGCTCGCCGTCCGGGTCGGGCCGGGGAACTCCGGTTCGGGCGAGGGCGGTTCCCCCGTCACGTGTCCCGCCTCGGCGAGCAGGGCGTGGAAGCGGACGGCGAACTGCCGGTGGCCGCGCTCGCCCGGGTGCAACCGGTCGGCGCTCCACAACGCGCGGTCGGCGATCCAGTCGCCGTCGGCCGCGTGCAGATGGACGGCGCCGTACCGGTCGGACAGCGCGTGGACGACGGTGTTGACCGCCCGTTGCCGGCGGGCCAGTGGGCGGGCCAGCGCGCCCGGAAGCCCCAGCATGGCACCGGGGTCGGGCAGGCAGGCGGTGAGCAGGGTGGCGCCGCGGGCGGTGAGGGTGGCGTAGACCCGGTCGAGGTCGGCCGCCACGGCGTGGATGTCGAAGGTGTGGCGGAGGGTGTCGTTGACGCCGACGACGACGGACGCCAGGTCGGGACGCAGCAGGAGGGCGGCCGGGGTCTGCCGCTCCAGCACGTCCCGGGTCTGCGCCCCGCTGACCGCGAGGTTGCTGAACTCCACGGCCGCCACGGCCCGCCTGCCCTCCACCGCCGGCACGGCTCCCCCGGCCCGCCTGCCCTCCACCACCGGCACGGCTTCCACGCCCTCCACGTCCTCCACCACCGGCACGGCTCCCCCGGCCCGCCTGCCCTCCACCACCGGCACGGCTTCCACGCCCTCCGCGGCCTCCGCGGCCTCCGCAAGGGAAGCCGCCAGCAGTGCGGCCCAGCCCCGCCAGCCGTCTCCGGCGGGGTCGCCCACGCCCTCGGTCAGCGAGTCTCCGAGGGCGACGAAGCGGACGGCTCTCATGCCGCGCCCCCCGGCACGGTAAGCCGGGAGTGCGCGCGGCTCAGCACCTCGGTGTCATGGGCCGCAAGGAACGCCTCCACGGCCGTTCCCCAGCCGAAGCATTCCGCACGCGCGCGTGCCGCCTCGCGCCGCTCGGGCTCGCCGCGTTCCAGGAGGAGTTCCACGGCGTCCGCGAACGCCTCGCCGTGACCGGTCGCGGCCGCGCCGGCGGACCCGATGACCTCGGGCAGTGCGGACGAGGCGCTGGCCACCACGGGCGTGCCGCACGCCATCGCCTCCAGGGCGGCGAGCCCGAAGGTCTCGGCGGGCCCCGGCGCCAGGCAGACGTCGGCGGTCGCCTGCAGCGCACCGAGTGCGGCCCGGTCGGCGAGGTGGCCCAGGAAGGTGACCGGCAGCCCGCGCTCGCGTGCCCGCTGCTCCAGCCGTCCCCGCAGCGGGCCGTCCCCCGCCACCACGAGCACCGCCCGCCGGCCGCGCCGCAGCAGCCCCTCCAGGGCGTCCAGCGCCGTGCCGGGGCGCTTCTCCACGGACAGCCGGGAGCACATCACGAGCAGCGCCTCGTCCACGCGTGCGTGCTCCGCGCGCAGTCCGGGATCGCGCAGGGCGGGGTGACGTTCCATGAGGTCGACGCCCAGGGGGGCGCGTACGAGGTTGCGGGCGCCGATGCGCACGAACTCGCGCTCGGCGAACTCCGTGGTGCACACCACCCGCGAGTAGACGTGCGCCGTACGGGCGTTGAGACTGTCGGCGGCCCGGCGGGAGAGGTTCCCGGGCAGGCCCCAGGTGCGCAGCACGCCGTCGGCGGTCTCGTGGGAGACCATCACGGCGGGCACGCGCGCGCGGCGGGCCCAGCGGCCGGTCCAGCGCAGGGTCGTGCGGTCGGAGACCTCCAGCCGGTCCGGGGCCAGCCGCTCCAGGACGGCGGCCACGCGCCGCTTGTCGGTGAGGACGCGGTAGCCGCCGGTACCGGGCAGCACCGGCCCGGGCAGGGTGATGACCCGGCCCTGCTCGGTGTCGCGGTCGGTGTACCGCTCGCCGGGCACGATCAGCACCGGTTCGTGGCCCGCCGCGCGGAAGCCCCTGCCGAGTTCCCGCAGGGCGGTGCGCAGGCCGCCGGAGGCCGGGGCGACGAAGTTGGCTAGCCGGACGATGCGCAGGGACTGGCCGGTCATGCCGCCACCGCCGTCCTCCGTGCCGCGAGCACGTCGTCGTAGTGGGCGATGAGCAGGTCGCCCACGGCGGCCCAGGTGCGGCCCTCGACCGTGGCGCGGGCGGCAGCGCCGTACGCGGCGCGGCACCCGGGATCGGCGGCCAGCGCGCGGACGGCCTCCTGGACGGCGACGGCGTCGCGCGGCGGGACGAGCAGGCCGGTGCGGCCGTGGGCGACCAGGTCGAGCGGGCCGCCGGCGGCCGGAGCGACGACCGGGACGCCGCTGGCCATGGCCTCCTGGACGGTCTGGCAGAACGTCTCGAAGGGGCCGGTGTGCGCGAACACGTCGAACGAGGCGAAGATCCGGGCGAGATCGTCACCGGTGCGGCGGCCGAGGAAGACCGCGCCGGGCAGGGCCTCGGTCAGGTGCGGCCGGCTGGGGCCGTCGCCGACGACCACCACCCGCACCCCCGCGAGGCCGCAGACTCCCGCGAGCAGTTGTACGTGCTTCTCGGGGGCGAGCCGGCCGACGTAGCCGACGATCAGCTCGCCGTTCGGGGCGAGTTCGCGGCGCAGGGCCTCGTCGCGGTGGTCTGGCCGGAAACGTACGGTGTCCACGCCGCGCGGCCACAGCCGCACCCGGGGCACACCGTGGGCCTCCAGGTCGTTCAGGGCGGCGCTGGACGGGGCCAGGGTGCGGTCGGCGGCGGCGTGCACGGAGCGGATGCGCCGCCAGGCGGCCGCATCCCCGGCGCCCATGTAGGTGCGGGCGTAGCCGGCCAGGTCGGTCTGGTAGACGGCGACGGCGGGGATACCGAGGCGGGCGGCGGCCGCCATGCCACGGACCCCGAGGACGAAGGGACTCGCCAGGTGGACGACGTCGGCGCGGTGCTCGGTGAGTGCCGCGGCGAGGCGTCGGCTGGGGAGGGCGACGCGCACCTGGGGGTAGCCGGGGAGGGGGAGGGAGGGGACGCGGACCACCGGGCACGGGGCGTTTGCGTCCGGTGCGCTGCCGGGTGCCTGGGCCGGCGCGACGACGAGCGGGAGGTGACCGCGATCTACGAGGTGCCGGGCGGTCTGGAGCGCGCAGTGAGCCACGCCGTTCACATCGGGGGGAAAGGATTCGGTCACGATGACGACACGCATACGGGTGTTGTCGCCGCACCGGACGTGGCCGCGTCAACTTCGATCTGTCCGCACGGGAAACGTCCCATGAGCGTTGAGCTGCACACCCGAGCGGGTCAGACGGCCGTCATGGGCGCCTGACCCGCGGGTCATCCCGTGTTCACACGGCGGGGAGTCGTCCCGCCGGGGCCGCGGCCGGGCAGGGGGTCAGCCGGCGGCGATGTCCGGGCCGAAGCGGCTGCGCACCGCCGTCTGCACCTCGTCCTCCTCGGCCGGGTCGGCGGCCAGGCGGCGGAGGCGTTCCACTACCCGGGCGTCACCGGTCTCGGCGTGCCGGGCGGCGATCTCGCGGGTGGTCTCCTCGCAGTCCCACAGGCATTCGACGGCGAAGCCGGTGGCGAAGGAGGGGTCGGTCGCGGCCAGGGCTCGGGCGGCGCGGCCGCGCAGGTGGGAGGAGGCCGTCTCGCGGTAGACGTGCCGCAGCACGGGGGCCGCACAGGCGATGCCGAGGCGTCCGGCGCCGTCGACGAGGGTCCACAGGGTGGGTGCGTCCGGCCCCTCGCCGCGTACGGCCTCACGGAGGGCGCCGAGGACGAGATCGCTGTCCTGCATACCGCCGCGGCAGGCGAGCACGCGTCCGGCGGCGGCGCCGAGCGGGTCGGGACGCTGGGCCCAGCCGCGCGCGCGGTCGACGGCGGTGATGCTGCGCATGCGTTCGAAGGCGTCGAGGGCCGCCTCCACAACGGGCGCCGTCCCGTCGGTGACGGCGGCCTCGATCAGCGGGAGGGCGTCCGGGTCGTTGCCGTCGGCGAGGTAGCGCAGTGCGGTGCAGCGGGCTCCGTCGATGCCGTCCCTGGCGGCCCGGAGGATCTCCGGCCGGTCCTCGGGACCGGCCACGGCGGCCAGGCAGCGGGCTGCGGGGACGTGCAGGGCGGCACCGCGCTCCATGCCCTGCTGGGCCCACTCGAACACGGCGCGCACGCTCCAGCCGGGGCGCGGGCCGGTGGGCCGCATCTGCCGCTGCCAGCGGTCGAAACAGCCGGTCTCCTGGGCGGCACGCACCCGGGCGGCGATCGGTTCCCGCGTGTCCTCGGCCCACAGCCGCCAGGGCCGGGGCTCGAAGGCGTCGCGTACGGCGGCGGCCAGCTCGGCCTCGCCCTCGGGATCGCCGGGGAACCGGGCCAGGACGGGGGCGGCGAGGGCGCGCAGCCCGGCGTCGTCGTCCCGCAGCGCCAGCTCGTCCAGGGCCCAGGCCCAGTTGGAGCCGTGGGCGGCGTACCTGCGCAGCAGGTCCAGCGCGTCCCGCCGGCCGTAGGAGGCGAGGTGCCCGAGGACGGCCAGGGCGAGGCCGGTACGGGACTCGTCGGTGTCGAGCACGTCCTCGGCGTCGAAGAGATGCGCCTCGACGGCGTCCAGCTCGCCGTTCAGGTCGAGGTAGAGCCGGGCGTAGTACAGGGAGCGGTTCTCCACCTGCCAGTCGTGGCGGGGGTCGCGCAGCACGCAGTGGTTCAGGGCCGCGAGCGCTTCGGCGCGCGGGGCGGTGAGCGCGTGCAGCGTGCCGTCGCCACGGCCGCGCTGGAGCAGCCCGAGCAGCGTACCGCTGGGCGCTATGACCGGATCGAACATGGGAAACAGCCTCACATCAAGCGTCGACGCAACCGGGGAACACGCACTACCTGGCCGCGTGACACAACGTCGGAGCGCCCGCCGTCTCTTGCTTGCTGTAGACCATCTCTCTCTGCCTCTCGTCGGTGGCCCATGCGGACCGCATCACGGCCCGCGCGGTGCGGCAACACCTGCCCGGCCATCGCGTCCGTGAATCACGTCGTCATGATGACCCGCGGTGTGTGCTGCCGCGACCGTATTTCCGGCGGCCTTGTACCGCCTCCCCCGTTTTCCGTGTCGTGCCTGCTCAGGGCAGTCGCTTCAGCTGACGCCGAACAGTTGCAGAAGCTCCGCCTTGCCGAACATCCGGGCCGTGTCGACGGCCGACGGCGTCCCCTCGGCGGGGTCGGCTCCACCCTCCAGGAGGGCCTTGATCACTTCGGTCTCGCCCTTGAAGACAGCTCCCGCGATCGGGGTCTGACCACGGTCGTTCACCCGGTTCGCCTCCGCGCCGCGGGCGAGCAGCTCGCGCACCGCGTCGGCGTGGCCGTGATAGGCGGCGAGCATCACCAGGGAGTCACCGCGGTCGTTGGTGAGGTTGGCGGGAACGCCCGCGTCGACATACGCGACGAGCGTCTCGGTCTGCCCCCGGCGGGCCAGATCGAAGATCTTGGTCGCCAGCTCCACGACCTCGGGGTCGGGGGCTTCACTCATCGGCACGAACCGCCTCTCCTTGGGACTTCGGTGACGACAGGGAGCGTACGGCAGTGAGCGGAACGCGGCCGTACGAGTGAATCGCCAGCGTACTGGCTAGCGCGGCACATGACCCGATGTGCCCGAGGTAAAGATCAGCAGCAGATCCCGCCGAAGGCAACAGGCCTGGTCAAACCGGTCCCAACGGCTCGGCCGAGTGGGCGAAATCAACCAGATTTCACCCAGTTGCACCTTTAATCGTATGGATACATGCTGTGATCCTGGAAGAACTCATGGTGACTGTCCCCTCTCGACACCAGGAGACCCGAAATGATCCTCTCCCTGTCCGGCGTCCTGCTGCTCGGCATCATCGTCTTCCTCTTCTTCCGGAAGGACGGACTCAAGGGCTCGCACGCGTGCACCTCGGCGCTGTTCGGCTTCTATCTCGCCAGCACCGGCATCGCCCCCAGCATCAAGGCGGGCGGCGAGAGCCTGGCGAGCCTCCTCGGCGGCATCAAGTTCTGATCCCGCCCGTCCTTCCCGCACGCACCCCCAGGAGACAGCAGTGGCCCGGCGCCCTCTCCCCCGCATTCTGAGCAAAGACAGCGCCCAGATCGCCCGGATGCAGATCGCCCGGAGCAGGGAGCTGGCCCGGACGGCGGCCGACAGCGCCACCGATGTCCTCCACCCGCTGATCACCGTCTCGCGCGGGTTGCGCCGGCTGGCCTCGGCCGGGCGGCGCAGGTGGGCTGAGACGCCCAAGGACAAACGCGGGCCACTGCTGTTCCTCGCGGCGTCCACGGTCCTGGTCGTGGCGCTGATGCCGTACGGGCCGCTGCTCGCCGTCGTGACCGTGATGGCGGCGGCGGCCTGGCAGGGGCGCGACCGGACCCCGCCGGCACCCGAAGGGCCCGACGAGTCCCAGGCCGAACGGCTCCAGGCCCTGTACGAGGCCTTGGTGCCCTATTTCAGCGGTGCCGAGGACCCGGCGCCGCTGTACGCGCACGGCGGGGAGTGGCAGAAGGCCTTCGCCGAACACGAGTTCGAGGACGGCGGACGGGTCGGCCACCTTGTGCTCCGCTACCCCGCCTACTTCCCGGACGGCGAGCCCGAGGCCCGCGCGCGGATCGAGCAGCTGCTCGCCGCGAAGGCCGGGCGGGGCCGCGAATACCACTTCGCCTGGGACGAGGAGGGCAACCAGCTCACGCTCACCGTCCTCGCGCCGCTGCCCACCGACATCGCCCCCCAGCACTTCGTCACCGCTCCCGGCGAGACCGTCCTCGGCTTCACCGACCCGAGCGAGGTCCAGCGCACGCTTCCCCTCTCCTACGAAGCGGAGCAGATCGACGTTCCGCCGGTCGTCTGGCGCACCGGCGTCCGATCGACCGAGCCGCACCTGCTGGCCATGGGCCCTCCCGGCAGCGGCACGTCGACCCTGCTGCGTTCCATCGCCCTCCAGGCCCTGCGGTACGGCGACGTCCTGATCGTCGACGGCGGCGGCACCGGCGAGTACGCGTGCCTGGCCGGCCGGGACGGCGTGCTGGCCGTGGAGTGCGCCCTCACGGGGGCGCTGGCCAGCCTGGAGTGGGCCGCGCAGGAGACCGAGCGGCGGCTCATCGCGGTCAACCTGGCCCGGCAGGGAGGCGACCCGCCGCCGGAGGACACCCGGCGTCCGCTGTGGATCGTGCTGGACCGTCCGGGCGTCTTCGCCCACCTGGCGGCGGCGGACGGCCGCAAGGACCCGCAGGCGCTGCTCCAGGTGCCGTTGCGGCACGGCCGCGCGGCGAACGTGACCGTCGTCGTGGCCGAGCAGTTCGACAGCGCGGAGGTGCTGAGCGACGCGGTCCGGCAGCACACCCGCGCGCGTGTGGTGCTCGGCACGGCGGCACCGCGGCAGGTGGAGGCGGCACTCGGGGTACCGCCGCACACGACGCCGCCGGCCCACGTGCCGCCGGGCCGCGGGTACGCCGTGCTGGGGTCGGGTCCGGTGCACCGGCTGCAGGTGCCGCGGACGCCCGACCCGTACGACGACGCGACCAGCGATGCCGACCGGCAGGCGGTGCTGGCGCTGCTGCCACCACGGAGCACACCGGCGGACGCGGCGCCGCCCCGGCCGGCGGACAACCCGGCACCGGCGGACCTGACGAAGCCGGCCCTCGGCGTGGCACCGGCGATCCCGGAAGCGATCGCAGCCGAGAGCTGACCGCACCGCCCCCGGATCCCAGGGGCGGCCAGCGTGCGCCCCGGCCCCACCGGCCCGCACCCCGGGAATGCGAGAACGCCCCCACACTCCAGGGACGCGGGGAACTGCGCGAACAACCCCCACCGGCCCGCACGCGAGAACGCGCCCCAAACCCCCCAGGGGCGCGGGGAACTGCGCGAACAACCCCACCGGCCCGCACCCACCCGAGATCGCGCGCCGAACCCCCAGGGGCGCGGGAAACCGCGCGAACCACCCCCACCGGCCCGCACCCACCCGAGAGCGCGCACTACGCCACGAACGTACGCGGAGCCTCCGTGCCGCCCGTCATACCCGTCTCCACCAGCCGGGCCGCCGCGGCGAGCCGGGCCGCCGCCTCGTCCGCCACCGCTCCCCCCACGGTGAACGGAAGACGCACATAGCCCTCGAAGGCGCCGTCGACGCCGAAGCGAGGGCCGGAAGGGACGCGGACGCCGACCCGCTCTCCCGCCTCCGCCAGACGGGAGCCGGAGAGGCCGCCGGCCCGGACCCAGAGGGTCAGGCCGCCGCGCGGGACCACGAACTCCCAGTCGGGCAGCTCCCGGTGGACGGCGGCCACCAGGGCGTCGCGGTTCTCCCGCGCCTGCGCGCGGCGCAGATCGACGGCCTGCTGCCAGCCGCCCGTGCTGAAGAGCCAGTTGACGGCGAGCTGTTCCAGGACGGGGGTGCCGAGGTCGGCGTACGCACGCGCCGCGACCAGGCTGCGGATGACGTCCGGAGCCGCACGCACCCAGCCGATCCGCATGCCCGCCCAGAACGCCTTGCTGGCCGAGCCGACCGTGATCACCGTGGAGCCGGCCGGATCGAACCCGCACACGGGGCGGGGCATGCGACCACCCCCGTACTCGTCGTCGAGCCACAGCTCGCTCATCGTCTCGTCGGCCACGAGGACCGTGCCGGCCGAGCGGGCCGCGTCCACCAGCCGGCGCCGCTGGTCCTCGTCGGCCAGCGCGCCGGTGGGGTTGTGGAAGTCGGCGACCACGTAGGCGAGGCGCGGTGCGGCCTCGCGCAGCACCTGGCGCCAGCGGTCCAGGTCCCAGCCGGTGAGTCCCTCCCCCATCGCGACGGGGACGAGCCGGGCGCCCGCCTCCCGCATCAGTTGCAGGATGTTGGCGTACGACGGGGACTCCACGGCGATGCGCTCGCCCCGGCCCGCGAAGAGGTGACAGATCGCGTCGATGGCCCCCATCGCGCCGGTCGTCACCATGATCTGCTCCGGCATCGTGGGGATCCCGCGCGCGGTGTAGCGCTCGGCGATCATCGAGCGCAGAGCGGGCAGGCCCGCCGGATAGTCGCCGTGCGTATGGGCGTACGGAGGCAGTTCCTCCAGGGCGCCCTGCACGGCCCTGGTGAGCCACGGCTCGGGGGCCGGGAGCGAGGCGCAGCCGAGGTCGATCACCGAGCCGAGGGCCTCGGGCGGCAGGGGTTCCAGGCCGCGGGCGGGCAGCGGATTGCCGGCCGGTACGGCGGTCCAGCTGCCCGCCCCGCGCCGGGACTCCAGGAAACCCTCGCTGCGCAGCGCCTCGTAGGCGGCCGCGACCGTGGTGCGGCTGACGGACAGCGACAGGGCGAGTTCGCGCTCGGCGGGGAGGCGGGCCGCCACCGGCACGCGGCCCTCCAGGACCAGCAGCCGGATTCCGTCGGCGAGGGCGCGGTAGGCGGGCGGGCGGCGGGTACCGGGCCCGGCGGGCCGGTCCTGCTGCGAGGTGAGGAGCCGGCCGAGCTGCGCGGCCCCCACCGCCGAGGTCCACTGCGCCATGACGATCAGTCCACCTTTCCCGGATTGGCCATGGATGCCGATCCATCCCGAGCCACAGAGTGTCATGCGTCAGGCCACCGCCACCACCCAGGGGGGTATTCATGTCCAGTGCGGTCCGCTCCGGACAACCAGATCCGGTCCGCCCGGGACGGCGCCTACCGGTCCGCTCCGCACGGCGGCGTCCGGGCCACCCGGGACCGCGCCTCCCGGTCCGTCTCGGCCGACGGCTGATCCAGCTGTACGCCGGACTCGCGCTGTACGGCGCCAGTTCGGCGCTGCTCGTGAGAGCGGGGCTCGGCATGGAACCCTGGGGCGTGCTCCATCAGGGGCTCGCGGAACGCACCGGGCTGACCATCGGCGTCGTCTCGATCGTCGTGGGCGCGGCGGTGCTGCTGCTGTGGCTCCCGCTGCGCCAGCGCCCGGGGCTCGGCACGGTCTCCAACGTCTTCGTCGTCGGCCTCGCCATGGACGGCACGCTCGCGCTCGTTCCGGACTCCCGCGCCCTCGCCGTACGGATACCGCTCCTGCTCGCCGGGATCGCGTCGAACGGCGTGGCGACCGGCCTGTACATCGCCGCGAGCTTCGGGCCCGGTCCGCGCGACGGGCTGATGACGGGCCTGCACCGGCGCACCGGCCGGTCGATCCGGCTGGTGCGGACCCTGATCGAGGCGGTGGTGGTGGTGACCGGGTTCGCGCTCGGCGGCACCGTCGGGGTGGGCACCGTGCTGTACGCCGTGGCCATCGGCCCCATGGCCCAGCTGTTCCTGCGGGTGTTCGCCGTCCCCGCGGCACCGGACGGCAGCACGGTGGTTGCCGCGGCGGCACGGGAACAGGTGATACTGCGTTCGTGACCCTCACGACGCCGCCCGTACGCCACCCCTACCTCGACCACCCGGGCCCCATCGCCTTCGCCCACCGGGGCGGGGCCGCCGACGGCCTGGAGAACACCGTGGCGCAGTTCCGGCGTGCGGTCGAACTGGGTTACCGGTACATCGAGACCGACGTGCACGCCACGCGGGACGGCCGGCTCGTCGCCTTCCACGACGCGACCCTGGACCGGGTCACCGACGGCGCGGGCCGGATCGCCGACCTGCCCTGGGACGAGGTACGGCAGGCGCGCGTGGCCGGCCGCGAGCCGATCGCGCTGTTCGAGGAACTGCTGGAGACCTTCCCCGAGGTCCGCTGGAACGTCGACGTCAAGGCGGAGCCCGCGCTGCGCCCGCTGCTCGATCTGATCGAGCGCGCGAACGCCTGGGACCGGGTCGGTGTGGGCTCCTTCTCCGAGGCGCGCGTGCTGCGCGCCCAGCGGCTCGCGGGGCCGCGGCTGGCCACCTCCTTCGGCACCCGCGGGGTGCTCGGCCTGCGGCTGTCGTCCTGGGGCCTGCCGGCCGCGGTGCGCCGGTCCGCCGTCGCCGCGCAGGTGCCCGAGGCCCACTCCGGCGTCCCCGTGGTGGACCACCGCTTCGTCCGCGCCGCCCACGCGCGCGGGCTGCAGGTCCACGTGTGGACGATCAACGAACCGGAGCGGATGCACCGGCTCCTGGACCTGGGGGTCGATGGCATCATGACCGATCACATCGACACGTTGCGCAAGGTCATGGAAGACCGCGGCGTCTGGGTCTGACCGCCCGGCCGCCCGGGGCCCGAGCCTTCGCGGTTGAGCGGGAAGCGAGGGCACGGATGGGCACCGGCACCGTGCGGGCACCGGCGGCGGACGACACCGCCGGCCTCAGACGCGAGCAGCGCGGCTGGTACTTCTACGACTGGGCGTGCTCGGTCTACTCCACGAGCGTCCTGACGGTGTTCCTCGGGCCGTACCTCACGTCGGTCGCGGAGAACGCCGCGGACGCGGACGGCTACGTCCATCCGCTGGGCGTGCCCGTACGCGCGGGCTCCTTCTTCGCCTACTCGGTGTCCCTGTCGGTGATCCTGGCCGTCGTGGTGATGCCCATGGTGGGCAGCGCGGCGGACCGGTCGGGCCGGAAGAAACCCCTGCTCGCGGCCGCGGCGTACACCGGGGCGGCCGCGACCACCGGCATGTTCTTCCTCGACGGCGACCGGTATCTGCTGGGCGGGGCCCTGCTCGTGGTGGCCAACGCGGCGCAGTCCGTCGGCACGATGCTCTACAACTCCTACCTGCCGCAGATCGCCCCGCCGGAGCAGCGCGACGCCGTCTCCTCCCGCGGCTGGGCCTTCGGATACGCGGCGGGCGCCCTGGTGCTCGTGGCCGACCTGGTCCTGTACTCGGCACACGACTCCTTCGGCCTGTCCGAGACGGCCGCGGTCCGGGTGTGCCTGGCGTCGGCGGGGCTGTGGTGGGGCGCGTTCACCCTCGTGCCGCTGCGCCGGCTGCGCGACCGTCAGGCGCGCGAGGAGCGCGCCACGGCGCCGGGGCTGCGGCAGCTCGCGGCGACGGTCCGGGACATGCGCCGGCATCCGCTGACGCTGGCGTTCCTGCTGGCGTACCTGGTCTACAACGACGGCATCCAGACGGTGATCTCCCAGGCCTCGGTCTACGGCTCCGAGGAACTGGGACTCGGGCAGTCGACGCTCATCGGCGCCGTCCTGCTGGTGCAGGTGCTCGCCGTGGCCGGGGCGCTGGTGATGGGCCGGCTGGCCCGGACGTACGGCGCTCAGCGGACGATCCTCGGTTCGCTGGTGGCCTGGACCCTCACGCTCGCGGTGGGTTACTTCCTGCCCGCCGGTGCCCAGGTGTGGTTCTTCGTGCTGGCCGGGGGTATCGGGCTGGTCCTCGGCGGCAGCCAGGCGCTGTCCAGATCGCTGTTCTCCCACCTGGTCCCGCCGGGCAAGGAGGCCGAGTACTTCTCGGCGTACGAGCTGAGCGACCGCGGGATGAGCTGGCTGGGGCCGTTGCTGTTCGGCGTGACCTACCAGCTGACCGGCAGCTATCGCTCCGCGATCGTCTCGCTGGTGGCCTTCTTCGTGATCGGCTTCGTCCTGCTCGCCCGGGTCCCGGTGCGGCGGGCGATCGGCGAGGCCGGTAACCCGCTGCCGAAAAAGATCTAGCGCCGATTTAGCGTTCAACACGAAAGGGCGGTAGTGTACGCGTTTGGCCTGCCAGGCGTACCGTTACTGCGCGTCAAAGATGCCGAAACGCTGGGTGACATCTGCTAGCAGATGTGACAAACCGGGCGCCTGTGGGTAGAACAAGGGGCGGCTACGACGGCGACGCATGACCCGGAACCGGACCCGGAACGGGAATCTTTACCGCCGACCGGACGTTGACCGGATGACGACGACAGCGACACCTGTCCTGTGGGCGACAAGCCCGGGAGGCACGATTCATGAGTGAGCGAGCTCTTCGCGGTACGCGCCTCGTAGTGACCAGCTACGAGACGGACCGCGGTATCGACCTGGCCCCGCGCCAGGCCGTGGAGTACGCATGCGAGAAGGGGCACCGTTTCGAGATGCCCTTCTCGGTCGAGGCGGAGATTCCGCCGGAGTGGGAGTGCAAGGTCTGCGGGGCCCAGGCACTCCTCGTCGACGGCGACGGCCCTGAGGAGAAGAAGGCCAAGCCCGCGCGTACCCACTGGGACATGCTGATGGAGCGGCGCACCCGTGAGGAACTCGAAGAGGTCCTCGAGGAGCGCCTGGCGGTTCTGCGCTCGGGAGCGATGAACATCGCGGTTCACCCCCGCGACAGCCGCAAGTCCGCCTAGCCCCTCCGGGGACTGGACGGAGACACAGCGCACGATTCAGACCGCGGGCGCCGTACGTGAAGTGCGTACGGCGCCCGCGGTCTTTCGCGTGCACAGCCGCCGCGGCGGCCGGACGGCCTGGCCCCGGAGCGCCCGCGGGCCGGCGGCAGGCCAGGGGCGCGTCAGCGGGTCAGCGGGTCAGCGGCGGACGCTGCCCGCCCGGCTCGGGGCGCTCCTCCCGGATGACCTCCCCCTGCACCACCTTGCCGTCGTGGCGGTGCATGCGGGCCTGCTGGAAGGCGTCGCCCAGGCTGCCCGGGGTGGCGGTGCGCAGCCTCTTCTCCAGGGCGTTCTCGGTGTAACGGCTCACGGCCTTCTGGACCGGCGGGAGCAGCAGGAGCAGGCCGGCCACGTCGGAGATCAGGCCGGGGATCATCATCAGCAGACCGCCGAGCATCATCAAGCCGTTGCCGCCTCCGCGCTCGGGCGAGCCGCCCCGCTGCAGTGCCTCGTTCAGGCTCTGGAAGGCGCGCCGGCCCGCCCGCTTGATCACCACGGATCCGGCCACGAAACCCGCGGCCAGGAGCAGGAACACGGTCAGGCCGCTCGCCGCGCCCGCGACCAGGGTCAGCAGCCAGATCTCCAGCACCAGCCACACGGCGACACCCAGTGGCAGATACCTGCGCAGCGCAGAGCGCCGGGGCCGGGCGGTGTTCGCGGAGATGGGAGCGCCAGTCGTCATGCTCCCAGTGTGCCTGGACGCGGCTCAGCGCGGGATAAGGGGAGCGATCAGCCCGGGCGACACCCGCGAGCGCCGGAACACCGGGGCAACCGGGCGCCCGAGGGGCGGGGCGCCGAGCAGCGGGCTGCCGGACTACCGAACTGCCGGGCTGCCGGGCTGCCGGGCTGCCGGGCTGCCGGGCTGCCGGGCTGCCGGGCTGCCGAGGCGCGGGTACAGGGTCCCGAGGCGCGGGGGTACAGGGTCCCGAGGCGCGGGGGTACGGGGCGGCGGCACCGGGCGGGGGTGCGGGGTGTCGGTACCGGGCAGGGGTACCAGGGGGCGGTCACCGCGTGCCGGACGCAGCGGCCCGCCGCCACCACGCCCACCGGCCCGCCGCGGTCGGGCCCCGCTAGCCCTTGCCGGTGATCCTGCCGACTCGGTCGCCCACGCCCCAGGCGGTGACCCGCCACAGCGCCTCGACGACGATGTTCTTGCTCATCTTGGAGTCGCCGAGTTCACGCTCGACGAAGGTGATCGGCACCTCTACCACGTGGTAGCCGGCCTTGACCGCGCGGCGGGCCAGGTCGACCTGGAAGCAGTAGCCCTGCGAGGAGACCTCGCCCAGGCCCAGACCCTCCAGGGTCTCGCGGCGGAAGGCCCGGTAGCCGCCGGTGATGTCGCGCAGCGGAAGGTCCAGGGCGAGACGGGAGTAGAGGCTGCCGCCGCGGGAGATGAACTCGCGGGACCTGGGCCAGTTCACCACCCGGCCGCCCGGCACCCAGCGGGAGCCGAGCACCAGGTCGGCGCCCTTGAGGGCGGTGAGCAGACGGGGCAGTTCCTCGGGCTGGTGGGAGCCGTCGGCGTCCATCTCGATCAGCACGCCGTAGCCGTGCTCCAGGCCCCAGCGGAAGCCCGCGAGGTAGGCCGCGCCGAGGCCTTCCTTGCCCTTGCGGTGCAGCACCTGGACGTGATCGTCCTCGGCGGCCAGTTCGTCGGCCAGCTTGCCGGTGCCGTCGGGGCTGTTGTCGTCGGCGATGAGCACGTGCGCCTCGGGGACGGCTTCGCGCACCCGGCCGACGATGGTCTTGATGTTCTCCGCCTCGTTGTAGGTCGGAATGATCACCAAGGCCGTGCCCAGCGGGCCGAACTGCCTCCCCTGGGCCTTGGCCGCGAGGGTCCCGTCGCCGTCGTTCACTGCTGCCCCTTCATGTCGTACGCAGGAATCCACCATAGTGGCCGCGGCCTGGGATGACGCGCCGACTCGAGCCTGTGGTGGTGTCGATTCCCCGCGAGTGGGGTAAGAACACCTGTTTCGGCACCTGCGTTTCGCGACGGATGGGGGCCCGGCGCCCTTCGGGCCGACCTGGGACCCGCTGGCTGCGGATCGACCGAAAGCCGTTGTCTACTGAGCGCCCGGGCCCCACCCGGGTCACACCTTGCCGACCGGCCGGAGCGATCCCTCGTCGGCGCGGGCGCTGAGCCTGGCTCCCAGCGACGGTGCCCGGTGCGGCACACCGTCCCTGACCCAGCGGCGCTGCGACGAGTTGCCGAACACTCTTCGGTCGGGCGTCCGGTGGTGGACTCGGCCGAACCTACCGGCCTTCCGCCGCCGACTGTCAACAGCCTCCTGACCGGTGCGGACACCGCATCACGGGCGACGGCCCGAGAGGATGCGCAGGTCGGGCTACGCGACCGCCGGGGACGATCGCCGCCGCGCCACCCCGGGAGATCACTCGCCCGGCCGTACGAACACCGTCCGTCCGCCCACCACGGTGCGCAGGCAGACCGGCAGGGCACGGCCGGGGCTGAGATCGGGCAGGCCCGGGGTGCCGGAGCGCGGATCGGTCGACCAGCGCGCGACCCGGTCGTCCGGGGCCTGGACGATCAGCTCGTCGGTGCGCCAGACCGCGTAGTCGGCGGGCGCCCCGGGGACCAGCACCCCCGCGTCGTCGCGGCCGACGGCCCGCCAGCCGCCGCGCGTGTGCGCGGTGAAGGCGGCGCGGACGGAGATCCGGTGCCCGGGAGTGTGGTGGAAGGCGGCGGCGCGGACCGTGCCCCACGGGTCGAGCGGGGTGACGGGGCTGTCGGAGCCGAAGGCGAGGGGCACACCGGCCCGCAGCAGGGCCGCGAAGGGGTTCAGGGTGCGGGCCCGCGCCGCGCCCAGGCGCTGGGCGTACATGCCGTCCTCGCCGCCCCACAGGGCGTCGAAGGCGGGCTGCACGGACGCGATCAGGCCCAGCTCGGCGAAGCCGGCCACGGTCTGGGGGGTGAGCATCTCCGCGTGCTCGACGCGGTGCCGGGCGGCGCGGACGCGGGCGAGGCCGATCTTCTCGGCCGCGGCGCGCACTCCGTCGACGACGGAGGTCACGGCGGCGTCGCCGATGGCGTGGAAGCCGGCCTGCAGGCCCGCCTCGGTGCAGGCGACGACGTGGGCGGCGACGGCGTCCGCGTCCAGGTAGGCGGTGCCGCTGTGGCCGGCGTCGGCGTACGGCTCGTGCAGGCAGGCGGTGTGCGAGCCGAGGGCGCCGTCGGCGAAGAGGTCGCCCGCAGCGCCCACGGCGCCGAGTTCGCGCGCCTTGTCGACGTTCTGCTCCGCCCAGTACCCGACGACGCGCGGGCCAGGGCCGTTGTCGGCGAGCTTCAGCAGAGCGGTGAAGTCGTCCTCGGAGGAGATCTGCGGACCGCCGCACTCGTGCACCGAGCCGATGCCGAGCGAGGCCGCGTGCGCGAGGGCGGTGCGCTGGGCCTCGGCGCGCTGGAGGGGGGTGATGGCGGCGAGGGCGGTCTCGCGCACGATGTGGTGGGCGTCCCGGGTGAGCGGGGCGTCCTCGCGCGGAACGTCCCCGGGGACCAGGTCCAGCAGGGCGGTGGTGACGACCGCCGAATGCACGTCGATACGGGAGAGGTACAGCGGGCGGCCGCCGGTGGCCTCGTCCAGCTCGGCGCGCGTGGGCGGCCGGCCGCCCGGCCAGCGGGCGGCGTCCCAGCCGTGGCCCAGCAGGACCCGGTCGCCGGGGCGGTCGGCGGCGAACTCGCGGACCAGGGTCAGGGCGGCCGCCAGGGACGGGGCGCCGGACAGGTCGAGGCCGGTCAGGGCGAGGCCCGTGGCGGTGGTGTGCACATGGGCGTCGGTGAAGGCCGGGGTGACCAGGGCACCGTCGAGGTCGATCACCTCGTCCACCCCGTCCGCGAAGGCGTCGGCGGCGCCCTCGGAGCCGACCCAGGCGACCTGGCCGCGCTCCACCACCATCGCGGTGGCGAAGGGGTCGGCGGGGCTGTGCACCTCCCCGCGGCGCAGGAGGACGGTCTCGGGCTCGGCGGACTGCTCACTCATGACGGACAGTCTCTCGCGTGCACGGGCTCCGCCGGGCACCGGGGCGGCGCGGCCGGCGGCGCGGCTCCGCCCCCGGTTCAGATCCTCGGCGGTCGTGCCTCGTACGGCGTCGACAGGGCCACTGTCGTCCGGGTGGAGACCCCGGCCAGGGAGCGCAGGCGGGCCAGCAGCTCCTCCAGCTCGTGCGGGGTGGCCACACGGACCTTCAGGATGTAGTTCTCGTCGCCGGCGACGCTGTGGCAGGCCTCGATCTCGGGGACGTCGGCGAGCCGGTCCGCGATGTCGTCGGGAGCGCTGGGGTCGAACGGTTTGACCGAGATGAACGCGGTGAGCGGCAGCCCAACGGCCTCCGGGTCGACCACCGCGGCGTAGCCGCGGATGACGCCACGCTGTTCGAGCCGGCGCACGCGCTGGTGCACGGCCGACGTGGACAGGCCCGTGGCCTTGCCCAGGTCTGTGTAGCTCATCCGCCCGTCCTTGACGAGCAGCTGCACGATCTGTCGGTCCAGCTCCTCCATGGCGCCAAAACCTACCGTGCGCTTGATCTCTTCGGATAGCCGAGAGCGCAGGTCATGGCCGGTTCGATACAAAAAGCCCCGAACCCGGCGCGTCGGCCGAGCGATTCGGACAGCCTGTGACGAACGCCACACACTTCGCGCAGGCTCCGTGACGGTCTCGTGATTACCTCCGAGACGTGGCGGGAAGTGCTTGGTGTGGTCGAGGCCGCAGTGCCTTCACGGCCCAGCCTTAGGGGGAGAAACCCATGCAGAGTGTTGAGCGCCCTGGTCGGTCCGCGTCCAAGCGGCAGCAGCCGGTCGTCGAGCCCGAGCCGGAGGGCGTCGAATCCGACGCCTTCGACGAGGAGCCGGACGCCTACGACACGTTCGAGATGTACCGGGTGATCTGCCCGGACTGCGCGCAGCCGATCGCGCTGCTGGCGGACGAGGAGATCCTGCCGGAGCACGCGCTGTGCGCCTCGCCGTGGAACCCGTTCGGTCTCACGGTCTGTGCGGGCACGGGCCGTGCGGCGGCCGACGCCCGCCCCGCGGACGAGTCCGTCACTCCGCAGGAGCAGGACACCGCACTGCTGCTGACGCTCCCCCAGGGCCTGGACTGGCGGACGCAGCCCTTCTCACACGCCGGGGGCCCGGGTTCACGCCCGATGCGCGTGGCGGAGATGCGCCGCCAGGCCGCCTGAGCCGCTCGGCGGCCGGACCGGCTCAGTCCCGGTGGCCGGCTCGGTCCCAGTAGTCGCCCCGCACCATGGCGCGCAGACTGTCGTGGTGCAGGATCAGCGTGTCCGGTTCCGCCGGGACGGCGACCTCACCGAAGTACGCCTGCCGGTACGCGATGCGCAGCATGACGATCGCGTGCCGCAGGGCGGCGTAGAGGGTGTAGAAGTCCATGTCCCGCGGGGTGTGGCCGGTCAGGCGGGCGTAACGGGCCTCGACCCGGTCGCGGCGCAGGAGGCCGGGCAGGCCCCGCTGTCCCGAGCCGGCCGTGAGGTCCTGGAAGAAGCGGTGCAGATAGATCGTCCAGCCGAGGTCCACCTCGCGCGGGGCGAGTGACGCCATCTCCCAGTCCAGGACGGCGACGGGCTCGAAGCCGTCGTAGACGATGTTTCCGATGCGCGCGTCCCCCCAGTTCAGGACGGGTTCGCCGGGCTCGCGCGGCCACAGCTGCTCCAGCCGGTCGAAGGCGGCCTCGATGAGGGGCGATCGGGCCAGACCGCCGATCACCCAGGCGTAGTAGGCGCGTTGGGCCGTGACGTGCCGGCGCAGCGGGTCGCCTTCGCCGGACAGGGCGAGGAATCCGGCCTCGGCGACGGGCACCTGGTCGTGCAGCCGGGCCAGCAGACCGACCGTCGCCGCTTCCAGGTGCTCGCGTTCGCCGTCGCCGGCCGCCTGCAGCCAACTGCCCTCGTAGGTGTACGGCATGACGTCCGGAGGCACGCGCCCGGTGACCCGTTCCATGACGAAGAACGGCGCTCCGAGCGGGGCCGGGTCCTCCTCCAGCCACAGCACCCGGGGCACGGGCACGTCCGTGTACTCGGTCACCAGCCGCAGGGTGCGGTACTGGCGGCCCATGTCGTACTCCGGGAAGACGGTGTACGCGGCCGGGTCCGCGGCCAGCCGCAGCGCACAGGAGCGCACCGGGGGCCGAGGGTGTTCGAGGTCGAACAGCAGGGTGTCGCTGGACATCCCGTTGGACCCCGGGACGGTGACGCCGGTGGCCTTGGCCCCGGGCAGCCGGGAGCCGAGCCAGGCCGTCAGCCGCCGGCCCAGTTCCCCGGGGTCACGGGTGGTGGTGCGCGGACGCGGAGCGGTTGCCATGCCGGGCTCCTTGCTCAGGGGGCGACCGAGTCGAAGCCGGTGAACCCGCTCGGATCGTGCCGCCCGAACGAACCGTGCTCGAAGATGCCGTACCCGGTCCGCCCGTCGAGCCGGAAGCGGGCGGAGTGGTCGGTGACGCCGTAGGCGGCGAGGGGGTGCGCGGCGGGGTCGGAGAGGTCGTAGCTGCGGCGGTCGGTCCAGCCGGGGCCGCACCAGGCGCCGTGCTGCCAGTCGTCGGCCGGCGGGTAGCCCGCGCCGACGGCCAGCGGTGAGGAGGCGAGGATCTCCGCCTCCAGCTCCCGCGGCCTGCGGGGATCGCCGAGGTGCACGACCGCCCGTCGCGGATGGCGGGTGCCCGGACGGTAGGTGATCTCGGTGTGGGGCCAGCCCAGTTGGCGGTCGCGGTGGCCGGGGCGGACCAGGGTGGCGTCGCTCAGGGAGCGGTAGCCGTCGGCGTCCTCCTGGGTGATGACCATCAGGAAGCGGTCCTCGAAGGCGACCGGGCACCAGATCCAGTGGAAGCCCTCGGTGGGGTGGTCCTGGGCGAGCCGTCCGCCGTCCTCGCCCGGCACCGGCCGCACGCCCCAGCTGCGGTCTCGGGTGCCGGTCCAGTCCCGCGGGGTGACGGTGAACCGTTCGTCCCCGGCCCGGATCGTCCCCTCCACGGTCCCGGCCTGGACGAAGCGGCGGCCCTCCAGGGTGAGCCGGTCGCCCCGGCGCTGGAGGTGGTGCGGCTCCCACAGGGCGGGGAAGACCGCCGTCCAGGTGAGGTCGTACGCGAGCGACTCGTCCTCGCAGCGCAGACGCAGCCGGCGCAGCGGCTCCCGGACCTCGATGCGCAGCGGCCCCACGGCGAGGCGCGTCCGGTCCTCGCCGAGCGCGTCCGAGGCACGGACGGCGTGCAGGGTGTCACCCAGCCGGAGGGTGGCGTAGGCGTCGATCACACCCAGGTTGGGGTAGACGCCGAGGCCGAGGATGAGCAGTGCGCGGCCCGTGTGGTCGAGGACGTGGAAGATGCAGCGGTCGTAGGCGTTCCGGTCCCCGGTGGCCACGTGCTTCATGGACAGCGGCACCTGGTGCACCGGGTACTCGTCGAGCGGTACGGGACGGTCGTCGGCCACGGACACCCCCTGCTGGACGGTCCGCTGACGGTACGTCAGATCATCGGAGGAGGCCAGAGAGGGAACCGGACGGACGTGAACTGACGCGCGAATCGGCCGGGCGGTGACCTGTCCGGCCGCGGGCGCGTTGGCCCGGCATGACCCCCACGTACTCGGCGACCGGGCGTCAGCGCCGCATCTTCGTCCCCCGCCCGGCAGAATCGGTTCCGCCGCCGCCCGTGCCGCAGGACCCGCCCATCTACCGCGATCTCCTGCGCACCTGGGCCGACCGGGGCCGCACCCTGCCGGGCCGCCACGACCCGGAGTGGGTCAGGCTGGCGGCCCCGACGGTCCTCGCGGGTCAGTTCAGCGACCCTCGGGTCCCGCCACATGACGGGCGATGACCATCCGCTGGATCTGGTTGGTGCCCTCGACGATCTGCAGGACCTTGGCCTCGCGCATGTAGCGCTCGGCCGGGAAGTCGGCGGTGTAGCCGTAGCCACCGAGTATCTGCACGGCGTCCGTCGTGACCTTCATGGCCGCGTCGGTGCAGTGCAGCTTGGCCATGGCGGCCTGCTTGGCGAACGGCAGGCCCGCGTCGCGCAGCCGGGCGGCCGCGAGGTAGAGCGCCCGGCCGGCCTCGATCTGGGTCGCCATGTCGGCGATCATGAAGCGCAGGCCCTGGAAGTCGGCGATGGGTCGGCCGAACTGCCGGCGCTCGGTCGCGTAGCCGACCGCCTCGTCCAGCGCGGCCTGGGCGACGCCGATGGCGCAGGCCGCGATGCCGAGCCGGCCCGAGTCGAGGGCCGCCAGGGCGATGGAGAAACCCTGGCCCTCCTCGCCGATGCGCCGGTCGTCGGGGATCCGGACGCCGTCGAGGTGGATCTGGGCGGTGGGTGAGCCCTTCATGCCCATCTTCTTCTCGGGCGCCGCGCCGCTGAGGCCCGGGGCGTCGCCGGGCACGAGGAAGGCGGTGATCCCCCGCGGGCCGTCCTCGCCGGTGCGGGCCATCACGGTATAGAAGTCGGCGATGCCGCCGTGCGTGATCCAGGCCTTGGTGCCGGTGAGCACCCACTGGTCGCCGTCGCGGACGGCCCTGGTGCGCAGGGAGGCCGCGTCGGAACCGGAGGACGGCTCCGAGAGGCCGTACGCCCCGAGCAGTCCGCCGCCGAGCATCGCGGGCAGGTGCTCGACCTGCTGCTGCTTGGTGCCGTGGGCGGCGAGCGCGTAGGAGGCGAGCGTGTGGACGCTGACCCCGAGGCCCACGGTGAGCCGGGCCGCGGCCAGCTCCTCCAGGACCTGGAGATAGACCTCGTAGGGCTGGTCGCCGCCGCCGTATTCGGAGTCGTAGGGCAGGCCGAGCAGGCCGGACTCGGAGAGCAGGGTGAAGACCTCGCGCGGGAAGCGTCCCGCGTCCTCCTCGGCGGCGGCCTTCGGCGCGATCTCGCGCTGGGCGATGTCGCGGACGAGCGCGAGCAGGTCCCTCGCCTCTTCCGTCGGCAGTTGACGCTCCACCGGCTGCGGGTCGCGGTCGGACATGGCGTCTGTCTCCTCCCTGTTTCGGGCACGGGCGGTCGGGCCCGTCGGGTGGGGGCGGCTCCGCCTCGTCTTGCCGGTCGCCGAAGGGGCCCACTCCCGGGTCTCGGAAGCGGCTGACCAGCGGCTCTGCGCTGTGAGTATGCCCGATCGGCGACCTCTCGTCACCAGTTAACGACCGCTTACTCGAAGATTCCAGCGGAACATCCCGCCACCCCCGGATTGGTCCGAACCATTGACGCAGTGGTCTAGTCCTCCTACTGTGCATGACCAACGCTTTACCGCGTTCATGCCAATCGGCGCGCATTCCCCTCTCCCCCCACGAGGAGACACCGATGCACACTCCCCACCGCTCCCGCTTCCGGGCGCTCATGGCCGCCGCGTGTACCACCGTCCTCGGCGCCGGACTGCTGGCCGGGGCGGGCACCGCGACCGCGGCCGCCCCCACCGCCCCGCAGCTGAAGGCCGGCTCCAAGGTCGTCGGCTACTTCACGGAATGGGGCACCTACGACCGCAAGTACTACGTCAAGAACATCGAGACCTCCGGCTCCGCGGCCAGGCTCACCCACATCAACTACGCGTTCGGCAACGTCACCGGCGGCAAGTGCGCGCTGGGCGACTCCTACGCGGCCACCGACCGCGCCTACACGGCCGCCGAGTCCGTGGACGGCGTCGCCGACACCTGGGACCAGCCGCTGCGCGGCAACTTCAACCAGCTGCTGAAGCTGAAGAAGAAGCACCCCGGCCTGAAGGTCCTGTGGTCCTTCGGCGGCTGGACCTGGTCCAGCGGCTTCGGCGAGGCGGCGAAGAACCCGGCGGCCTTCGCCCAGTCCTGCTACGACCTGGTGAAGAACTCCAAGTGGGCGGGCGTCTTCGACGGCATCGACATCGACTGGGAGTACCCGAACGCCTGCGGCAACACCTGCGACACCAGCGGGCGGGAGGCGTTCAAGAACGTCCTCGCGGCCCTGCGGTCGAAGTTCGGCTCCAGCGGCCTCGTCACCGCCGCGATCACCGCGGACGCCACCGGCGGCGGCAAGATCGACGCGGCGAACTACGCCGGAGCCGCCCAGTACGTCGACTGGTACAACCCGATGACGTACGACTACTTCGGCGCCTGGGACGCCACCGGCCCCACCGCGCCGCACTCCCCGCTGAACTCCTACTCCGGCATTCCCAAGGCGGACTTCCACACCTCGGCGACCATCGCCAAGCTCAAGGGCCTCGGCGTCCCGTCCGCCAAACTGCTGCTGGGCATCGGCTTCTACGGGCGCGGCTGGACCGGTGTCACCCAGGCGGCGCCCGGCGGCACGGCGACCGGGCCGGCGGCGGGGACCTACGAGCAGGGCATCGACGACTACAAGGTGCTCAAGACCAAGTGCCCGGCGACCGGCACCGTGGGTGGTACGGCCTACGCCAAGTGCGGCAACAACTGGTGGAGTTACGACACCCCGGCGACCATCGCCACGAAGATGACCTACAAGAACCAGCAGGGCCTGGGCGGCACGTTCTTCTGGGAGCTGAGCGGCGACACCACGAACGGTGAGCTGATCAAGGCCATCAACTGACTCCGGGCCACGGGGGCTTGGGAGCGGAGGACCACGAGCCTCCGCTCCCTCCTGGAGTTCAGGCGTCACGGCAGGCGCGGAGTTCAGGCGTCACGGCAGGCGCGGAGTTCAGGCGTCGCGGCGGGTGCGGAGTTCAGGCGTCGCGGCGGGCCGGGGGCGGGGCCGGGTGGGCCGGGTCCAGCTCCTCGACGGCCCGCAGCGCACCGCCGAGCGTCTTCACCAGCAACGCGCACATGGTGTCCCGGGACAGCTCGGGGCGGGCGATCCAGTCCAGGGTCGCGCCCTCCACGCTGCACACCCAGGCGAGCAGTCCCATGCGGGCGACCGGGGCGATGTCACCGGGGCCGTAGGCGCCTTCGGCGATCGTCGCGATGATCGCGGCCCGCACTCCGTCCCGGACGGCATGCACCTCGGCGTCGAAGCCGACGCCGCCGCTGACGATCGTGCGGTAGGCGGCCTGGTGGTGCTCGGCGTAGCGAAGGTAGCCGTCGATGGTGCGGTGGACGCGGTCCGCGGCGGGCAGTTCGAGGCCGCCGGCCGCGGAGGAGACCAGGTCGGCCACGGAGTCCTGGACGATCGCCAGGTAATAGCCGCGCTTGGAGCGGAAGTAGTAGTAGATCAGCCCCTTGGCGACATCGGCCTGGCGGGCGATGTCGTCCATGGACAGCGCGTCGTAGGACGTGTCGGCGAACAACTTGCGCCCGATGGCGATGAGTTCGGCGCGGCGCGCCGCCGAGCGCTCGGAGCCGCGCGCCCGTGCGGGACCCTCCCCCGCCCGAGCGGAGCCGGGAGTCGGGGAGACGGCGGCACGCTGCTGAGGCATGTTCAATTTCGACCCTGGTCTGAAAGTCGGCGAGACATCCGCAGTATGTCAGAACATGCCGTCCCGGGGAGAGTGGGCATGTCAGAACATGGCCGCCCGGGAAGAGTGGGCATGCCGGAAGGCGGCCGCCCGGGAGGGGTGGGTCAGAGCAGACCCAGCTGGGTCACGAGCATCGCGATCACCACGACGAGCAGCCAGCCCATGGCGTGCTCGAGGATCTTCGGGCCGTCTTCCTGGGGGCCGCCGGTGCGGACGCGGGTGGCGGTGGCCGGGTGTGCGGTCATGGTTTCTCTCAGAGGTCGGACGTACAGAGCGGAATCCCCCCACCCATTTGTCCACCTTGCCACCCGCGACGGCGTTTGCGGCGGAGACCTTGCTCACAGGGGCCGGATCAGTGCACACCCACCGCGGCCAGTGCCTTGCGCTGCCGGTGGCTCGGCTGAGCCGGGAAGTACAGGTAGCAGACCCCCCCGGTGCCCGAGGAGACACCTCCGGAGGCGTTGTGGCGCTTGGTGCGCAGCCAGATGTTCTCGAACTCCCGCCGCAGGTACACCCGCCGTACCGCCGCGTCGTCCGGCGACGCCGGGTCGTTGGCGATCACGTCGCCGTCCGCTGTGAAGCCGATCACGGTCATCAGATGGCCGGAGGTGCCGTATCCGGCGCCGGTCAGCTCGGCGCTGAGGAAGGACTGCGACGTTATGGCGGGGATGCCGGCCGCGACCAGGGTCTCCAGGTCGGAGAGGGAGGCGAGCCGCGTGACGACGGCCTGGAGGTCCCTGTAGGTGGCCGCGTAGGCGGCGTTGAAGGGCCAGTTGCCGCAGCCCTCGTACTGGTAGTCGTAGGTGAAGCGGGCGGCGTGGCAGACCTGCGGGTCGGCGTAGGCCGGGTCCACCCAGGAGAGCTGCTCGGGGGTGAGCCGGCCGCCCCAGTACTCGATGATCATCTGCGAGGAGGTGGGGCTGCACCAGGCCTCGCCGCCGTTGTCGAACTGCGGGTACTGGCCCTTGTGGATCTCCTGCGAGTAGCGCGGGACGGCCAGCTCCTGGGCGAGACCGGGGGCGGAGGCCGGGACGGTGAAGCGGTCGGGGATGTCCGAGGCCATCGCACCGAGCCGCCAGACGGTGGGCGTCAGGTGCGTGCCCGGCGTGCGGTGAAGGGTGAGGCGCAGCCGGTACGCGGCCAGGCGCAGGCCGCTGCTCGCGTCGTCGATGGCGAACGTGTCGGTCCAGACGGTGCTCCTGCCGTCGGTCTGGCCGTCCACCGAGGTCCGCTTGATGTCCTGGTCGCCGGCCGCCCAGCGGCCCATCACGTACCAGGGCGTGTCCGTGCCGTCGGAGTACGTGCCCCGCAGCTCGACCTGGAGCCAGGTCCCCTCGGGGGTGTGCGCGTTCCAGGAGGCGATGACCTCGGTGGCGGGGACGGCCGGCCGGTGGAGCGGCGAGGTCCAGGTGGCGTACTCCCAGGTGGCGGTGGTGCCGGTGTGCGGGTCGGTGTAGTCGCTGCGGCCGGCCGGGGCGGCGATCACCAGGCCCGGGCGATGACCGGCGACGGCCCGGGTGCCCCGGGCGGCGCCGGAGCGCCACTCGCGCTGGGTGGTCCAGGCGTGGTAGTCGATCGGTCGGGCGGGCGCCCGGCCGGGGCCGGCGGTGCCGGTGGCGGATGCCTGCGCGGTACCGGCGGCGGATGCGCGCGCGGTGCCGGTGGCGGGTGGCGGTGCGGCGGCGGCCGCGGGGGGCGCCGCTCCGGTCACCGCCGCGGCGACGGCGACGGCCAGGACGGTTCTGCGGGACGGCTGTTCGGCTCTGCTCATGGGCGCGAATACCCCCAGGTGTCCGAGTCGGGGCTGATCCGGTGCACGGTCGTGCGCCAACTATGGATCAGGCGGCATGCCCCTGCCAGCACTTCCGCGCATGCCGCGCCACGAATATTGGTCTCGGCCACTGAAAGGGGTTTCCCGGGGGTGCACGAAGGCCCCGGCGCGGACGAGAGGCCGCACGCCGGGGCCGTGAACCGGGCGGGTCGTACGAGGTGGCCAGCCGCGTCCCACGAGGGGACCGGGCGGGTCCCACGAGGGGACCGGGCGGGTCCCACGAGGGGACCGGGCGGGTCCCACGAGGGGACCGGGCGGGTCCCGCCGGGTCGCCCGGTGCGGCCGTGCCGGGCGACCGGGGCGGTCAGACGAGGTCCATCGCGGCGACCTCGTCCGGGCGGCCGTAGCTGACCGGGCCCTGGAATCGGCGGCGGGCGGTGGCGAACCACCACACCGTGGCCACGAGCAGGACGGCGGCGAGCGCGATCGGCGCGTAGTTGAAGGAGTCGGCGGTGATCGGCGAGGCCTGCGGGAGCATGAACAGGGCACTGCTCAGCAGGATCCAGATCACCGCGAGCCAGCCCACCGGCCGGCCCCAGCGGCCCAGGTGCCAGGGCCCGGGCTGGAAGGCGTCACCGAGCCGGAGCCGCAGGAAGATCGGCACGGCGTAGGCGAGGAACAGCCCGACCACGTTGACGCTCACGATGGCCGTGAACGCCGTGTGCGACCACCAGCCGGGCACCACGAGGGCCAGCGAACAGGCCACCGCGAGCCACACCGCCTTCACGGGGGTACGGGTGCGCAGCGAGACGGAGTGCCACCAGCGGGAGCCGGGCATGGCCCCGTCCCGGGAGAAGGCGAAGATCTGCCGGGTGTTGCTGGTGAGGTTGGCCAGACCGCAGAAGAGCATCGCGCCGATGACGATGAGGAGCATGACCTTGGCGGTGGGGAGACCGAGCCCGTCGATGAGAATCTGGACGGGCGGCGTACCGGCTCCGGCCACCTTGGCGTAGTCGCTAATGCTGTAGACCAATGCCAGCATCAGGATCAGGCCGGTGATCGCGGAATAGCCGATCGCCCGGATGATCCCCTTCGGGGCGTTGACCGTCGCGCCGACCGTTTCCTCGGACATGTGGAAGCTGCCGTCGAACCCGGTGAAGGTCCAGCTGGTGACCAGCAGGCCGAGCATGCCGCCGTAAAGTCCGCTAGTGAAGCCGGTGTTGTTCTCGAAATGCGTCACGAAGGACGCAGACTGATGATGATCGGGCATCACTATGAGTGCGCCCACGATCACGACCAGTCCGATCAGCAGCCACCACACGGAAATACGGTTGAGCAGGGCGACGAGTTGGACGGAGTAGGTGTTGGCGAGTCCCTGGAGCACGATGATCAGGGCCGTGATCAGCACCGTCTGGTGTGCGGTCGGCTGGTAGGAGGGCCACTGCAGCTGGGCGAACGCCTGGATGAAGGTGGCGGCCGCGTAGCCGGTGGCGGCGGTGCCACCGATCTGCCCCACGAAGTTGAGCCAGCCCGTGAACCAGGACCAGGCGCCCTTGTGCCGTTTGGCCAGTTTACCCGCGGAGAAATACAGGGCACCGCTCGTCGGATAGGCCGAGGCCACTTCCGCCATGGCCGCGCCGATGAGCAGCACCATGACGGAGACACCGGCCCAGCCGAATACGAGAATGCGCGGGCCACCCGCGCTCATACCGAATCCGAAGGACGAGAAAATTCCCGAGAGGACATTGATGATGGTGAAGGAGATAGCGAAATTGTCGAACGCCTTGAAGCGCCGGGTGAGTTTTCGCGGATAGCCCATCGCGTGCAGGGTCGCGTCGTCGTCGAGCACGACCGGGTCTTCGCCTGCGCGAGCCTTGACGCGTGACGACGATGTCCGTTCCGACACAGATCGGCCTTTCTCTCGATGGGGAAAAGGGGCGGACGAGCGGAATCAGGCGGGTCCCGGGACGGGCAGTCCGCAGGCGCGCCGGGCCCGGGAGAGCTGTTCGGCGGGGTCGCCGAAGGCGCTCCAGGGCATGCGCGAGGCGTACCGGCCCATCGCCGTGAACACCGCCCGGGCCTCGAACTCGCACTGGGCCATGACCAGCGCGTGCGCGAGGTAGGCCAGGTCGAGCACCGGGGTGAAGCGGTAACCGGCCATCGTGGGCAGCCAGTTGTGGTAGATCGCCAGTGCGGTGGAGCGCCACTGGGGTTGTTCCCAGACCTGGTCGGCGAGCAGCTGGGTCGGGTTGTAGCTCTCCACCAGGGCCACCAGGGGCAGCAGCCGCAGGGCGGAGTCGGTGGGCGCCCGCTGGCTCAGGAAGGCGGCCACGTCCCAGGCCGCGTTGACCGAGCCGCCGTGGCGGGTGAAGAAGCAGGACAGGAAGCGGTGATGGGCCTCGCGGTGCCACGGGTCCAGGGACAGGACGTGCGCGAACAGCCGCCAGGGGCCCGGCGGGGCGGTGAGCAGCCCCTGCGGGGCCGGGTCGCGCAGCCGGTGCAGCCGGGCCATCGACAGTTTGGCGACCCAGGGGGTGGGGTCGCCGGGGGCCAGGGCGGCGGCGCGCTTGCACGCCGTCAGCGCGATCCGCTCCAGCGCCTCGGCGCGCTCGTCCCGGGCGTCGGCGGCCCGCAGCGCGCGCTGCACCGCGACGCGGGCCCACATCAGCGCCGCCTCGGGCGTCGGCTCCTCGTCCAGCCAGCGCTCCACCAGATCGGTGCCGGCCGCCTCGGAGGCGAGCACCAGTGAGCGATGGGCGCGCAGGGCGAAGTCGGTACGCGTCTCGGCCAGTGCCTCGTTCGCGTATCGATAACGTCCGGCGCGCACGTCGACGCAAACGCTTGCCAGGACACGGTCGTCGGCCGCCGGATGCCATACATAGTGCCCTTCGAATAACTCCGCGGCCATGTCCACCCGCCCGTCCCCGTTCGACGCATCACAGTTGCGCAGGAGGCACCTTACTCAGCGACGGGCACCCCCGGGAACGCCGAATTCGACATATCGGTCACGTGATTCGAATCGTTTATCGGCAGGATGGACCGGCGGCCGGCAGATGGTTCAATTTGCGACGGCTTCCGGCCCGGGCGGCCACGGGCGGGCCCGTCGCTATGGGCCGCTACTAGACTGTTTCCGGAAAACACCCCCACACCGCACCACACCTCGGGAATCACCATTCGCGACCTCGCCGCCCGGCTGCGCGGGCTCCCTCCCTCCGTGGGGCCGGTCCGGCTCGTCGGCGTCGACGGGCACGCCGGTTCCGGAAAGTCCACCTTCGCGGGGCTGTTGGCCGCCGCGCTGGGCGGGGCTCCCGTGCTCCACCTCGACGACGTCTCCGGCCACGAGCAGCTCTTCGCGTGGACCGGCCGGCTCCTGGCCCAGGTGATCGAACCGCTGTCCCGGGGCGAGAGCGCGCACTACGCCCCCTACGACTGGCACGCCCGCGCGTTCGGCGCCCCGCGCCCGCTGCCGCCCGCACCCGTCGTACTGATCGAGGGCGTCGGGGCCGGCCGCCGGGCGCTGCGGCCGCATCTGGCGCGGCTGCTGTGGATGGAGCTGCCGGCGGACGAGTCCTGGGCGCGCGGGCGGTCGCGGGACGGGGCGCAGCTGCGGGAGTTCTGGGACGGCTGGGTCACGGCGGAGCGCGCGCACTTCGCCGCCGACCCTTCGCGCCCCCATGCCGATCTCCTGGTGCTGCAGACAGATGAGGGGTACGAGATGCTGCCGGGGCCGGGGAAGTCCCCTGGACCGGACCAAATCGCTACCCACAGTGAAGGACCGTCTGCAATGTGGTGAAGGCGTGAAGAGCCTTGCCGGGCGAACTTCTCCAGGTGCTCAACTGTGCTTGACCGGGGGCCCGTACAGGACTTACGTTCTGAATGTGCGGCCTTTCGGAGCCGCCCTCAGACGCGAAGCCCCCGGTTGTTCCCCCGTGATCGGGGGCTTCGTTCTGCCTTCGGCCCGCTTCCCCCGGCGCCGCGCGCACCGATTCGCTCACCCTCGGTCACCGAGCCGTGTGCGCCCCGTCTGCTGCCACCTCGTCGAACGGCATGTGCGGCACCCCTTCGGCACGCGGTCGCCCCACGGGTACGATGCCCTCGGTGCGACCTTCGAGCGGTTGCCTCGCGCACCTGCAACTCCGGTCCGCGGCACAGCGGTTCGACCGCGGCGGCCACCGGGCGACTGCCCGGTGGTGAACCACGGGGACACGGTCTGTGGGGGGACGGATGGACTTCGGCACGCAGGGCCCTGAGGCCCCGGCCGATCTGGTCTGGCTGCGGGGTGTGGACGCCTACACGATGGGCGCCTATCCGCAGGCCGAGGAGGAGTTCCGCACCGCGGTGCGGATGGACCCGGGCATGGCCGACGCCTGGCTCGGGCTGCACGCGCTGCGGGTCGACACGACGACCGCGCTGCTGAGGATGTTCCGGCACCGCGAGCGCTTCGGCGAACAGCGCGCCCGGCACCGCAGATCCCTCAACTCCTGGTACTGGCTGGGCTGGTGGGTGCAGCCGGTGCTGGAGAGCCCGCGGGATCTGCTGCTGGCGCACGCCTCGCACTGGCTGGACGGCCGGCACGTGCCCGAGCTGGACCGGGCGCTGGCCGGGCTGCCCCCGGTCGACACCGATCCGCAGGTCCGCTTCCTGCACGCCTGCCGCGCCTACCTGGTCAAGGACTGGGAGCAGCTCGTCCGGCACACCGATCCGCTGCTGAACGATCCCCTGCTCGGCATCGAGGCGGGCCTGTTCGGCGGCATGGCCCGGGTGCGGCTGGAGATGTACGGGCAGGCCGAGCCGCTGCTGTCGGCGGCGCTGATGCGCTGCCGCAGCGAGCAGCCGCAGCGCAAGGAACTGCGGTACTGGCTGGCCCGCGCCCACGAGGGCACCGGCCGCTCGGCCGCGGCGCTCCCGCTGTACCGCGCGGTGCACCGGGTCGACCCAGCCTTCATGGACACCTCGGCACGGCTCGCCGCGATCGCCGAGGGCGACGGCTACGACGACGCCGCCGACCTCGCCGCGATCACGCTGACCGGTGCCGGGCAGGACAGCGTGGACGGACCGGACGGGTTCGATCCGCTCTTCGGCATGGAGGGCCGTGATCTGCGGCTGCCGGAACCGGATCTGCCGACCGGCCCGCTGCCGTCGGTGGGCGATCCGGCGGTACGCGTGAGGACGGGGCTCACCTCGTCCACCGTTCCGGCCGGTCCGACCGACCCGGCGCTGCTGGAGGAGGCGCTCGCGGAGCTGGAGCGCATGGTCGGGCTGGAGCCGGTCAAACGCCAGGTCAAGGCGTTGTCCGCGCAGCTGAACATGGCCCGGCTGCGCACCGGGCAGGGACTGCCGGTACAGCCGCCGAAGCGTCACTTCGTCTTCTCCGGGCCGTCCGGCACCGGCAAGACCACGGTCGCGCGGATTCTCGGGCGGGTGTTCTACGCGTTGGGCCTGCTCGGCGGGGATCACCTGGTGGAGGCCCAGCGGGCCGACCTGGTGGGCGAGTACCTCGGGCAGACGGCCGTGAAGGCCAACGAGCTGATCGACTCCGCGATCGGCGGGGTGCTGTTCGTGGACGAGGCGTACTCGCTGTCCAACTCCGGGTACGGCAAGGGGGACGCGTACGGCGACGAGGCGCTGCAGGTGCTGCTCAAGCGGGCCGAGGACAACCGGGACCACCTGGTGGTGATCCTGGCCGGCTATCCGGAGGGCATGGACCGGCTGCTCGCGGCGAACCCCGGGCTCTCCTCCCGCTTCACCACCCGCGTCGACTTCCCGTCGTACCGGCCGGGGGAACTCACCGAGATCGGGAAGGTGCTGGCCGGGGACAACGGGGACACGTGGGACGAGGAGGCGCTGGACGAGCTGCGGTCGATCGCCGGGCACGTCGTCGATCAGGAGTGGATCGACGAGCTGGGCAACGGACGGTTCCTGCGGACGCTGTACGAGAAGAGCTGCGCGTACCGGGATCTGCGGCTGTCGACGTATCCCGGGTCGCTGTCCCGCGAGGACCTGGCGACCTTACGCCTGCCCGACCTGATGCAGGCCTACGGCGAGGTGCTCTCGGGCCGCGGCCCACAGGACCCGTCGGCTGTCTAGCCACCTGAGCCGCCGCCGCGGCCGTGGACGCCACTCGGCCGCCCGGCGGGGTGCCGCCGCGCCCACCCGTGCCACACCAGCGGCACGACCGCCCGCGGCAGCGCCGGCCACGCGACCCACCGCGCCGCACCCCCCGGGGGCGCGGGGAACCGCGCGACCAGCCACCACGCGCCCGCGGCCGGACGGCACCCGCCACCGGACGGTCCCCGCGAGGGGCCGGACCGGTGGGCGGGGCCGTTCGTGCGCTACGTCGCCAACGCCTGCTCCGGCTCGCCGCTGACCCTCGGTTCCGTCAGCCTGACGTCGGCCGGCTGGCGGTGCGCCGGGTCCCGTACCTCACCCACCAGCATCTCCAGGACATCCTCCAGGGCCACCAGCCCCAGCACCCGTCCGGAGGAGTCCGCCACCTGGGCCAGGTGCGTGGCCGCTCGGCGCATCACCGTGAGCGCGTCGTCCAGCGGCAGCTCGGCGCGGAGGGTGGTCATGGGACGCCACACGTGCTGCGGTACCGCGCGCTCGGACTCCTCCAGGTCCAGGACGTCCTTCACGTGGACGTACCCCATGAAGGGCCCCTTCTCCGCCGCAGCGACCGGGAACCGGGAGTAGCCCGTCCGGGCGGTCAGCCGCACGATCTCGCCCGGCGTGACCGACGGCGTCACCGTCACCAGGGACTCCCGGCGCAGCAGGACGTCCGTCACCGGACGGGAGCCCAGCTCCAGGGCGTCCTCCAGCCGCTCCTGCTCCTCGGGGCCCAGGAGTCCCGCCTGGCCGGAGTCCTCCAGCAGCCGGTTGAGCTGCTCACTGGTGACCACGGCCTCCACCTCGTCCCTCGGCTCGACGCGGAAGAGCCGCAGGATGCTCTGCGCGCAGGCGCCCAGGGCCACGGTGATCGGCTTGCACAGGCGGGCGAACCAGACCAGGCCCGGGCTGAGCCACAGGGCCGCCTTCTCGGGCGCCGCCATGGCGAGGTTCTTCGGCACCATCTCGCCGATGACCAGGTGGAAGAAGACCACCACCGCCAGGGCGATGATGTAGCCGAGGGGATGGATCATGCCGTGCGGGATGTGGATCGCCTCGAACAGCGGCTCCAGCAGATGTGCCACCGTCGGCTCGGCGACCGCGCCGAGCGTCAGCGAGCAGACGGTGATGCCGAACTGCGCGGCGGCCATCATCTGCGGCAGCCGCTCCAGGCCGTAGAGCACCTGGCGGGCCCGGGTGGTGCCGAGGGGCTCGATCTGGCTGCGGCGGACGGAGACGAGCGCGAACTCGGCGCCGACGAAGAAGCCGTTGGTGAGCACGAGCAGCGCGGCGAAGACCAGTTGGAGGACGCTCATCGGACGGCCTCCATCACGTTGACCGACGAAACGGTCTTGACCAGGCGGACCCGCTCGGCGCGATAGTGGCCGACCTGGCGGACGGACAGCCGCCAGCCGGGCAGTTCGGCCCGGTCGCCGGCGGCCGGGATGCGGCCGAGCAGGTCGGCGACCAGGCCGGCCACGGTCTCGTACGGCCCCTCGGGCACGTCGAGGCCTATCCGCTGCAGGATGTCGACACGGCAGCTGCCGTCGACGTCCCAGGCCGGCCTGCCCTCCTCGGGCGGGGCGGCGGCCAGCTCGGGCATGTCCTTGGCGTCGTGCTCGTCGCGGACCTCGCCGACGAGTTCCTCGACGATGTCCTCCAGGGTGACCACGCCGGCCGTGCCGCCGTACTCGTCCACGACGACCGCGATGGGCTGCTCGCTGCGCAGCCGCGCGAGGAGCGGCTGGACGGGCAGGGTCTCGGGGACGAGGAGCGCCTTGCGGGCGATACGGCCGACCGGGGTGCGCAGCCGGTCGTGGGCGGGGATCGCCAGCGCGTCCTTCAGGTGCGCCATCCCGACGATCTCGTCGATCTTCTCCCGGTAGACGGGGAAGCGGGACAGGCCGGTGGCCCGGGTGAGGTTGACCACGTCCTCGGCGGTGGCCGAGGCCTGCAGGGCGCTGACCTTCACGCGGGGGGTCATGACGTGCTGCGCGGTCAGCTCGCCCAGGGAGAGGGTGCGGACGAACAGGTCGGCCGTGTCCTGCTCCAGCGCGCCGGCCTGCGCGGAGTGCCGGGCCAAGGACACCAGTTCGCCCGGGGTGCGGGCGGAGGCCAGCTCGTCCGCGGGTTCGACGCCGAGGGCGCGCACCAGCCGGTTGGCGACCGTGTTGAGCGCGGCGATCACCGGCCGGAACAGGCGGGAGAAGTGGTGCTGCGGGCCGGCCACGAAGCGCGCGACCTGCAGGGGCTTGGACACCGCCCAGTTCTTGGGCACGAGTTCGCCGATCACCATCTGGATCGCGGAGGCCAGCAGCATGCCGACGATCACGGCGATCCCGGAGACGACGCCCTCGGGCAGGCCGAGCGCGGCGAAGGGGCCGTGCAGCAGCCCGGCCAGAGCCGGTTCGGCGAGCATGCCGACGACCAGGGAGGTGATGGTGATGCCGAGCTGGGTGCCGGAGAGCTGGAAGGAAAGCTCCTTCAGCGACTCCACGACCGTACGGGCGCGTCGGTCGCCGTCGGCGGCGGCCTTCTCGGCGTCCGGGCGCTCGACCGTCACCAGGCCGAACTCGGCGGCCACGAAGAAACCGTTGGCCAGGATGAGCAGGAACGCCGCTCCGAGGAGCAGCAGGGAGATGGTCACGAGGCCACCGCCTTCCCGGTATGTCGGGTCGGGGCGGCGCAGGTACTACAGGACGATCCGTCCATCGCCGGAGAGGGTCACTCCTCGGGTAGCAGGAATCCCTGGGTGCCGGGCGGCGCACAGGGGCGGAGGCGCAGCGAAACGCCTCCACTCACCAGATTAATCAAGACATGGGGCGGTAGGGCAGGGCGGAGGCCCCCGAGTCAGCCCTGATCTTGGGTGCCGTGGACCGTCGAGCGGGCTTCGGCCAGCGCCCGCAGGGCCCGCGCGTCGGCGACGGCCCGCTGCTTGGCGATGCCCGGCTGGATGCCGAGCGCGGGCAGGCTGGTGCCGTCGCTGAGGTCGATGAACACCCAGGGGTCGCCCGGACGGAGGTTGACCTGGACGATCTCCGCCCAGTCCAGGCGGCGCGTGCCGGCGATGTTCACGACGGTGACGCCGGAGTCGTCGGCGACGACCTTCACCCGGGCGAGGCGCGCCAGCACCCAGAAGATGAGCGCCCCGGTGAGGATGAAGGTGAGCCGCTCCCCCGGGCCGAGCTCCAGCAGCATCGCGATCGCGGAGAGCACCAGCAGTATCGCGACGCCGGCGCCGAGCAGGACGGCCCGGGTGCGGCCGGGCCGGAAGGTGACGGGGAGGGTGGGAAGGTCGGGCATCTCGGTGCGTGTCCCTTACAGGCGGCAGGCGTGGATGGCCGTGGTCAGGATGGCGCGGGCGCCGATGGCGTAGAGGTCGTCCATGATCCGCTGCGCCTCCTTGGCGGGAACCATGGCGCGGACCGCGACCCAGCCCTCGTTGTGCAGCGGGGAGACGGTCGGGGACTCCAGGCCGGGGGTGAGCGCGACGGCCTTCTCCAGCTGCTCGACGCGGCAGTCGTAGTCCATCATCACGTACGTCCGCGCGACCAGGACGCCCTGGAGGCGGCGCAGGAACTGCTGGACCTTCGGCTCGGCGGCCTCGTCGGCGCCGGCGCCGGCGCCGGTGCGGCGGACGACGATGGCCTCGGACTTCATGATCGGCTCGCCGAAGACCTCCAGGCCCGCGTTGCGCAGGCTGGTGCCGGTCTCCACGACGTCGGCGATGACCTCGGCCACGCCCAGCTCGATCGCGGTCTCCACGGCGCCGTCGAGGTGGACGACGGAGGCCTCGATGCCGCTGTCGTCGAGGTGCCTGGCGACGATCCCCTCGTAGGAGGTGGCGACCGTGCGGCCCTTGAGGTCCGCGATGCCGTCCGCCGTGCCCGGCTTGGCGGCGAAGCGGAAGGTGGAGCGGGCGAAGCCGAGCGGCAGGATCTCCTCGGCGTCGGCGCCGGAGTCGATCAGCAGGTCACGGCCGGTGATGCCGATGTCGAGGCGGCCGGAGGAGACGTAGATCGCGATGTCGCGGGGGCGGAGGTAGAAGAACTCGACCTCGTTCTCCGGGTCGACGATCCGCAGTTCCTTGGACTCGCGGCGCTGCAGGTAGCCGGCCTCATGCAGCATCTCCGCCGCAGGGCCGGACAGGGAACCCTTGTTGGGGACGGCGATGCGCAGCATGAGGTCGGCTTCCTTCGCGTTTTGAGAGAGTGGCTCGTGAACCGGCGCGGTTCACAGGTGGGCGTAGACGTCGTCCAGGGAGATCCCGCGGGCGACCATCATCACCTGGACGTGGTAGAGCAGCTGCGAGATCTCCTCGGCGGCCGCTTCCCTGCCCTCGTACTCGGCGGCCATCCAGACCTCGGCGGCCTCCTCGACGACCTTCTTGCCGATGGCATGGACGCCCTTGCCGACCAGCTCGGCGGTGCGGGAGGTGGCGGGATCGCCCTGGGCTGCCTTGTGCTGGAGCTCGGTGAAGAGCTCCTCGAACGTCTTCTTGGACATGGTGAGCCCCACCCTAGCCGTTGTGGTGGCCGGCCTAGTGCCAGGGTTCGGATACTGAGCGCAGGGTGGCGGCGGTCGCCACCGCGGCCGTCACCGCCTCGTGCCCCTTGTCCTCGGTGGAGCCCTCGATGCCGGCCCGGTCCAGGGCCTGCTCCTCGGTGTCGCAGGTGAGCACGCCGAAGCCGACGGGGACGCCGGTCTCGACGGAGACCTGGGTCAGGCCCTGGGTGACGCCCTGGCACACGTACTCGAAGTGCGGGGTGCCGCCCCGGATGACGACGCCGAGGGCCACCACCGCGTCGTAGCCGCGGCCCGCGAGGACCTTGGCGGCGACCGGCAGCTCGAAGCTGCCCGGAACCCTGATCAGGGTCGGCTCGTCGATCCCCAGGTCGTGCAGGGCGCGCAGGGCGCCGTTCACCAGACCGTCCATCACCTTGTCGTGCCACTGCGCCGCGATGACGGAGACCCGCAGGTCGCTCACGTTGCGTACGGACAGTTCCGGTGCACCCTTGCCGCTCACGTCTCTCCTAAATGCCTTCGTGCTCACTGATTGCCACAGGTGGCCGCCGAGACCGTCACCGCGGGGGTGTCCAGCCAGGGCAGGTCGTGGCCCATCCGGTCCCGCTTGGTGCGCAGGTACCGCAGATTGTGCTCGCCGGCCTGGATCGGCATCGGCACCCGGCCGGTGACCTCCAGGCCGTGGCGCAGCAGCGCTTCGGTCTTGTCGGGGTTGTTGGTCATGAGCCGGACGCCGCGCACCCCGAGGTCGGCGAGGATCTGCGCGCCGGCGCCGTAGTCGCGGGCGTCGGCCGGCAGCCCGAGTTCGATGTTGGCGTCGAGGGTGTCGTGGCCCTGCTCCTGGAGCTCGTAGGCGCGCAGCTTGGACAGCAGGCCGATACCGCGCCCCTCGTGTCCGCGCAGGTAGACGACGACTCCGCGGCCCTCCTCCTGGATCCGGCCCAGGGCGGCGTTCAGCTGGGGGCCGCAGTCGCAGCGCAGGGAGCCGAAGACGTCGCCGGTCAGGCACTCGGAGTGGACGCGCACCAGGACGTCCCGGCCGTCGCCGATGTCGCCGTGGACGAGGGCGACGTGCTCGACGCCGTCGGCGGCGGACCGGTAGCCGTAGGCGGTGAAGGTGCCCTGCGCGGTGGGCAGGCGGGTCTCGGCCTCGCGGCGGACGGTGGGCTCGCTGCCGCGGCGGTAGGCGATCAGGTCCTCGATGGAGATGATCGTCAGGCCGTGCTTGCGGGCGAACGGGATCAGCTCGGGCAGCCGGAGCATCCGGCCGTCCTCGCCGGCGATCTCCACGATGGCGCCGGCCGGGCGGAGGCCGGCGAGCCGGGCGAGGTCGACGGCGGCCTCGGTGTGGCCGTCGCGGACCAGCACCCCGCCGGGCCTGGCGCGCAGCGGGAAGACGTGACCGGGCCGGACGAAGTCCACCGGCTCGGCCGTGCCGCTCGCGAGCAGCTGGAGGGTCGTCGCGCGGTCGGCGGCCGAGATGCCGGTGCTCACGCCGTGCGCGGCCGAGGCGTCGACGGAGACGGTGAACGCGGTCTTCATCGACTCGGTGTTGTCCTCGACCATCTGCGGCAGCCGGAGCCGGTCCAGCTCCTCGCCCTCCATGGGGGCGCAGATCAGGCCCCGGCACTCGCTCATCATGAACGCGATGATCTCGGGGGTCGCCTTCTCGGCGGCGATGACGAGGTCGCCCTCGTTCTCCCGGTCCTCGTCGTCCACGACGACGATCGGGCGACCGGCCGCGATGTCGGCGATGGCCTGTTCGACGGGGTCGAGCCCGAAGCTCTCGATGGTGTCCGTGCCGTACAGCGGCGGTGCCGAGGTCATGCCGGGGCTCCTTCCAGGACGGGCCGCGGGCTCCTGCGGGAGCGCAGCCACCAGTCGCGCATGCCCCACAGGACGAGTGCGCCGTAGATGACGTAGACGAAACCGGAGAAGGCGTAGCCGTTGGCGAAGTTGAGGGGGACGCCGACGAGGTCGACGAGCAGCCAGGCGAACCAGAACTCGACCATGCCCTTGGCCTGGGCGTACATGGCGACGACGGTGCCGACGAAGATGTAGGCGTCCGGCCAGGGGTCCCAGGACAGCTTCGGGTACGCCGTGAAGAGCAGGGCGACGGCGACCGTGCCGACGGCGGCCGCGGCGAGCATGGCGGCCCGCTCCCGCCAGGTGGCGAAGCGGGGGGTGATGTGCCCGTCGGCGGAGCGGTCCCTGTCGCGCCGCCACTGCCACCAGCCGTACAGCGCGACGGCCATGACGACGGCCTGCTTGCCGGCGCTGCCGGTGAGGTGGCCGTAGAAGGCGGCGAAGAGGACGAGGCCGGACAGGAACTGCACGGGCCAGGTCAGCAGGGAGCGGCGCCAGCCGAGGGCCAGGGTGATCAGGCCGAGGATGTTGCCGACCATGTCCGACCAGATGATGTGCTGGTCGAAGAGGGTGAACGCGTCGGTGTTCAGCCAGTTCACCGGTCGCCCCCCTGTCCGGTCGCGAGCAGCCGCTCGACGTACTTGGCGATGACGTCGACCTCGAGGTTGACCGGGTCGCCGGGCTGCTTCACGCCGAGCGTGGTCAGGGCGAGGGTGGTCGGGATGAGGCTGACGGTGAAGTGGTCGGCGCCGGCTTCGACGACGGTGAGGCTGATGCCGTCGACCGTGATGGAGCCCTTCTCGACGACATAGCGGGCGAGGTCCGCGGGGAGCGAGATCTTGACGATCTCCCAGTTCTCGGAGGGCGTGCGCCCCAGCACCTGTCCGGTGCCGTCGACGTGCCCCTGCACGATGTGCCCGCCGAGGCGTGCGCCCACGGCGGTGGGGCGCTCCAGGTTGACTCGGGAGCCGACGGTGAGCGCGCCCAGGCTGGAGCGGTTCAGTGTCTCGGCCATGACGTCGGCGGTGAACTCGTCGCCCTCGTGGTCGACCACGGTCAGACAGACCCCGTTCACGGCGATGGAGTCGCCGTGCTGCGCGCCCTCGGTGACGACGGGGCCGCGGAGCCGGAAACGCGAGGCGTCGCCGAGATTCTCGACGGCGGTGATCTCACCCAGTTCTTCGACGATTCCGGTGAACACTTCCCGGGTCCTCCTGCCTCGTTGGGCACGGACTCCGGGGCCTGTCGATGACGACAGCATGTACGGGTGAGCACATCGGGGGCGACGCCGAAGAGGACCCGTCCGGAATACGGACGAGCCCAGATACGGCGGCGCGCACATGCGTGCCCGCCCGCCGCGCACTGCCTCCCATCCGGACTTTAACCGTCGGTCCAGGAATTCCACCTGGTCAACCGGCCGCTGGAAGCGGCCGGGTCGCGGACTATAACCGCCGGTTCGGACTTTCACCGACCCCGGAGTGCGCTGCTTCTGGTACAGGGCCAGTGTGCCACGCCCGCCGCCCGGCCAGGCGGGCGGCGGATGTGGGCTCGCTCACAGCCCGTGTCGCTGGACTTGCGCCGCGCAGTCACCCCGGCCAACTGCCGCACCCGCCGGGAGCCTTGACCTTGGTCCGGACCCATTGACCACACTGGTCTAGTCCTTTTAGGGTTCGGGCGGGTCCGGCGGCGGTGACGACGGCCCTTGCCCGCCGCCGGGCCGTCAGCGGGCCGAACCGCCGCCCGGTGAGTCTGCGGCGGGGCGGGCGCGGAGTCCGCGGCGGGGCGGGCGGGGAGTCTCCGGCGGGTCGGGCGCGCGAAGTCCGCCCCGTCCGGCGTGGAGTTCGGGGCGCGGGCCGGCCCCGGGCAGCGCGCACCGCCGGGCCGGCGGTCGCGATGCCCGGGTCAGCGCTCGGGGGGTGCGAACAGTTCGTCCTGCGCTCGCTCCCGGGCCGTCAGGAGCGCGCCGCGCAGCACGGCCGTCCCGCCGAGCGCGCTCGGCCGCACCTCGGTGGGCAGGGGCGACATACGGCGCAGCCGCTCCGCCACGAGCCCGGCGAGGACCGCTCCCCCGGCCCGGCCCACCTCCCCGCCGAGCACCACGCATCCGGGGTCCAGGACGGCCACGACGGAGGCGATGCCGACGGCGACCCGGTCGGCCAGGGTGTGGAGGAAGCGGTGGGCGGGGGAAGCCGCCGCCGGCACGGCCGACGCCGGCTCCGGGGACACTTCCGCCGCCGCTTTCCGCACCGCGCCGGCCGCTCCCGGTCCGTCCGGCGCGGACGGCACCGGCAGGCCGCACCGCGCCGCCAGGGAGACGATCGCCGCCGCCCCCGTCAGGGAGTGGAAGCCGCCGTCGCAGTCGGTGGCCGAAGGCAGTGAGCCGGTCCCCGGGACCGGCAGGAAGCCGATCTCGCCCGTACCTCCCGAGGAACCGCGGCGCAGCGTTCCGTCGAGGACGACCGCGGCGCCGACGCCGTGGCCGAGCCACAGCAGGACGAAGGTGTCCCGGTCGCGCGCGGCCCCCTCGCGCTGCTCGGCCAGGGCGGCCAGGTTGGTCTCGTTCTCCACCGTGACCCGGGCCCCCGGCAGGCGTTCCTGCAGGGCCGCGGCCAGGCTGCGGTGCCAGGCGGGCAGGCCTGCGGAGTCGCGCAGGTCGCCGGTGGCCGGGTCGATGAGACCGGGTGCGCCGATGCCGACGGTGTGCAGCCGGTCCGCCCCGGCCTCCTTGGCGGTCCGCTCCACCGCGGCGACCGCCCGCTCCACGGCCGGTCCGGTGCCGGCGTCGCCGCCGATCGGCACCGACGCCTCCGCGAGCACCCGCCCGACCAGGTCGGAGACGAGCACGAAGACACCCTCGGTGCGGACGTCGAGGGCGGCGAGGTGGGCGCGCCCGGCGACGATGCCGTACAGCCGGGCGTTGGGGCCGCGGCGCTGTTCCCCGGACTCGCCGACCACCGTGATCAGCCCGGCGTCCGTGAGGCGTTCGACGAGGTCGGCGACCGTCGGCCGGGACAGTCCGGTCAGCTGCTTCAACTGCCCCGCCGTCAGCGGGCCCTCCTGCTGCAGCAGCCGCAGGGCGAGCCGGTCGTTGATGGCCCGGGCGGTGCTGGGTGATGCGGGCATGGCGGGAATCCTCCCAGATCGCCGCGACCACCCGGGGGCGCCCGCGGCCGTGAAGGCATCTATCTATCAGGCAGGGTCCCTGATAGTTTACGGCGCGTGCATCGGAGGTGTGTCCGGGGAACCCCCGGGGAGGGGCGGGGAGATGAGTGACGTCGGCTGCGCACATGACGAGGTGCGGCACGCCCGGTACGCCGTGGCGGCCGTGTTCGCCGTGCACGGCGCCGTGACCGGCTCGTTCGCGACCCGCGTGCCGTGGATCCAGGACCACGCCTCGCTCAGCGCGGGCCGGTTGGGGTTCGCGCTGGCCTTCACGGCGCTCGGCGCCTCGTGCGCGATGCCGCTCGCGGGCCGGATCAGCCACCGCCTCGGCAGCCGTACGGCCCTGCGCGGACTGCTCGCGCTGTGGACCCTGTCGCTGACCCTGCCGTCCCTGGCGACGAACCTGTACACGTTGTGCCTGGCGATGTTCGTCTACGGCGCCACCGCGGGCATGGCCGACGTCGCCATGAACGCGCTGGGGGTCGAGATCGAGCGGCGGCTGGACAAGTCGATCATGTCGGGCCTGCACGGCATGTGGAGCGCGGGGGCGCTGATCGGCTCGGCGGCGGGCACGCTCGCCGCACACCTCGGCGCCGACGCCCGCCTGCACCACGCGCTCGCCGCGGCCACGCTCACCCTCCTGGGCCTGCTGGCCTGCGGCTGGGTGCTCGACGTGCAGCCGGCCGGGGACGAGGAACCGCCGCCGCGCTTCGCCCTCCCGCCCCGCTCCGCGCTGCTGATCGGCACGGTCGGTTTCTGTGCGGTGTTCGCCGAGGGCGCGAGCCTGGACTGGTCGGCGGTGTTCCTGCGGGACCGGCTGGACGGTTCGGCCGGCCTCGCGGCGGCCTCCACGACCGGCTTCATGCTGACCATGGCGGTGGCCCGGATCGCCGGAGACGCCGTGGTGAACCGTTTCGGCGCGGTACACACGGTCCGGGCGGGCGGGGTCCTGGCCGTGCTGGGCGGGCTGCTGATCGTCCTCGCCGGGCATCCGGCCGTGGCGATGGGCGGGTTCGCGCTGACGGGCCTCGGCATCGCGGTCGTCGTACCGCTGTGCTTCGCGGCGGCCGGGCACTCCGGGCCCAACCCGAGCCAGGCCATCGCGGGCGTCGCGACCATCACCTACACGTCGGGGCTGATCGCTCCGAGCCTGATCGGCGGGGTGGCGCAGGCGAGCAGCCTGGTGGTGTCGTTCTGCGTGGTGACGGCGCTGGCGTGCGGGCTCGCGGTGTTCGCCGGGGTGCTGCGCACCGCGGAGCGCGGTGGCCGCAGGGAGATCAGTCCGCAGGCCGCAGCAGTTCCCGACCCGCGGCCCTGAAGGCCGCGGTCCACGGCGCGGGCCGCAGGGTCGCCGCGTCCAGCCGGACCAGCACCCGGGTGCCGTGGGCGTAGGTCTGCGAGCCGTCGGCCGAGCAGAAGCGGAAACCGTAGGTCAGGCCGGTGGTGCCGAGCCGCTCCAGCCAGAGGTGGACGGCGTAGGTGCCCGGCCGGGTCACCGGAGCGTCGTAGCCGATCCGCAGTTCCTTGACGGCGTTGCAGGCGTCGCCGGCCGCGGCCCAGTCGCCGTCGAATCGGATGCCGTGCCCGTGCCACAGCTCGGTCCAGGCTCGCTCGACCATCAGCGGGTAGCGGGCGTTGTGCAGGAGCCCGAGCGCGTCGAGGTCGTCGAAGTGGACGGTGACGGGGATCAGCCGGCCGTGCGAGACGGCGGACGCGGCCGGGGCTTCGGTGGTCACGGGCGGGGCTCCTGAGCGATGGGGATCGGGGCCGCACACCCCGGACGGACGGAGCGGCCGCCCTTGGCGAACGAGGCGTGCACACCCCGGACGAACGGGACGTGCACACCCCCGGGCCCATCCATACTAAGCGACCGCTCAGGATCCCCGTCCGGACGGACCGCTGGTCAGCGGCCCGCCGGCCCCGTGCCCGGGGAAGGCGGCCGGTCAGCCCGCGATCGAGTCCAGTTGTTCGGCGGCGGGGCGCAGTGCCCACAGGTCGCCGCCGGGCGGCGCCTGGAGCATCGGTACGGCCCGCTTCGCCGCCGCGTCCCCGGCGTCCGCCGCCGCGTGCACGACGTCGCTCGCCGCGTAGCGGTGGAACTCCAGCTCCGGATGCGGCCAGGCGGCGGCGCCGGTCGCGGCCGGCAGCAGATAGTCGACCGCCTTCAGCACGCTCTGCCCGTCCGGGCCCCGGTGGCTCCAGAGGTTCACGCCGACGTGCCGGCCGATGGCGGCGAGCCGGGTGTAGGCGACCAGATCGAAGGTCGAGTAGTGCCAGCTGCGGGTGCGGGCCAGCTCCTGCGGCTGGCCGCCGTCCCCCGCGATCTGCGGGTCGATCCGCCCGGCACGCGCGCCGAGCACGGTCCGCCGGGCCAGAGCCGTGTCCCCGGTGGCGTAGGCGAGCGCGGCGAGCTGCAGGTCGTAGAAGGTGCCGTGGTTGTTGGCCGCGGCACACTCCTGCTTGCCGAAGTCGCCGTCCCTCAGCCAGCCGAGAAGGCCGGAGTTCCATCCGCCCATGGCGGCGCGGTCCCGGGCGGTCCAGCCGGGCGCGCCCGTGGCGAGGATCGCCTGGGCGTCGAGGACGCTGGTGTACGACTGCGAGAAGTCGATGATCCCGATGGCCCGGCCGTCGTACTTGCAGGGGATGAACTGGGCATGGTCCAGGTCGGGGTTCATCCGGGTCGCGGGGTCCAGGAACCAGGTGCGCAGGATCAGCCCGGCCTTCTCGGCGTAGCTCCGCCTGCCCGTGTAGTACCAGGCGAGCGAGAGGTCGTACGCGGAGTCGAAGACCTTCTCGACGTCCTGCCGGTCCGTGCCGCTGTCGACCTCCGGATTGCGCTCGCCGTCACGCTGGACGTACGGGCAGCCCCACGGGTTGTCGGCGGTGGGGGCGGTCGTGGGCCACCAGTAGGGGGCCTGGCTCAGATAGTCGTGGACGTCGCCGCCGGGGGCGGGCTTCGGCTTGTCGACGACCGTCCAGGGTCCCTGGTCCAGCCAGGCGTCCGCGCGGGCCGTCAGGTCCCGCAGGGTGCGCCGCAGTCCGGGGTCGTGCTCGAGGCGGGCCCGGGTCTGCTGGAGACGGGCGCCGTCGAGGACGGCGGTCCTCGGGACCTGCGGCGCCGCGTGCGCGGAGGGCACGAGCAGGGCGCCGAAGGTCACCACGGCGGCGAGGAGCGCGGCCGCACGGGGTCTTCCACTCATCTGCACTCTCCGATCTGATTCAGCTATATGAACACCGTTCACGAGGAGGACCGTGCGAGCGTAGAGCCGCCAGGTACCCCTGACAATGGTCCGGACCGTCATCACGTACGTAAGAAAGCGAAAACCACCATGGACCTCGGCGTGCGCTGGAAACTGCACGGTGACGGGCGCACGCCCGCACCCGGAGCGGTGGTACGCCCCGACGAACGGCTCTCCTGGCCGCGCACGGTGGGCCTGGGCGCCCAGCACGTGGTCGCGATGTTCGGCGCCTCCTTCGTCGCTCCCGTACTCATGGGTCTGGACCCGAACCTGGCGATCATGATGTCGGGCGTGGCGACCGTGATCTTCCTGCTCGCCACCCGCGGCCGGGTGCCTAGCTACCTCGGCTGCTCGCTGTCGTTCGTGGGTGTGGCCGCCGTCATCCGGGCGCAGGGCGGCACGAGCGCCACCGTGACCGGCGCGGTCCTGGTCGTCGGCGCCGTGCTGTTCCTGATCGGTCTGGCGGTGCAGCGCTTCGGTGCGCGGATCATCCATGCGGCGATGCCGCCGATCGTCACCGGCGCGGTGGTCATGCTGATCGGCTTCAACCTCGCCCCGGTGACCGCGTCCACCTACTGGCCGCAGGACCAGTGGACGGCCCTGCTCGTCATGCTGTTCACGGGACTCTCCGTGGTCTGCCTGCGCGGCTTCTGGTCACGCATCGCGATCTTCCTCGGCCTGGTCTTCGGGTACGGCGTCTCCTGGGCCTTCGACCGGATCTTCGGCAAGATCCACTCGATGAGCCCGGACGGCAAGGTCACCGACCACTGGCGCCTGGACCTCTCCGGTGTGTCCAAGGCCGACTGGGTCGGCCTGCCCTCCTTCCACGGGCCGAGCTTCCAGTGGTCGGCGATCCTGGTCGCGCTGCCCGTCGTGATCGCGCTGGTCGCGGAGAACGCGGGGCACGTCAAGGCGGTCGGCGAGATGACCGGCGACTCGCTGGACGACAAGCTCGGTACGGCGATCTCGGCGGACGGCGTCGCCTCCGTGCTGTCGACCGCGGTGGGCGGCCCGCCGAACACCACCTACTCCGAGAACATCGGCGTGATGGCCGCGACCCGCGTCTACTCCACCGCCGCCTACTGGGCCGCGGCCGGCTTCGCCCTGCTGTTCGGCGTCTGCCCGAAGTTCGGCGCGGTCGTGGCCGCGATCCCGGGCGGTGTGCTGGGCGGCATCACCGTGATCCTCTACGGCATGATCGGCCTGCTCGGCGCCCAGATCTGGCTCAACGCCAAGGTCGACCTGCGCAACCCGCTGAACCTGGTGCCGGCCGCCGCGGGCATCATCATCGGCGTCGGCAACGTCAGCATGAAGTTCTCCGACAACTTCTCGCTCAGCGGTATCGCCCTGGGCACCCTGGTCGTCATCACCGGCTACCACGCGCTGCGCGCGTTCGCCCCGGCCCACCTGAAGAAGCAGGAGCCCCTGCTGGACGAGGGCACCTCCAGCTACAACGACGAGACACCGCGCGCCGAGCCGTAACCGGCACGAGGGGGCTGTCCGCACGGGCCCGGCGATGCCTCGCGGCGTCCGATGTTCCCCCGTTCCGGCGAAGCGCCGGGCCGGTCGGTGCGCCGGCCGGTCCGGGGCTGGGACCCTTCCCCCATGGCGCGGTCGGAATACCTCACCACTCCCGTCGACGCGGTCGTCTCCCGGATGCGCGCGCTCGACGCGGCCCTGCCCGAGCGGGACGGGGTCGCCGTGTTCAACCGCGTCTACCTCGCCGTCACCGAGGAGGTCGACCGGTGCCTGGACAGCGGGCTGTTCACCGACCCGCGGGCCGCGATCGCGCTGGACGTGCGGTTCGCCGGGCGCTATCTGGCGGCGGTCGACGCGGCGGGCGCCGACCGCCGTCCCCCCGCCTGCTGGCGGCCGCTGTTCCAGCTGCGCCGGCACCCCGGTGTACGGCCACTGCAGTTCGCGCTGGCGGGCATCAACGCCCACATCGGACACGATCTGGCGCTCGCCGTGGTCGACACCTGCCGTGAGCTGGACTGCGAACCCGCCGAGCTGGAGGACGAGTTCGACCGAGTGGGCGACCTCCTCGTGGCCCTCGAGGAGCGCATCCGCGACGAGCTGATGCCGGGCCCCGACCTGCTGCAGATCGCCGACCCGCTCACCCATCTGCTGGGCTCGTGGAGCCTGGAGCGGGCCCGGGACGCGACCTGGTCGGCGGCGCGCGCACTGTGGACACTGCGCCGCTTCGAGGACGTCGCCGAGGAGTTCACCGAGCGGCTGGACGCGGCCGTCGGCTTCGCCGGCCGGATGCTGCTGACCCCTCTGCCCGACTGAGATGGCCGGTTCTCGTCGCCCTGCGCGGACCGCGGAACTACCCGCGGCGGACGGCACGTTGAGGCCGCGGTATCCGATTGCAGAGGAGCAGTGGTATGGCGACCAGGCTCGGTCTCGGTCTTCCCCAGATGCAGCAGTACGCCCTCGGCAAGGACGTGCCGGACGTGGCACGCGCGGCCGAGCAGATCGGCTACGAAAGCCTGTGGGTTTTCGAACGGGCCCTGTTCGCCGAGCCCGCCACCCAGGGCCTGTACGGCATCGAGGGCATGGCCTGGCCCGACGAGTACCGCAACACGGCGGATCCTTTGGTCACGCTGACCCTGGCGGCGGCGGCCACGGAGCGGGCGAGGCTCGGCGCGAGCGTCCTGGTGGCGCCGCTGCACGTGCCGTTCCAGCTCGCCAAGGCCCTGGCCTCGCTGGACGCGGCGAGCGGCGGCCGGGTGATCGCGGGCTTCGGCACTGGCTGGTCCCTGGCCGAGTACGCGGCCTCGGGCGTCCGGCCGTTCGAGGAGCGCGGGGCGGTGCTGGACGAGGTCATCGAGGTGTGCCGCAAGGTGTGGGGTCCGGATCCGGTCATTCACGACGGGCCGTTCTCCACGATCCCCTCCGCGGTCGTCGGGCCCAAGCCCGCCCGGCGGATCCCGATCATGCTGGCGGCGGGCAACAAACGGGCCTGGCGGCGGCTCGTGGACCACGCCGACGGCTGGCTGCCGGTGAACATCGGCAAGCCGGAGGTGGTCGCCGAGGAGTGGCGCCGGCTGCGGGAACTGGCGGAGGAGCGAGGCCGCACGGAGCCCATCCGGACGGTCCTGCGGGTGAACAGCTACCGGCTGCCGAGGGCGCAGGAGGCCACCGGCCGGCTCCACAAGGCGACGGTGGAGGAGACCATCGACGACCTGATCGCACACGCGCAGCTCGGCTTCGAGGAGATCATGGTCGACCTCCAGGGCCTGGCACGGGACGCGGAGGAGCTGAAGGACATCGCGGCGCAGGTGTACGAAAAGGCGCGGGCGGCCGGAGTCTGAGGCCGGCCGCGCGCGCCTTCGGTCCCGCTCCCGGTCAGTCCTCGGGCAGTTCCACCGGCGCGACCTCGTCGTAGAGGTCGCCCGGGCCCGGGTTGGCCGCGTCGGTCCGGCCACCGAAGTGGTGCATGACGCCCCAGACCGCGTTCAGCGCGGTCTGGACGGCGCCCTCGGCCCAGCCGGCCGTCCAGGAGATGTCGTCGCCGGCGAGGAAGATGCCCCGCTTGTCCGCGGGCAGCCGGTCCTGCATGAAGTGCGTGAACAGGCGCCGCTGGTAGCGGTAGTGGCCCGGGAGGTTGGCCTTGAACGCGCCCATGAAGTAGGGCTCGTTCTCCCAGGAGACGGTCACCGGGTTGCCGATGATGTGCTTGCGGATGTCGACGTTCGGATAGATCTCGCCGAGCGACTTCAGCATGACCTCCATCCGCTCGTTCGCGGACAGCGGCAGCCACTTCAGGCTGTCGTCGCACCAGGTGTAGGAGAGACAGATGACGGCGGGCTTGTCCGGGCCGTCGTCCAGCAGGTAGGTGCCGCGGGTCATGCGGTCGGTGAGCGTCATCGACATGACGTCCCGGCCGGTGGGGTTCCCCCGCTCGTCGACGGCCTTGTCGAGCCAGAACGGCCGGTCCACCGGGACGAAGAGCTTCGAGGACTCCATGTAGTGGGTGCGCTCGATCGCGGTCCAGTGGTCGATCGGGAAGAGCGAGTCGTCACAGGCGATCTTGGACAGCAGCATCCAGGACTGGGCGGTGAAGATCGCCGCCTGGTAGGTGCGGATGTCGCCGTTCGCGTCGGTCACCGTGATCTGGTTGCCCGCGGTGCGGTGCAGCCGGGTCACCGCCGGGCGGGGCTCGCCGTCGAGGTGCAGGGACTTCAGCGAGGTGCCGTACGGCCAGTGGACGACCTTCTCCGGCTCGCGCTCCCACAGGCGCAGCGGCAGCTGCTGGGAGCCGCCGACGATGCCGCGGTGGTGGTCGTCGGCCTCGGTGTAGACGACCCGCAGGATCTCCAGGATGGAGTTGGGGAAATCGGTGTCCCAGCCGCCGGTGCCGAAGCCGACCTGGCCGAAGATCTCGCGGTGGCGGAAGGACTTGAAGGCCTCGGAGTCGCAGAGGAAGCCGTAGAAGGTCTGGTTGTCGAGCTTCTCGACCAGCTTCGCCCAGATCTCGCGGATGCGCGGCACGTCGCGCTCGCGCATGGCGCGGTTCATGTCGGAGAAGTCGGCGCCCTCCTCGAGGCACCTGTTCCAGGCGGTGGCGACGTCCCGGTACACCTGGGGCAGGTCGTCGACGGTCTCGGCGTAGTGCGACTCGCCCTTGAGGTCGACGACGGTGGAGGGGGTCGCCTCGGCCAGCGGGTTCGGGAAGGGGCTCGTGCGCAGACCGACCAGGTCGATGTAGTGCTGGAGGGCGGTGGAGGAGGGCGGGAACCGCATCGCGCCCATCTCGGCGGTCAGCGACTCGTCGCAGCCCTCGAAACCGACCGTGCGCAGCCGGCCGCCGATCTGGTCGGCCTCGTAGACGACGGGCTTGAGCCCCATCTTCATCAGCTCGTACGCGGCCACGATGCCGGACAGACCGCCGCCGATGACCGCCACCTCGGTGCCGTGCTCGGTCGCCGGTATCTGGCCGAGGCCCGCCGGGTGGGCGAGGAAGTCGTCGTAGGCGTAGGGGAAGTCCGGGCCGAACATGGTGATCGGCGGCTGCTGCTCGTCGGCGTGCTCGACGGCGTTGGGCACCGTGGACGTCATGGGGTACGGACTCCTTGCGCGGGGGTGACTCGGGGGAGGGCTCGGGGGCTCAGACCAGGGGCCCGTACAGGCCGGGGCGGCGGTCCTTCAGGTACGGGTTGGCCTCGCGGGAGGCGGCCAGGAAGGCGGGGTCGGCGTCGGCGAGCACCAGCTGCTCGGCGCGGCCGGCGCGGGTGCGGGCGACGCCGTCGGGGCCGGCGAGCGTGGAGAGGCCGACGAACTCGAACTCCCCCTCCTGACCGACCCGGTTGACGTAGGCGACGTACATCTGGTTCTCGAAGGCGCGCACCGGGATCATCGACTCGGCGACGAACTGGAAGGGGTGCATCTGCGCGGTCGGGACGACGAGGAGGTCGGTGCCGGCCAGGGCGTGGGCGCGGACGTTCTCCGGGAACTCCACGTCGTAGCAGATCATCAGGCCCACGGTGAGGCCGTTCAGCTCGGCCTGGACGACCGCCTGATCGCCCGGCGTGAAGTGGTCGCGCTCGAAGCACCCGAAGAGGTGGGTCTTGCGGTAGTTCGCGAGCCGGGTGCCGTCGGCGGAGATCAGCTGGACGGAGTTGTAGACGGTCTCGCCGTCCCGCTCCGGGTAGCCGTAGGCGACGGCGATGCCGTGCCGGGTGGCCGTCTCGGCGATCGCGTCGGCGGAGTCGCCGTCGGCGGGCTCGGCCAGGCGGCCGATGCCGTCGCCGATCGCGTAACCGGTCAGGAACAGCTCGGGGGCGGCCAGCAGCGCGGCGCCCGCGGCCGCGGCCCGGCCCGCGGCCTCGTCGAGGACCCGGAGGTTCTCGGCGACGGAGCCGGGGCGGCCGGAGCTCTGGAGCAGGGCGGTGCGCATGGTGGTCCTCACCGGAACGGGAGTCTGGGGTCAGGAAAGACGGTACGGTCGGCGCGCACGGCGGGACAAGGAGGAGCCGTTGCGCGCCGGTGCGCGAATCATTGCGTGCCACTAGCACCGAACGGCGATTCGTTGCGCGTCCCCCGGGAGCAGGTTTCGGCCGGCCGCGGCAGCACCCGTGCCGACGGCCCGGCCGCCCGCCCCCGCACTCCCGGCCACCCCTGCGGGAGGGTCCCCGGCCACGTCGGGGGCACGGACCCCGGTCATCTGGGGGGCAGGGGCCGCCGGCCACCTCGGGGGCGGGACCCGGGCCACCTCGGGGGCAAGGCCCCAGGTCATCGCGGGGGCAAGGGGCCCGGGTCATCTGGGGGGCAGGGGCCGCCGGCCACCTCGGGGGCGGGACCCGGGCCACCTGGGGGGCAGCGGCTGTACGACGCCACCGGCCTGGTCTTCGCCTACGGCGAGCACGTCATCGACGCAGTGGCGGCGGGCGCGCAGGACGCGGAGCTGCTCGGCGTCCGCCGCACGAGTCCGCTGCTGCGGGTGCGCCGGGTGACGACCACGCGCGAGGGCCGGCCGGTGGAGTGGTCGGACGACCGGTACCGCTCGGACGCGGTGAGCTTCAGCGTGTACAACTCGATCGGCAACAACGCGCTGGCGCGAAGACGGCGGAATAGGACGGGGGCGCCGTCGCCGGGTGCGGGCAGTCCGTGGCCGGCCGCGCGCTTCCCCCGCGCCCCTTTCGGGGCGCTCGGCCGCAGCGCCCCGAAAGGGGCGCGGGGAACTGCGCGAGAACCCGCGACGGACCCGCACCCGGCGACGGCGAAAGGCGCCCCGAGCCGTCGGCCGCCTTACCCCGGCGCCCCGGAGGAGAAGCGCCGGAGCAACGGCGACAGCACCAGCACGGACTTGGTGCGCTCCACGAACGGCTCACCGGCGATCCGCTCCAGCACCCGCTCGAAGTGGCGCATGTCGGAGGCGAAGACCTGGGCGATGGCGTCCGCGTCGCCGGTGACGGTCGACGCGGCCACGACCTCCTGATAGCGCTCCAGACCCCGCTGGATGGTCTCCGGCGACGTGTTGCGCCGGCAGTGGATCTCGATGAACCCCTCGGTCTCCCAGCCGAGCGCCGCCGGGTCCACCCGGACGGTGAAGCCGGTGATGGCTCCGGTGGCCCGCAGCCGGTCCACGCGCCGCTTCACCGCGGGTGCGGACAGGCCGACCATCTGCCCGATGTCCGCGTAGGAGCGGCGGGCGTCCTCGGCGAGGGCGTGCACGATGCGTTCGTCGAGATCGTTCAGCACAGGGGGTCGTTCACTTCTTCGGTCCGGTCACTTCTCTTCCGTCACCGCGGGACCCTGGTCGGTCGCGAGACGGGAACGGCGATAGCCGTACACGAAGTAGAACACGAGCCCGACGGCCATCCAGACACCGAACACGGTCCAGGTCACGGCGGACAGGCTGGCCATCATCCACGCGCAGCAGACGAAGCCCAGCGCGGGCAGGACCCAGTACAGCGGGACACGGAAGGTGCGCTTCATCTCCGGGCGGGTCCGGCGCAGTACCACCACGGCCACGTTGACCAGAGCGAAGGCGAACAGCGTGCCGATGCTGGTGGCGTCGGCCAGCTGGCCCAGCGGGATCGCGGCGGCGAGGACACCGCAGAACAGGGACACGATGACCGTGTTGGCACGCGGCGCGCCGCTCTTCGCGTGGACCTTGGCGAAGACCTTGGGCACCAGTCCGTCGCGGGACATCGCGAAGAGGATGCGGGTCTGGCCGTAGAGCACGGTCAGCACGACGCTGGCGATGGCGACGACGGCGCAGAAGGCCAGCAGGGTGCCCCAGAAGCTCTGCCCGGTGACGTCCGTCATGATCTGGGCGAGGGCGGCCTCGGAGTCCTCGAACGTCCGCCACGGCCTGGCACCGACCGCCACGGCGGCCACCAGCACGTACAGGGCAGTCACGATGACCAGGGACAGCATGATGGCGCGCGGCAGGTCGCGCTGGGCGTTCGTCGCCTCCTCGCCGGCGGTCGAGGCGGCGTCGAACCCGATGTAGGAGAAGAACAGCGTGGCGGCGGCGGCGCTGACGCCGTCCATGCCGAGCGGCATGAAGTGCGCGTAGTTGCCGGACTTGAAGCCCATGAAGCCGATCGCGCAGAACAGCACCAGCGCGGCGATCTTCACACACACCATGACGGTGTTGGCCCGCGCGGACTCCCTGGCGCCGCCGAGCAGGAACACCATGGCGAGGAGCACCACGACCAGGGCCGGCAGGTTGAACACGCCGCCGTCGACGCCGGGCGGGTTGGCCAGGGCGTTCGGCAGGGTCACGCCGATGGTGCCGTCGAGCAGCTCGTTCAGGTACTCGCCCCAGCCGACGGCCACGGCGGCGACCGAGACGCCGTACTCCAGCAGCAGGCACCAGCCGCAGACCCAGGCGATCAGCTCACCCATCGTTGCGTACGCGTACGAGTACGAGGAGCCGGAGACCGGGATGGTGCCGGCCAGCTCGGCGTAGGAAAGGGCCGAGAACAGCGCGGTGAGTCCGGCGATCACGAAGGAGACGGTGACGGCCGGGCCCGCCTTGGGCACGGCCTCGCCGAGGACCACGAAGATGCCGGTGCCGAGGGTGGCGCCGATGCTGATCATGGTCAGCTGCCACAGCCCGAGGGAGCGCCGCAGCTGCCCTCCCTCGCCCTGACCCACCTCCGAGACCAGGCGGTCCACCGGCTTGCGGCGCATGAGGCGCGCGGCGACGCCCGGGGACGCGGGGGCGGTCGTTGTGGGGTTGGGCGGGGGTGCGCCTTGATCGAGCACGCGGTGGCTCCTTATCGCTGCCGGTCGGTACGGGCGGGGACCGGCCGCGGCCCTGCGACGGCAGGGACCACCGAGCGGGCCCCGCCACGCCACGTACAGCTGAGCACCCTACGAGGCGGGCCTTCACGGGCGTAATGCAGCAACCTTGCGCGTCTCCGCATGATCATTGCGTTCATCGGGCCGGTGTGACGGTTCGTTGCGCGCGGGGTGCCCGGCGTTGCACGGCACGCCGGCCGCGGACGCCCGAAGACGCCGTCGGCCCCCGATCCTCCCGGGCGCGGGGTGGACGGGGGCCGGCGAACTGGAGACCGGGGGTCAGCTCCAGCTGGCGTGCAGCGGCTTGCCCTCGGCGTAGCCGGCCGCGCTCTGGATGCCGACGATGGACTTCTCGGCGAACTCCTCCAGGGAGCCGGCACCGGCGTAGGTGCAGGAGGAGCGGACGCCCGCGATGATCGAGTCGATCAGGTCCTCGACGCCCGGGCGGGCCGGGTCGAGGAACATGCGCGAGGTGGAGATGCCCTCCTCGAAGAGCGCCTTGCGGGCGCGGTCGTACGCCGACTCGTCCGAGGTGCGGTTGGCGACGGCGCGCGCGGAGGCCATGCCGAACGACTCCTTGTACTCCCGGCCGCCCGCGTCCTGCTGGAGGTCGCCCGGGGACTCGTAGGTGCCCGCGAACCAGGAGCCGACCATCACGTTGGCCGCGCCGGCCGCGAGCGCCATGGCCACGTCGCGCGGGTGCCGGACGCCGCCGTCGGCCCACACGTGCTTGCCGTACTTCTTCGCCTCGGCGGCGCACTCCAGGACGGCGGAGAACTGCGGTCGGCCCACGCCGGTCATCATGCGGGTGGTGCACATGGCGCCGGGGCCCACACCGACCTTGATGACGTCCGCACCCGCGTCGATCAGGTCCTTGACGCCCTCGGCGGAGACGATGTTGCCCGCGACGATCGGCACCTGCGGGTCGAGGGCGCGCACCACCTTGATGGCGCTGATCATCGACTCCTGGTGGCCGTGCGCGGTGTCGATGACGAGCGTGTCCACGCCCGCGTCGAGCAGCTGCTTGGCCTTGCCGGCGACGTCGCCGTTGATGCCGACGGCCGCGGCGATGCGCAGCCTGCCCTGCGCGTCGACGGCCGGGGTGTACAGCGTGGCGCGCAGGGCGCCCTTGCGGGTGAGGATGCCGGCGAGCTTGCCTTCGGCGTCCACGGCCGGGGCGTAGCGGCGGTTGGCCGCGTCCAGGCGGTTGAAGGCCTCGCGCGGGTCGATGCCCGCGTCGAGGAGCAGCAGGTCCTTGGACATGACCACTTCGAGCTGGGTGAAGCGGTCGACGCCGGTCAGGTCCGCGTCGGTGACGACGCCGACGGGCCGCAGGTCCTCGTCCACGACCACACCGGCGTTGTGCGCCCGCTTGGGCAGCAGCGCCAGGGCGTCGGCCACGGTCTGGTGCGGGGCCAGCACGATCGGGGTGTCCAGCACCAGGTGGCGGCTCTTCACCCAGGAGATGACGTCGGTGACGACATCGATCGGGATGTCCTGCGGGATGACCACGAGGCCGCCGCGGCGGGCCACCGTCTCGGCCATGCGGCGGCCGGCGATGGCGGTCATGTTGGCGACGACGAGCGGGATGGTGGTACCCGTGCCGTCCGGCGAGCTGAGGTCCACGCCCTGACGCGAGCCCACCGCGGAGCGGCTCGGCACCATGAACACGTCGTCGTACGTCAGGTCGTACGCGGGCTGGATGTCATTGAGGAAACGCACGTGCTGCACATCCCGGTCGATCAGAGGTGGCCCCCGGACAGGTGTGCCAGGGGGAAAGAGCACGTACCTCATTCTCCCATGTCGTGACCGGTGAACCGCCCCGACGGAACGTCCAGGGTCCGCCCGGATCACCTAGGAGGAACCTCCAAGGGCCAGGACGACGGCCAGGGCGGCGGTACGGTCCACGGCCTCGCCGAACACGTCCTGCGCCGTCCGCCACTCCCCCGGGTGCGCCTCGGCGTACGGCCGCCAGCCGCGCACGACGATCAGCAGCCCCTGTTCGACGGCTCCCTCGGGCCAGACGGTGTGGTCGGAGAGGGAATCGGCCAGCGCGTCCCAGTTGCGGCCGAACCAGTCGGGCAGTGCCAGGGCCCGCGCGACGCGGTCCATCAGGCCGGCCTTGTCCCCGACGCCGTCCAGGTCCAGCGCGACCGTGAACCGGCCCGCCAGGTCTTCGCTCATCTCAGCACCGCCCGGAACGACTCGTAGTGATCATCGGTGTAGTAGATCTCCCCGCCCCGTCCGGTGACGATGCGCCGGGCCCCGCGGTCGGGCGAGCCGGGCGTCGGCACGGTGTACTCGCGGTAGTAGCCGCGCTGGTGCCGGGGCAGGCGTCCCTCGACGTTCCCGAAGACGACGCCGTCCCTGGCGTAGGGGTAGGGGCCGCCCTTGTCGATGAGGGCGAGCGTGCCGCGGGCCTCGGCGGGGAGCCGGGACTCCTCGACGGTGTCCGTGCCCCGCGCCCACGCCGGGGTGGACACCCCCGGGGCGGTGGCGGTGCCCGCCGGGTGGGACGAGCATCCGGCGAGCAGGGCGACGAGGCAGAGCAGCACTCCCGCGAGCACTCGGGGAGCGGCACGGGGGACGAACCGCGGCAGCATGCGGACGATGCTGCCACGGCCGTCCCGTCACGACGAGGCCGCGACCCGCCGGACGGATCCCGAGGCGCCGGCCGGACCGCCGCACGCACCCGTGGCCCGGCGTCCCGTGGCCCGGCGTCCCGTGGCCCGGCGTCCCGTGGCCGGCGTCGGACGCCGTCCGGGACCGCCGGCGAGCCGTCAGACGCCGTCCGGGTCCGCGCGGCTGAGCGCGGGCTTGGGCGTCGGTCCCGCCGTCATCAGGAAGTCCGCGGCGGACGTGTCGGTCACCAGGCTGGTGACCAGCCCCGAGCGCAGCACCGCGTCGATGGCGGGCGCCTTGCGCTGTCCGCCGGCGATCGCCACGACCTCCGGGATACGGCGCAGCTGGTCGGTCTTCACCGTGATGCACCGCTCCCCCAGGTCGCGCCCGATCCGCCGCCCCTCGGCGTCGAAGAGGTGCGCGGACATCTCGGCGGCGACACCGAGCGAGGCGTAGTGCGCGCGCTCCTCGTCGCTGAGCATGTCGTGCACGGTGGAGATGCCCGGCTCCCAGGAGCCGATGGAGACGCAGGCGACCGTGACCTTGTCGAAGTACTCGAAGGCCCGGGCGATCCCGGTCTGGTTGCGCAGCGCCGCCGCGGTGGCCGCGTCCGGCAGCAGCATCGGCGCGTAGATGGGGTGGGCGTCGCCGCCCGACACCTGGGCGGCACGGCGCACCGCCTCCACGGAACCGCGCTCGGCCGTACCGGCGTCGTACACGCCGGTCAGCTGCACCACCGTGCACGGCGGCAGCCGGTCGAGCGCCGCCGCCATGTGGATGGTGGACCGGCCCCAGGCCAGCCCGAGCACGTCCCCCTCGTTGACGAGTTCGCCGAGCAGGTCGGCGGCGACCTCGCCGAGGTTCTCCGGGTCGGGGGTCTCCTCCGCCTCGGCCGGGGACTCGACCACGACGGCGTGCCTCAGGCCGTAGCGGGCGCGGAGCGCGTCGGAGCGCTCGGCGTCCAGCTCGGCCGGCACACGGATCTCGATGCGTACGAGGTCCCGTTCGAGAGCCGTCTCCAGGACCCGGGCCACCTTGAAGCGGCTGACGCCGAACTCCTCGGCGATCTGGATCTTGGACTTGCCCTCGAGGTAGAAGCGGCGGGCCATGGCCGCCGCCTGCACCAGCTCAGCGGGTCCCATCCGCATGGCTGACCGGCCCGCCGACATACCCGACACGGCGATCTCCTCACTGCTGTTCACACTCTGGATTCGCCGTTCATCCTTGCAGATCCGGCGCAACTGACTTGCCCTGATGGGCGCCGTTCACTTAAGCGTTCATTTACCTGTGGCTCAGTGGTCGCATGCCCAGGACGCTGCGGCCGTGGCCGCCTCCGCCTGGCCGCGCAGGGCCCGCACCGCCTCGGAAGGGTCCTGCGCCCCGTACACCGCCGAGCCGGCGACGAACACGTCCGCTCCCGCTTCCGCGCACCGCTCGATCGTCGAGGCCGAGACACCGCCGTCGACCTGGAGCCAGAGCTGGAGGCCGTGCTTCCTGACCAGCTCCCGGGTGCGGCGGATCTTCGGCAGCATGATGTCGAGGAAGGCCTGGCCGCCGAAGCCCGGCTCGACCGTCATGATCAGCAACATGTCGAGCTCCGGCAGCAGGTCCTCGTACGGCTCGATCGGCGTCGCCGGCTTGAGCGCCATCGAGGCGCGGGCGCCCTTGGCGCGGATCTCCCGGGCGAGCCGCACGGGGGCGGCGGCGGCCTCCACGTGGAAGGTGACGGACGAGGCGCCCGCCTCGACGTACCGGGGAGCCCAGCGGTCGGGGTCCTCGATCATCAGGTGGCAGTCCAGCGGAGTGTCCGTCGCGCGGGCCAGGGACTCCACGACCGGTACGCCGAGCGTGAGGTTCGGTACGAAGTGGTTGTCCATGACGTCGACATGGAGCCAGTCGGCGCCCTGGACCGCCTTGGCCTCCTCCGCGAGGCGCGCGAAGTCGGCGGACAGGATGCTGGGGTTGATCTGCACGGCCATGACCCAAGACTGCCATGTCCGGGGCACTGATGTTCGCGCCCGTCCACAGGCGAGAGCGTTCATCCTACTTGTACGACCGGAAGATGGTGCCTGTGGACAACCATGGGCGTACCCGGCCCGGCGTCCGCGCCGCCCGGCGACCGGGCCGTGGAGGTCAGCCCGTGCGGCGGACGAGCGCGAGGTACATCGCGTCGGTGCCGTGCAGATGCGGCCACAGCTGCACGTCCGGACCCTCTCCCAGCTCGGTGAGGCCGGGCAGCAGCGGGCGGGCGTCGATCAGCTCGGTGTCCGGGTACTGCTTGAGCACGTCGGCGACGACCGCCCGGGTCTCGGCGAGGTGCGGCGAGCAGGTGGCATAGCCGACGACCCCGCCGACCCGCACGGAGTCGAGCGCGGTGCGCAGCAGGGAACGCTGGAGCGGCGCGAAGTCCTCCAGGTCCTCGGGGCGCCGCCGCCAGCGGGCCTCGGGACGCCGGCGCAGCGCGCCGAGCCCCGTGCACGGCACGTCCATGAGCACGCGGTCGAACGTGCCCGGCCGCCACGGCGGCCGGGTCCCGTCGGCGGCGATGACCTGGTACGGCCCCGGATTCCCGGCCAGTGCCCTGGCCACCAGGCCGGCCCGGTGCGGCTGCTTCTCCGAGGCCAGCAGCGCGGCCCCGCGCTCGGCGGCGAGGGCGGCCAGCAGTGCGGCCTTGCCACCCGGTCCGGCACAGCCGTCCAGCCACTTCTCGTCGGCCCCTTCGACAGGGGCGTTCGCGAGTGCGAGGGCCACCAGCTGGCTGCCCTCGTCCTGCACTCCGGCGCGCCCCTCGCGCACCGCCTCGACCGCGCCCGGCTCCCCGCCCTCGGCGAGCCGCACCGCGTACGGCGACCACCGCCCCGGCACGGCGGACTCCTCGCGCAGCAGTTCCTCGGCGGTGGACCGGCCCGGACGCGCGACGAGCGTCACCTCGGGCCGCTCGTTGTCGGCCGCCAGCAGGTCCTCGATACCGGCGCGCCCGCCGCCGAGGGAGTCCCAGAGGGCGGAGACGACCCAGCGGGGGTGCGAGTGCACGACGGCGAGGTGTTCCTCGGGATCGTCCTCGTAGGGCGGTGCCACCTTCGCGATCCAGCCCTGCAGGTCGTCCGACGCGACCTTGCGCAGCACGGCGTTGACGAACTTGGCCCGTCCGTCCCCGAGCACCACCCGCGCCAGCTCGACGGAGGCCGAGACGGCCGCGTGCGTCGGGATCCGGGTCCCCAGCAGCTGGTGCACGCCGAGGCTGAGCACATCGAGCACCGGCGGATCGACCTCGCGCAGCGGCCGGTCGACGCAGGCGGCGACGACGGCGTCGTACGTGCCCTGCCGGCGCAGTGTGCCGTACACCAGCTCGGTGGCGAGAGCGGCGTCCCGGGCGTCGAAGTCCGCCTTCTCCCGCGCCTTCTTGAGCAGGGGCGGCAGCACGAGGTTGGCGTACGCGTCCCGCTCGTCGACCGCGCGCAGCGCCTCGAAGGCCAGGATGCGGACGGGGTCCTTCTGGGGACGGCGGTAGGGCTTGGCGGGCCTGCGCGGCCGCCCGGACTGCTCGCTCACGAAAAAGGTGCTCCGGATGTGAAGGTGGGGTGCGGCCTCCAGCCTACGTCGGCGCGCGCCCGCCCCCGCGGTCCGGGGCTCAGGCCCCGAGCGTCTCGCCCTCCGCGATCCGGACGCCGCGCGCCCAGTCGGCCGCGCGCATCGGCTTCTTGCCCTGGGCCTGCACCCAGAGCAGTTCGACGGCGTACGAGCCGGTGCCCACGTGCACGCTGTTCTTGCCCACCGCGAGCTGTCCCGGGGCGAGATCGGTCCGCTCGGGCACCGGCGTCACCTGGACCAGCTTGAGCCGCTCCCCGCGGAACACGGTCCAGGCGCCCGGTGCCGGGGTGCAGCCGCGCACGACCCGGTCCACGCGCAGCGCGGGCGCGGACCAGTGCACCTGGGCGTCCTCGACGGTGATCTTCGGCGCCGTCGTGATGCCCTCCGCCGGCTGCGGCACCGCCCTGAGGGTCCCGTCCTCTATGCCGTCCATGGTGGCGGCGAGCAGCCCGGCACCGGCGAAGGCGAGCCGGGTGAGCAGGTCGCCGCTGGTGTCGGTGGGCCGTACCTCCTCGGTCACGGTCCCGTAGACGGGCCCGGAGTCCAGGCCCTCCTCGATGAGGAAGGTGGAGGCACCGGTGATCTCGTCGCCCGCCATGACGGCGTGCTGCACCGGCGCCGCGCCGCGCCAGGCGGGCAGCAGCGAGAAGTGCAGGTTGACCCAGCCGTGGGCGGGGATGTCCAGAGCCACCCTGGGCAGCAGGGCACCGTAGGCGACGACGGGACAGCAGTCGGGCGCGATCTCCGCGAGCCGTTCCAGGAAGCCGGGATCCCGCGGCCGGGCCGGCTTGAGCACCTCGATGCCGGCCTCCTCGGCCCGCTCGGCCACGGGCGACGCGACCAGCCTGCGCCCGCGTCCGGCCGGCGCGTCCGGTCGCGTGACGACGGCGGCCACCTCGTGCCGCCCGGAGGCGATCAGGGCGTCCAGGGCGGGAACGGCGACCTCGGGGGTGCCGGCGAAGACAAGCTTCATGGGCGGGATCGGGCCTCTCGGGCGGGGGTCGGACGGGCAGCGCACCAGTCTATGACCAAGGGCCGTCTGACGAGCGGCCGGACGAGCTGGAGCGGCGGAGCGACGCGGAACCCCCACCGCGGACGGCGCGCGTCCGGGCGGACCGGCGTACGCATATGCCTGTACGCCCCCACCCCGTGACCAGCGGAGCGCAGACGCGTTGGTCAAGGAAGAGTTGACCACATCGGGCCGCCTTCGCGGCCCAATTCCTTTCAACGCCGGTTCGAGAGGCTTGTTCATGGCCGACCACGCAACCCACGACGCCCAGGCCCGGGCCAGCCTGCACTTGCTGGTGCGGGACATCGAACGAGTCCGCCGGCAGGTGGACGCACTGCGCACGCTCACCGCCCAGTTGGGCAACGTGTACCGACCGCGCCGCTCCGGCCCGTCCACGGGCTTCGTCGTCTACGGACGTGCCCCCGCCCCGACGGTGCGCCTCGCCCAGGAACTGCGGGACAGTGTCGAAACGCTGGTCACGGCCGCCGTGGACTTCGACCGTTCGCTGGGCTTCTCGTGGGACGCGGTGGGTTCGGCGCTCGGCGTCACCAAGCAGGCGGTCCACCGCCGTTACGGTGCCCGCCGCGCCGCGGCCCCGGCGGCCACCGAGCCGGAGCTGGCCACCGACCCGTCCGGCGGCCGCTCGATCAACGTGAACACCGGCCTGCCCACGATGCCGACGGTCCCCGCCGCCCGCTCCATGCCCACCCAGCCGACCGCGGGCAGCCCGGCCCTGCGCGAAGACACCCGGCCGACGGCGTTCCCGGGCCCGCGCAACGGGTGACGCCCCCCGTCCTGCCCTTCCGGAGGCCCCCTGTCGTCCTCTGGGAGGGCAGCCCCCGGACCGGAACCGGCCCCGGCACCGGCCCCGCGGCACCACTTGCACCACTTGCACCAGAGCCCACCGCCCCCAGGACCAACTGCGCCAGGGGCCGCCGTTCGCAGGACCACCTGCACCAGAGCCCGCCGTCCCCGCAGCTCCCACTGCCTTGAACCCCGCCGTCCCCCTCCGCCGGCATACCGCGCGCCGTCATACCGCGCGCTTCGCACCTCACCGCCCCCGGAGCCCTCGCCCCTCGCGGCAGGCCTGTCAGCCGCCCTCCTGGCCGCCCCGTCGGCGCGGCCAGACCGCGAGCAGGTCGCCGGCCGGCTCCGCCGCCGGCAGGACGGTGTCAGCCGATGTCCGGCGGATCGATCCGGACCCGCACCGGCTCCTCGCTCCCCCGGGCCATGCGAGCGGCCTGGGCGGCCTTGAGGGCGGCTGCCAGCGCGGCGCCGCTGCCCGGCCGTACGCGCACGAGCGCCCGCTCCCAGTCCTCGCCCGGCGGAGGCGCGCCGGGCCTGCGTGGCCGGCCGGGCGGCGTGGGCGGCACCGGGACGGGCCCGAGCACCTCCGCGTCCGGCGGCAGTTCGACCGCCGCCAGGAACCCGGTCACGGCCGCGGTCGTCCCGGTCACCGCCGCCATCCGCGACACCGGCGGGAACCCCAGCTCGGCCCGCTCCGCCAGCTCCCGCACCGCGTGCCCCACGGGGTCCCACCGCACGAGCGCCTGCACGGGCCGCAGGGTCGGCTCGGCCACCACGACCACCGTCCCGCCCTCTCCCTGCGGCCGGACCAGCGCCCCCGCCTCGATCCACCGGCGCAGCGCGTCCTCGCCGGCCCGCAGATCAGGCCGTACGAGCATGGCCCAGCCGTCCAGCAGCAGAGCCGCCGCGTAGCCGCCCTCGGCCACCGGTTCGGCCCCCGGGGTACTCACGACCAGCGCGGGCGTCCCCGGCACGGTGTCCAGCACGTGCTCTCGCCCCGAGGTGCGCACCGGTACGGCGGGAAACGCCCGCCCCAGCTCCTCGGCGGTCCGCCGCGCACCCACCACCTGGGCGCGGAGCCGGAAGCCGCCGCACTCGGGACAGTGCCAGGCCTCCTCCGCTCGCCCGCACCACCCGCAGCGCAGAACACCCCCGTCCTGCCCTTCGAGCGGCCCGGAACAGTGCCGGCACCGCGCGGGCGCCCGGCACCGGTCGCAGGCCATACGGGGTGCGTAGCCCCGCCGGGGCACCTGCACCAGCACCGGGCCGTGCCGCAGCCCCTCACGGGCCACCTGCCAGGCGAGCGAGGGCAGGCGCGCGGCGCGGGCGGCCTCGTCGCGTGCGAGGTCGCCGTCCCCGACGGTCCGCACCAGCGGCGCGGCCCGCCGTACCTGCTCCCGCCCGGCGACCAGCGGCCGGGCCCAGCCGCTCTCGACGAGCTGGGCGGCCTCCACGGTGCAGCCGAACCCGCCGAGCAGGAAGGCGCACTTGTCCAGCGCGGCGCGCAGCAGCAGTACGTCCCGCGCGTGCGGCTGCGGCGCGTGCTGCTCGCTGTGGCTGTCGTCGCCGTCGTCCCAGATGGCGACCAGCCCCAGGTCCCGCACGGGAGCGAACATGGCCGCGCGCGTGCCCACGACGGCCCGCACGGCTCCGCGCCGCACCGCGAGCCACTGCCCGTACCGCTTCTCGGGCCCGGCGTCGGCGGTGAGGAGCGCGTGCCGGCCGGGGCCGAGCAGTGCGGTGAGCGCGGCGTCGACCCGTGCGGCGGCCCGCCCGTCGGGTACGACGACGAGGGCGCCGCGTCCCGAGGCCAGGGCGGCGGCGACGGCGCGGGCCAGTTCCTCGCTCCACAGCGGGCCGGGCAGCGCGTTCCACACGGCTCTGGGCGCTCCTCCGGAGGCCAGCGCGTCGAGGAACGCGCCCCCGTGCTCGTACCGCGTCCAGGACCCCGGGTCCGGGGCCGGCGGGGGTGGCAGCGGCGCGGGGGACGACCGCTGCTCGGCACGCGCGTTGCGCGGCGGCACGGCCAGCTGGAGGACGTCGGCGAGGCTTCCCGCGTAGCGGTCGGCGACGGCCCGGGCGAGGCCGAGCAGCTCCTCGCTCAGCACCGGCTCGGGCGAGACGACCTGAGCCAGTGCGGCCAGCGGCCCGGAGTAGTCGGAATCGGCCCGGCGCTCGACGAGGAAGCCGTCGATGAGCCCGCCGCCCTCCCGGCGCCCCTCGCGCACGCGGCCCCGCCCCGCGCCGAACCGCACCCGCACCCGCACCCCGGGCTGCGCCTGCGCGTCCAGCTCCTCGGGCACCGCGTAGTCGAAGTACCGGTCGAGGTGCAGCACACCCTTGTCGACCAGCACCCGCGCGACGGGCAGCTCCTCCGCGAGCGCGGCTCCCCGCCAGGTCCGCGGCTTGGCGCGCGGCGCCTTCGCCTGACGCACGCTCTCCCGGATGAGCGCGAGCTGCTCCGGCGGCGCGCCGTCGGCCCCGCCGTCCCCCGCTCCGTTCTCGCTGCTCACGCTTGCATTCTTACCAAACGGCACCGACATCGGCGCCCGTCGGCCGAGGCACCGGGCCCCCGACGTGCGCCGGGACCGCCGCACAGGTCCGGGGCCATACCGATCCACGACCGGCATGGCCCCGGACCGGCCTGGATCCCGAACGTCATGATCCCGAACGTCAGGCACCCCGACCGGCATGGCTTCGGACCGGCGGACGCGCCGAGGCCCGGCCCCTCGAAAGGGACCGGGCCTCGGCGGCAGGAGCTGTGGGTCGGCTGCGGGTCCTACTGGCCCACGGCCGCGCGCAGGGCGTCCACCCGGTCGGTGCGCTCCCAGGTGAAGTCGGGCAGCTCACGGCCGAAGTGGCCGTAGGCGGCGGTCTGGGAGTAGATCGGGCGCAGCAGGTCGAGGTCGCGGATGATCGCGGCCGGACGCAGGTCGAAGACCTCGTCGATCGCCTTCTCGATCTTCTCGACGTCGATCTTTGCGGTGCCGAAGGTCTCCACGAAGAGGCCGACGGGCTCGGCCTTGCCGATGGCGTAGGCGACCTGGACCTCGCAGCGGGAGGCCAGGCCCGCCGCCACGACGTTCTTGGCGACCCAGCGCATGGCGTAGGCGGCGGAGCGGTCCACCTTGGACGGGTCCTTGCCGGAGAAGGCGCCGCCGCCGTGCCGGGCCATGCCGCCGTAGGTGTCGATGATGATCTTGCGGCCGGTCAGGCCGGCGTCACCCATCGGACCGCCGATCTCGAAGCGGCCGGTCGGGTTGACCAGCAGGCGGTAGCCCTCGGTGTCGAGCTTGATGCCCTCGTCCAGGAGCGCCTTCAGCTCCGGCTCCACGACGAACTCGCGGATGTCGGGGGCCAGCAGCGACTCGAGGTCGATGTCGGAGGCGTGCTGGGAGGAGACGACCACCGTGTCGAGGCGGACGGCCTTGTCGCCGTCGTACTCGATGGTGACCTGCGTCTTGCCGTCCGGGCGCAGGTAGGGGATGGTGCCGTTCTTGCGGACCTCGGACAGTCGCTTGGACAGGCGGTGCGCCAGGAAGATCGGCAGCGGCATGAGGGTCGGCGTCTCGTCGGACGCGTAGCCGAACATCAGGCCCTGGTCGCCGGCGCCCTGCTTGTCCAGTTCGTCGTCGTCGCCCTCGACGCGGTTCTCGTAGGCGGTGTCCACGCCCTGCGCGATGTCGGGCGACTGGGCACCGATGGACACCGACACGCCGCAGGAGGCGCCGTCGAAGCCCTTCTTGGAGGAGTCGTAGCCGATCTCGAGGACCTTGCTGCGGACGAGGGTCGCGATGTCCGCGTACGCCTTCGTCGTCACCTCGCCGGCCACGTGCACCAGGCCGGTGGTGATCAGCGTCTCGACGGCGACCCGGGAGGTCGGGTCCTCGCGCAGAAGCGCGTCGAGAATGGTGTCGCTGATCTGGTCAGCGATCTTGTCGGGGTGACCCTCGGTCACGGACTCCGAGGTGAACAGGCGACGGGACACAACGCTCCCTGTGGTTGCAGCGGCTGCTGGCTGATCATTTGCGGTCGACGCGAGGGCTGCGCCCGCCGTCGACCGTGAACAGTTTATCGGTCGCACTCCGCCGATGAGCCACCGTCTCGCCTCTCGGGAGCGCTGTGACCTGCGGCACGGGCATTCTGCACAATGGCGAGCGGCCTTGGCCAGAGCCGCCACGCGCCATTGTCCGGCGCAAAAGTGATGTCGTACGGCCGAAACAAAAGGGCCCGGTCGGCCGAACCGGGCCCCTCACGGATGGCGGAGCGGGTCAGCCCATCCGGGCGGCCACGAGGTCCCAGACGGTGTCCGCGAGGGCCTCCTTGGGTCCGTGCGGCACCGGCGTGTCGCTCCCGTCGGCGCCCAGCACGACCGCCTCGTTCTCCTCGGAGCCGAACGTCTTGCGCTCCCCCACCTCGTTGACGACGAGCAGGTCACAGCCCTTGCGGGCGAGTTTGGCGCGGCCGTTGGCGAGGACGTCGTCGGTCTCGGCGGCGAAACCGACGATCACCTGTCCGGGGTGGGCACGGCCGGCGGAGATCTCCGCGAGGATGTCCGGATTGCGCACCAGGACGATCGGCTCGGGGTCCTGACCGTCCTTCTTCTTGATCTTCCCGGTGGCGTAGGCCGCGGGGCGGAAGTCGGCGACGGCGGCGGCCATGACCACCGCGTCGGCGTCCGCCGCCGCCTTCAGGACGGCCTCGCGCAGCTGGCCGGCCGTGCCCACGCGGACGACGTCGACGCCCGCCGGATCGGGCAGGCCGGCGTTGGCCGCGACCAATGTCACACGGGCGCCGCGCGCGGCGGCGGTGCGGGCGAGGGCGTAGCCCTGCTTGCCGGAGGAACGGTTGCCGAGGAAGCGGACCGGGTCGAGGGGCTCACGCGTGCCGCCGGCCGAGACGACGACATGACGTCCTCGCAGGTCGGGCTCCGCGACGCCGCGGGCCAGCACCCGGCGGCAGACCTCGAAGATCTCCCCCGGGTCGGGCAGCCGGCCCTTGCCGGTGTCGACGCCCGTGAGGCGGCCGACGGCGGGCTCGACGACCACGGCGCCGCGGCGGCGCAGCGTGGCCACGTTCTCCTGGGTGGCGGGGTGCTCCCACATCTCGGTGTGCATGGCGGGCGCGAAGACGACCGGGCAGCGGGCGGTGAGGAGCGTGTTGGTCAGCAGGTCGTCGGCGATGCCGTGGGCGGCCTTGGCGAGCATGTCGGCCGTGGCCGGGGCCACGACGACCAGGTCGGCGTGCTGGCCGATGCGGACGTGCGGCACCTCGTGGACGTCGTCCCAGACCTCGGTGGAGACGGCGTTGCCGGACAGGGCGGACCAGGTGGCGGCCCCGACGAAGTGCAGCGCGGAGGCGGTGGGCACCACGCGCACGTCGTGTCCCGACTCGGTGAACCTTCTCAGCAGCTCACAGGCCTTGTACGCGGCGATGCCGCCGCTGACGCCCAGAACGACCCTCGGCTTGTCCGCCATCTCCGCCATCTCTCCCCGGCTCGGCAACGAGGCAACGTACGAGCCACCGTGTGCGGCGCCGTACGAGACCATCACACACCACAGGCCCGGCAGCATGACTGCCGGGCCTGTGGATGAAGCAACTGCGATCTGAAAGTACTACTGCGCCGGGCCCTCGATGGCCTCGGAGGTCAGCAGACCGGCGTTGATCTCGCGCAGGGCGATCGAGAGCGGCTTCTCGTGGACGTGGGTGTCGACGAGCGGACCGACGTACTCGAGGAGGCCCTCGCCGAGCTGCGAGTAGTACGCGTTGATCTGGCGGGCCCGCTTGGCCGCGTAGATCACGAGGCTGTACTTCGAGTCGGTTGCCTCGAGCAGCTCGTCGATCGGCGGGTTGATGATGCCCTCGGGCGCGGTGATGGAAGAGGACACGCTCTACCTTCCGATGGATGGAAAAGAATCAGTCACACAACGTTCATCAAGGCTAGCAGCTCACGGGCCACGTCCTCGACGGAGGTGTTGACCAGGGTCTGGTCGAACTCGGGCTCGGCCGCAAGCTCCGTCCTGGCGGCCTCCAGGCGGCGCTCGATGACCTCGGGCGGCTCGGTGCCCCGCCCGGTGAGCCTGCGCACCAGCTCCTCCCAGGAGGGCGGAGCCAGGAAGACCAGCTGGGCGTCGGACATCGACTCGCGGACCTGCCGTGCGCCCTGGAGGTCGATCTCCAGCAGGACGGGCTCGCCGTTCTCCAGCCGCTCCAGCACGGCCGCGCGGGGCGTGCCGTAGCGGTTGCCGGCGAACTCGGCCCACTCCAGCAGCTCGCCGTTGGCGATCAGCTTGTCCATCTCGTCGTCGGTGACGAAGAAGTAGTGGACTCCGTGCTGCTCACCGGGGCGTGGCTTGCGGGTCGTCGCCGACACCGAGAGCCAGACCTCGGCGTGTTCCTTGCGCATATGGGCGACGACCGTGCTCTTGCCGACCCCCGAGGGGCCGGAGAGCACGGTCAGCCGCGGACGTGCGTCCGGGGGCTCGGGGGTCGTCCCCCGGAGTGTTACTGCCATGTGGCGATTATTCCAGCAATCCCGGAGTGCCCGGGACTCCCGGTCCGGCCGAAGCCGGAGTCAGGAGCCGGTGCTGCCGAACTCACGCTCCAGGGACGCGATCTGGTTCGAACCGAGCCCGCGCACACGGCGGCTCTCGGAGATGCCCAGACGCTCCATGATCTGCTTGGCGCGGACCTTGCCCACGCCGGGCAGCGACTCGAGCAGCGCGGAGACCTTCATCTTGCCGATGACGTCGTTCTCCTGGCCCTGCTTGATGACCTCGTGCAGGGAGGCGCCGGAGTGCTTGAGTCGATTCTTGACCTCGGCCCGCTCCCGGCGAGCCGCGGCGGCCTTTTCGAGCGCGGCTGCGCGCTGTTCAGGGGTAAGGGGCGGAAGAGCCACGCCTACGTCACCTCGGATGTCGAACTGTCGGATACGGACCGGTGAGGAACCTAGTCGCCCCACACCTGGGGAGCTACGAGCAACACGCTTCGCCCGTTCACTCTGCTCGGAGACTAGCGGGCAAGTCCGCCGGAGTCAGCGAGAACAGCGGAAAAGTCCTGGTCAGCCTCCGTCAGGTCGGACATTTCAGACATAATGCCCCCGATTTGAGCATGTATTCACGCTCAAGTCGTCCCGGCGCCGCCCGGCCGGGCACTTCTCGGACGGCTCAGGCGGCGCCGACGGCGGTGCGGATCTCCTCCGCGAAGCGCGCGGTGACCGTCCGCAGCGCCCCGACGTCGGGACCGTGACGCAGAACACCCCGGCTGACGTTCGGCACGACGTTGCGCACCGCCGATCCGAAGACCCGGGGAAGGTCCGCCGCCGTCGCGCCCTGCGCGCCGACGCCGGGCGCGAGGAGCGGGCCGTTGATGTCGAGGCCGTACGACGACAGGTCGCCCACCGTCGCGCCGACGACCGCCCCGAAGGAGCCCAGCGGCTCCTCTCCCGCGTTCTCGGCCGCCAGGTGGGCCAGCATGGTCGCGCCCACGCCACGGCCGTCCGCGCGGACCGCGTGCTGGACCTCGGGGCCCTCCGGGTTCGAGGTCAGGGCCAGCACGAACAGACCGGCGCCGCTCTCCCGGGCCAGCGCCACGGCCGGGCTGAGCGAGCCGTAGCCGAGGTAGGGCGAGACGGTGAGGGCGTCGGAGAACAGCGGGGCGTCCTTGTGCAGGTAGGCCTCGGCGTACCCGGCCATGGTCGAGCCGATGTCGCCGCGCTTGGCGTCCATCACGACCAGCGTGCCGGCCGCGCGTGCCTCACGGACCGTGCTCTCCAGGACGGCGATGCCGCGCGAGCCGAACCGCTCGAAGAAGGCGATCTGCGGCTTCATGACCGCGACCCGGTCGGCCACCGCCTCGACGACCGTGCGGCTGAACCGCTCGAGGCCGGCGACGTCGTCGTTCAGTCCCCACTCGGCGAGCAGGGAGGCGTGCGGGTCGATGCCCACGCACAGCGGGCCGCGCTCGTCCATGGCCCGGCGCAGCCGGGCGCCGAAGGGCTCCAGAACAGTCATGCGGGCTTCCTCACGTCGGCGCCGACCGCGTCGGCGAGCGTGGCGTAGGGGCTGGTGCGCAGACGCGCGGCGAGGCCCTTGTGGATCGCACGGGACCAGAAGGGTCCCTGGTAGACGAACGCGCTGTAGCCCTGGACCAGCGTGGCACCGGCCAGGATGCGCTGCCAGGCGTCCTCGGCGGTCTCGACGCCGCCGACGCCCACGAGGGTGATCCGGTCGCCCACGCGCGCGTACAGGCGCCGGAGGACCTCCAGGGACCGTTCCTTGAGGGGCGCGCCGGACAGGCCGCCGGTCTCCTGCACGAGCGCGGGGCCGGACCGCAGCCCGAGGTCCTCGCGCGCGATGGTGGTGTTGGTGGCGATGATGCCGTCCAGGCCCAGCTCCACGGCGAGATCGGCGACGGCGTCCACGTCCTCGTCGGCGAGATCGGGGGCGATCTTCACCAGCAGCGGGACGCGCCGGTGCGCGACCGTGCGGTCGGCGGCCTCGCGCACGGCGCTCAGCAGCGGGCGGAGCGCCTCGGTGGCCTGCAGGTTGCGCAGGCCGGGCGTGTTCGGCGAGGAGACGTTCACGACCAGGTAGTCGGCGTAGGGGGCGAGCCGCCCGGCCGACTTCACGTAGTCGCCGACGGCCTCCGCCTCGGGGACGACCTTGGTCTTGCCGATGTTGACCCCGACGACGGTCCGGAAGACCGGCTCCCGGGTGGCGAGACGCGCCGCCACCGCCAGCGAGCCGTCGTTGTTGAATCCCATGCGGTTGATCAGCGCCCGGTCGGCGACGAGCCGGAAGAGCCGTTTCCCGGGGTTGCCGGGCTGCGGCTCGCCCGTCACCGTGCCGATCTCGACGTGGTCGAAGCCCAGCATCGACATCCCGTCGATGGCGACGGCGTTCTTGTCGAAGCCGGCGGCGAGCCCGAAGGGGCCGTGCATGCGCAGCCCGAAGGCCTCGGTGCGCAGCTCCTTGTAGCGGGGCGCGAGCACGGCCGCGAGGAACGTGCGCAGTACGGGGACGCGCACGGCGAGCCGGATCCAGCGGAAGGCGAGGTGGTGGGCCTTCTCCGGGTCCATGCGGGAGAAGACGAGGCGGAAGAAGTTCTGGTACATGGTGTCCTCGTGAAGAGGGGGACACCGTTTCCGGTGTCCCCCTCTCCGGCTGCTAGTCGCGGGCCGCGGTCAGGTGCTGCGCGTGTTCCTGGAGCGAGCGGACGCCCACGTCACCGTGGTTGAGGGCGTCGATGCCCTGGACGGCCGCGGCGAGCGCCTGGACGGTCGTCAGGCAGGGCACGGACCGGGCCACGGCGGCCGTACGGATGTCGTAGCCGTCGAGGCGGCCACCGGTGCCGTACGGGGTGTTGACGATGAGGTCGACCTCGCCGTCGTGGATGAGCTGGACGATGGTCTTCTCGCCGTTGGGGCCGGTGCCCTCGGACTGCTTGCGCACGACCGTGGCGTTGATGCCGTTGCGCTTGAGGACCTCGGCGGTGCCGGAGGTGGCGAGCAGCTCGAAGCCGTGGGCGACCAGCTCGCGCGCCGGGAAGATCATCGAGCGCTTGTCCCGGTTGGCCACCGAGATGAACGCGCGGCCCTTGGTGGGCAGCGGGCCGTAGGCACCCGCCTGGGACTTCGCGTACGCCGTGCCGAAGACGGAGTCGATGCCCATGACCTCGCCGGTGGAGCGCATCTCCGGGCCGAGCACGGTGTCGACGCCGCGGCCCTGGATGTCGCGGAACCGCGACCAGGGCATGACGGCCTCCTTGACGGAGATCGGCGCGTCCAGCGGCAGCTCACCGCCGTCGCCGTTCTTCGGCAGCAGCCCCTCCGCCCGCAGCTCGGTGACGGTCGCGCCCAGCGAGATGCGGGCGGCGGCCTTCGCGAGCGGTACCGCGGTGGCCTTGGAGGTGAAGGGCACCGTGCGGGAGGCGCGCGGGTTGGCCTCCAGGACGTAGAGGATGTCGCCAGCCATGGCGAACTGGATGTTGATCAGGCCGCGCACGCCGACGCCCTTGGCGATGGCCTCGGTGGAGGCGCGCAGCCGCTTGATGTCGAAGCCGCCGAGGGTGATCGGGGGCAGGGCGCACGCCGAGTCGCCGGAGTGGATGCCGGCCTCCTCGATGTGCTCCATGACGCCGCCCAGGTACAGCTCCTCGCCGTCGTAGAGCGCGTCCACGTCGATCTCGATGGCGTCGTCCAGGAAGCGGTCGACGAGGACCGGCCGGGAGGGGCTGATCTCGGTGGACTCGGCGATGTAGGCGGCGAGGCGGGTCTCGTCGTAGACGATCTCCATGCCGCGCCCGCCGAGCACGTACGACGGGCGCACGAGGACCGGGTAGCCGATCTCGTCGGCGATGGCCTTGGCCTCGCCGAAGGTGGTGGCCGTGCCGTGCTTGGGGGCCGGCAGGCCCGCCTCGGCGAGGACCCGGCCGAAGGCACCGCGGTCCTCGGCGGCGTGGATCGCCTCCGGGGAGGTGCCGACGACCGGCACGCCGTTGTCCTTCAGGGCCTGCGCCAGGCCGAGCGGGGTCTGGCCGCCCAGCTGGACGATCACACCGGCGATCGGGCCGGCGAGGGACTCCGCGTGGACGATCTCCAGCACGTCTTCCAGCGTCAGCGGCTCGAAGTACAGGCGGTCGGAGGTGTCGTAGTCCGTGGAGACGGTCTCCGGGTTGCAGTTGACCATCACGGTCTCGTACCCGGCGTCGGACAGCGCGAAGGAGGCGTGGACGCAGGAGTAGTCGAACTCGATGCCCTGGCCGATGCGGTTCGGGCCGGAGCCCAGGATGATCACTGCGGGCTTCTCGCGGGAGGCGACCTCGTTCTCCTCGTCGTAGGAGGAGTAGAAGTACGGCGTCTTCGCGGCGAACTCGGCGGCGCAGGTGTCGACCGTCTTGTAGACCGGCCGGATGCCGAGGGCGTGCCGGACCTCGCGGACGACGTCCTCGCGCAGACCGCGGATCTCGCCGATCTGCTGGTCGGAGAAGCCGTGCCGCTTGGCCTCGGCGAGCAGGCCGGCGGTCAGCTCGGGCGCCTCGGCCAGCTCGTCCGCGATCTCCTTGATCAGGAAGAGCTGGTCCACGAACCACGGGTCGATCTTCGTGTACTCGAAGACCTCCTCGGGGGTGGCGCCCGCGCGGATGGCCTGCATGACCGTGTTGATCCGGCCGTCGGTGGGCCGTACGGCCTCGCGCAGCAGCGCGTCCTTGTCGCCGCCGGTCTCGCCGACGAAGGTGAACTGGCTGCCCTTCTTCTCCAGCGAGCGCAGCGCCTTCTGGAAGGCCTCGGTGAAGTTCCGGCCGATGGCCATGGCCTCGCCGACCGACTTCATGGTGGTGGTCAGCGTGGAATCGGCCTGCGGGAACTTCTCGAATGCGAAGCGCGGGGCCTTGACGACCACGTAGTCGAGCGTGGGCTCGAAGGAGGCCGGGGTCTCCTGCGTGATGTCGTTCGGGATCTCGTCCAGGGTGTAGCCGACAGCCAGCTTGGCGGCGATCTTCGCGATCGGGAATCCGGTCGCCTTGGAGGCGAGCGCCGAGGACCGCGACACGCGCGGGTTCATCTCGATGACGATCACCCGCCCGTCCTCGGGGTTCACCGCGAACTGGATGTTGCAGCCGCCGGTGTCGACGCCGACCTCGCGGATCACGGCGATGCCGACGTCGCGCAGGATCTGGTACTCGCGGTCGGTCAGCGTCATCGCGGGCGCGACGGTGATCGAGTCACCGGTGTGCACGCCCATCGGGTCGAAGTTCTCGATGGAGCAGACGACCACGACGTTGTCGTGCTTGTCGCGCATCAGCTCCAGCTCGTACTCCTTCCAGCCGAGAATGGACTCCTCCAGGAGCACCTCGGTGGTCGGCGAGAGGGTGAGGCCCTGGCCGGCGATGCGGCGCAGCTCCTCCTCGTCGTGGGCGAAGCCGGAGCCGGCGCCGCCCATGGTGAAGGACGGGCGGACGACGACCGGGTAGCCGCCGAGGGTCTCGACGCCCTGGAGGACGTCGTCCATGGAGTGGCAGATGACCGAGCGGGCGGACTCGCCGTGCCCGATCTTCGCGCGGACGGCCTCCACGACGCCCTTGAACAGGTCGCGGTCCTCGCCCTTGTGGATCGCCTCGGGCTTGGCGCCGATCAGCTCGACGCCGTACTTGGCCAGGACGCCGTTGTCGTGCAGCGAGATGGCGGTGTTCAGGGCCGTCTGGCCGCCCAGGGTGGGCAGCAGGGCGTCGGGGCGCTCCTTGGCGATGATCTTCTCGACGAACTCGGGGGTGATCGGCTCGACGTAGGTGGCGTCGGCGATCTCCGGGTCGGTCATGATCGTCGCCGGGTTGGAGTTGACGAGGATCACCCGGAGGCCCTCGGCCCGGAGCACACGGCACGCCTGGGTGCCGGAGTAGTCGAACTCGGCGGCCTGACCGATGACGATCGGGCCGGAGCCGATGACCAGGACGGACTGGATATCGGTGCGCTTAGGCACGCTGGCCCTCCATCAGGGAGACGAAGCGGTCGAAGAGGTAGGCGGCGTCGTGCGGGCCCGCTGCCGCTTCGGGGTGGTACTGGACGGAGAAGGCCGGCTGGTCGAGCAGCTGCAGCCCCTCCACGACGTCGTCGTTCAGGCAGACGTGGGAGACCTCGGCGCGGCCGAACTTCGTCTCGCTCACCCTGTCGAGCGGCGCGTCCACGGCGAAGCCGTGGTTGTGCGCGGTGACCTCGACCTTGCCGGTCGTACGGTCCTGGACGGGCTGGTTGATGCCCCGGTGGCCGTACTTGAGCTTGTAGGTGCCGAAGCCGAGGGCGCGGCCGAGGATCTGGTTGCCGAAGCAGATGCCGAACAGGGGCGTCCGGCGCTCCAGGACGGCCCGCATCAGCGCCACGGGGCCGTCGGCGGTCGCCGGGTCGCCGGGACCGTTGGAGAAGAACACCCCGTCCGGGCCGACGGCGTAGACCTCGTCGGCGGTGGCCGTGGCGGGCAGCACGTGCACCTCGATGCCGCGCTCGGCCATGCGGTGCGGGGTCATGCCCTTGATGCCGAGGTCGATGGCGGCGACCGTGAAGCGCTTCTCGCCGATCGCCGGGACGACGTACGCCTCCTTGGTCGCGACCTCCTCGTAGAGGCTCGCGCCCTTCATGTGCGGCTGGGCCTGCACCCGCTCCAGCAGCTCCGGCTCGGGGGCGAGGGTGTCGCCGGAGAAGATGCCGGCGCGCATCGAGCCGCGCTCGCGCAGGTGGCGGGTGAGGGCCCGGGTGTCGATGCCGGAGATGCCGACCACGTCCTGGCGCGCCAGCTCGTCGTCCAGGGAGCGCTTGGCCCGCCAGTTCGACGGCACGCGCGCGGGGTCGCGCACGACGTAGCCGGAGACCCAGATGCGGCCCGACTCGTCGTCCTCGTCGTTCCAGCCGGTGTTGCCGATCTGCGGGGCGGTGGCGACGACGATCTGGCGGTCGTACGACGGGTCGGTCAGGGTCTCCTGGTAGCCGGTCATGCCGGTGGAGAACACGGCCTCGCCGAAGGTATCCCCCACGGCCCCGTAGGCGCGGCCGCGGAAGGTGCGGCCGTCCTCCAGGACGAGTACGGCGGGAAGCGCCCTGTTCCTCTGGGAGGAGCTTCCCCTGGTGGAGGTCGTCATCGTGCGCCTTCCGTGTCGTTGATCATCTGGTTCAGGGTGTCGACCCATTCGGTGTGCTCGGCGGCGTGGTCGGAGCGGAAGCCGGAGTCGATCAGCTTGTCGCCGTGCGCCCAGGTCACCACGAGCAGCCCGCCCTCGGTGAGGACCTTGCCCGCGATGCCCTTGTCGAGCCGGGCCTCGCGCAGCGCGGCGGTGGGGATGAAGAAGTCGGTCGCTCCGGGGCGCTCGACCTCCAGGCCCTGGTCCGTCAGGGTCAGCTCGACCCGGCTGCGGGTGCCCAGACCGTGGGCCACGATCCGGTCCAGCCACTGCCCGGCGGTGGTCGAGCCGTGGTAGCGGCCGCTCATGCCCAGTTTCGCCGGGCCGGTCTCCTCCGGCGCGCCGGGCAGCGCGGGCAGGTCGCTCTGGAGCGTGCCGCGCCACTTCCAGCCCTCGCGCATCAGCCAGTAGACGAGCGCGATGAACAGGACGAGTCCGACGAGCCAGCCGATGCGGGCTCCCCAGTCGGTGACCTCGGCCGACTTCTTGGCCTCGGCCAGCAGGATTACAGGTGTCACGTGAGCTTCCCGTCGACGAGCGTGGCCTTGCCCCGCAGCCACGTGTGCGTCACACGGCCCGGCAGCGTGCGCCCCTCGTAGGGGGTGTTGCGGCTGCGCGAGGCGAAGCCCGCGGGGTCCACCTGGCCACGGTATGCCGTGTCGACGAGGGTGAGGTTGGCGGGCTCACCAGCCGAGACGGGACGGCCGTGCCCGGTGGCCTGTCCGATCTGCGCGGGTTTGAAGGACATCCGGTCGGCGACGCCGGCCCAGTCGAGCAGACCCGTCTCGACCATGGTCTCCTGGACCACCGACAGCGCGGTCTCCAGCCCGACCATGCCCATGGCGGCGGCGGCCCACTCGCAGTCCTTGTCCTCGTGCGGGTGCGGGGCGTGGTCGGTGGCGACGATGTCGATCGTGCCGTCGGCCAGGGCCTCGCGCAGGGCGTGCACGTCGCGCTCGGTGCGCAGCGGGGGGTTGACCTTGTAGACCGGGTTGTAGGTGCGCACCAGCTCGTCGGTGAGCAGGAGGTGGTGCGGCGTGACCTCGGCGGTGACCTGGATGCCGCGGGACTTGGCCCAGCGGACGATCTCGACGCTGCCCGCGGTGGACAGGTGGCAGATGTGCACCCGGGAGCCGACGTGCTCGGCGAGCAGCACGTCCCGCGCGATGATCGACTCCTCGGCGACGGCAGGCCAGCCGCCCAGGCCCAGCTGGGCGGAGACGACGCCCTCGTTCATCTGCGCGCCCTCGGTGAGCCGCGGCTCCTGGGCGTGCTGGGCGACGACGCCGCCGAAGGCCTTCACGTACTCCAGGGCACGCCGCATGATCACGGCGTCGTCCACGCACTTGCCGTCGTCGGAGAAGACGGTGACGCCGGCGGCCGACTCGTGCATGGCGCCCAGCTCGGCGAGCTTCCTGCCCTCCAGGCCGACGGTGACGGCTCCGATGGGCTGCACGTCGCAGTAGCCGTGCTCCCGGCCGAGCCGCCAGACCTGCTCGACGACGCCGGCGGTGTCGGCGACCGGGAAGGTGTTGGCCATGGCGAACACGGCGGTGAAGCCGCCGCCCGCGGCCGCCCGCGTGCCGGTGAGCACGGTCTCGGAGTCCTCGCGGCCCGGCTCGCGCAGATGGGTGTGCAGGTCGACCAGGCCCGGCAGCAGCACCTTGCCCTCGGCCTCGACCACCTCTGCGCCCTCGGCGCTCAGACCGGTGCCCACCTCGGCGACGCTCTCGCCGTCGATCAGCACGTCCTGCGGCTCGCCGCCGAGCACCTTCGCACCGCGGATCAGGATCTTGCTCATGGGTCTTACTTCTCCTCGGGACCGGAGGGGTGCGCGAAGCGCTCGTCGGAAGGGTGGCGGTGGGAGACGGGTGGGCGGGCGTGTGCGGGTTCGTTTCCGCCGAGCAGCAGGTACAGGACGGCCATCCGGATGGAGACGCCGTTGGCGACCTGTTCGATGGCGGTGCAGCGGTCGGAGTCGGCGACCTCGGCGGTGATCTCCATGCCGCGGACCATCGGGCCGGGGTGCATCACGATGGCGTGCTCGGGCAGCCTGGCCATGCGGTCGCCGTCGAGGCCGTAGCGCCGTGAGTACTCGCGCTCGGTCGGGAAGAAGGCGGCGTTCATGCGCTCGCGCTGGACCCGGAGCATCATCACGGCGTCGCACTTGGGCAGCGTGCTGTCGAGGTCGTAGGACACCTCGCAGGGCCAGCTCTCGACGCCGACCGGCACCAGGGTGGGCGGGGCGACCAGGGTGACCTCGGCGCCCAGCGTGTGCAGCAGGTCGACGTTGGAGCGGGCGACCCGGCTGTGCAGGACGTCGCCGACGACGGTGATCCGCCTGCCGGACAGGTCCTGGCCGAGGCCGGCGTCCCTGCCGACCAGCCGGCGGCGCATGGTGAAGGCGTCCAGCAGGGCCTGGGTGGGGTGCTGGTGGGTGCCGTCGCCGGCGTTGACGACGGCGGCTTCGATCCAGCCCGAGTTGGCGAGGCGGTACGGCGCTCCGGAGGCGCCGTGCCGGATCACCACGGCGTCCACGCCCATGGCCTCCAGGGTCTGGGCGGTGTCCTTCAGGGACTCGCCCTTGGAGACGCTGGAGCCCTTGGCGGAGAAGTTGATGACGTCCGCGGACAGCCGCTTCTCGGCGGCCTCGAAGGAGATCCTGGTGCGGGTGGAGTCCTCGAAGAAGAGGTTGACGATCGTGCGGCCGCGCAGGGTCGGCAGCTTCTTGATCGGCCGGTCGGCGACCCGGGCCATCTCCTCCGCGGTGTCGAGGATCAGGACGGCGTCGTCGCGGGTGAGGTCGGCGGCCGAGATGAGATGACGCTGCATCTGTCAGGCTCCGTAAGGCAGTTCATTCGGGAGGATGAGGGCAAACCGGAGCGCGTGCCGGCACGCCGAAGCGGCCGTACGCGCCGACTTGCTACTGGCCGGCCGGCTTCGCACCGAGCAGCACGGTGTCGCGACCGTCCTCCTCGGCGAGCTGGACCCGGACCGTCTCCCGCAGCGACGTGGGGAGGTTCTTGCCGACGTAGTCGGCGCGGATGGGCAGTTCGCGGTGGCCGCGGTCGACCAGGACCGCGAGCTGCACCGCGCGCGGGCGCCCGATGTCGTTCAGGGCGTCGAGGGCGGCGCGGATGGTGCGCCCGGAGAAGAGCACGTCGTCGACGAGGACGACCAGCTTGCCGTCGATGCCGTCGCCGGGAATCTCCGTGCGGGCCAGCGCACGCGGCGGGTGCATGCGCAGGTCGTCGCGGTACATGGTGATGTCGAGCGAGCCGACGGGGACCTTGCGGTCGGTGATCTGCTCCAGCTTGGCGGCGAGCCGCTGGGCGAGGAAGACGCCCCGGGTCGGAATGCCGAGGAGCACCACGTCGTCGGCGCCCTTGGCGCACTCGACGATCTCGTGGGCGATACGGGTCAGCATGCGCGCGATGTCGGGGCCCTCGAGAACGGGCCGGGCATCGGTCGCCTGCGGGTTCGCGTGCGTGTCCATACGAAACGGACCTCCTTCTCCGCCTCACGGGACGGACCTTAAAGGACGTCGGATTTGCGCCAACCACGTTAGCAGGTCGCCGGGGGCCCCCGGATCACCCCCCTGGCGCAGTGCGCGGCCACTACCACGGAAGAGTCGGTGTGGACCATTCGGCTTGACGCATGAGAGTCACGCTGCGTAACCTCACAGTGAGTTACCAGCCGCGCGGCGGGAAGACAGACCGGCCGCGTCGACACAGTGTCCGGGGAGCCATATGTCCAGCGAATACGCCAAACAGCTCGGGGCCAAGCTCCGGGCCATCCGCACCCAGCAGGGCCTTTCCCTCCACGGTGTCGAGGAGAAGTCCCAGGGGCGCTGGAAGGCCGTGGTGGTCGGTTCGTACGAGCGCGGTGACCGCGCCGTGACCGTGCAGCGTCTTGCCGAGCTGGCCGATTTCTATGGCGTTCCCGTGCAGGAGCTGCTGCCGGGCACCACGCCGGGCGGCGCCGCCGAGCCGCCGCCGAAGCTGGTCCTGGACCTGGAGCGGCTGGCGACCGTGCCGGCCGAGAAGGCGGGCCCCCTGCAGCGCTACGCCGCGACGATCCAGTCCCAGCGCGGTGACTACAACGGCAAGGTGCTGTCGATCCGCCAGGACGACCTGCGCACGCTCGCCGTCATCTACGACCAGTCCCCCTCGGTCCTCACCGAGCAGCTGATCGGCTGGGGCGTCCTGGACGCGGACGCGCGCCGCGCCGTGGCCTCCCACGAAGAGGCGTAGCCGCCCAGGGACTCAGCAGAAACGTGCCGCCGGGGCGGCCGGAACCGTGTGGTTCCGGCCGCCCCGGCGGCTTTCTGCGCCGCTTCCGCGCCGCTTCCGCGCCGCTTCCGGGCACCGGGAGGGGCGCGCACGTGCCGCTTCTGGGCACTGGGAGGGGCGCGCACGTGCCGCTTCCGGGCACTGGGAGGGGCGCGCACGCCGAAGGGGCGCGGGGAACTGCGCGAGCAGCCACAAACGGCTCTCGGCCGCCCTGCTGCCGCAGTCCCACGGCGCCCCTGTTGTTCCGGCGGCTAGCTCCGCCGCAGCGTCGGCTTGAGCTCCTTCAGCCGGCCCAGCAGACCGTTGACGAACGAGGGCGACTCGTCGGTCGAGAACTCCTTCGCCAGCTGCACCATCTCGTCCAGGACGACGGCGTCCGGGGTCTCGTCGACCCAGATCAGCTCGTACGCGCCCAGCCGCAGGATGTTGCGGTCGACGACCGGCATCCGGTCGAGCGTCCAGCCCACCGCGTACTGCGCGATCAGCTCCTCGATGCGGGTCGCGTGCTCCGCGTACCCCTCGACGAGCTGCATCGTGTACTCGCTGACCGGCGGCTGTCGCGAGTCGGACCGGGAGAGCCGGATCCAGTCCGCGAGGACCGTCAGGACGTCGGCGCCGCGCTGGTCGCCCTCGAAGAGGATCTGGAAGGCGCGCTTGCGGGCCGTGTTGCGGGCAGCCACGGTTAGCTGTTCACCCGGCCGAGGTAGTCGCTGGTGCGGGTGTCGACCTTGATCTTCTCACCGGTGGTGATGAAGAGCGGGACCTGGATCTGGTGGCCGGTCTCCAGGGTGGCGGGCTTGGTGCCACCGGTGGAGCGGTCTCCCTGGACGCCCGGCTCGGTCTCCTGGACGACCAGCTCGACGGCGGCGGGCAGCTCGACGAAGAGCACCTCGCCCTCGTGCTGCGCCACGGTGGCCGTGAAGCCCTCGATGAGGAAGTTGGCGGCGTCGCCGACGGCCTTGCGGTCGACCATCAGCTGGTCGTACGTCTCCATGTCCATGAAGACGAAGTACTCGCCGTCCATGTACGAGAACTGCATGTCGCGCTTGTCGACAGTGGCCGTCTCGACCTTGACACCGGCGTTGAAGGTCTTGTCGACCACCTTGCCGGAGAGCACGTTCTTGAGCTTGGTGCGCACGAAGGCGGGGCCCTTGCCGGGCTTGACGTGCTGGAACTCGACGACGGACCAGAGCTGGCCGCCTTCGAGCTTGAGCACCAGGCCGTTCTTGAGGTCGTTCGTGGAAGCCACGGTTGCGGAATCTCCTGGACTGACGTACGACCCCGGGTCACGCGCTACAGCGCGAGCAGCTCCTTGGTCGTGATGGTGAGTAGCTCGGGTCCGCCGTCCGCCTCGGGGCGCACGACGAGCGTGTCATCGATCCGGACACCGCCCCGGCCCGGGAGGTGGACCCCCGGTTCGACGGTGACCGGCACGCAAGCGTCCAGTTTACCCATGGCCGCGGGGGCCAGCTGCGGGTCCTCGTCGATTTCGAGTCCGACACCGTGTCCGGTCAGCGGTGAGAGCGCTTCCGCGTACCCCGCGGAGTCCAGGACCTGGCGTGCCGCACGGTCGACGTCACGGTAGGCGGTCCCCGGCGCGAGGGACTCCCGCCCGGCGCGCTGGGCGGCGAAGACGAGGTCGTACAGCTCGATCTGCCAGTCGGCCGGCGAGGTGCCGATGACGAAGGTACGGCCGATCTCGCAGCGGTAACCGCGGTAGGTGGCGCCGAGGCACACGGAGAGGAAGTCGCCCTCCTCCACACGCCGGTCGGTGGGGCGGTGGCCGCGGCGCCCGGAGTGCGGGCCGGTGGCCACGGAGGTGGGGAAGGCGGGCCCGTCGGCGCCGTGGTCGACCAGGCGCCGTTCCAGCTCCAGCGCCAGGTGCCGTTCGGTGCGGCCGACCAGGATGGACTCCAGCAGCTCGCCGAGGGCCTGGTCGGCGATCTCCGCGCCGATGCGCAGGCAGGAGATCTCCTCCTCGTCCTTGACGACCCTGAGCTGTTCTACGGCCGCGCCGAGATCGGTGAGGCGGAGTCCGGGGGCGACCGAGGCGAGGGCGCGGTGCAGCGCCACGGTGAGGTGGTGCTCCTCCACCGCCAGCGCGTCGGCACCCTGGGCCACCGCGAGGCCGGTCGCGGCGACGGGGGGATCGCCGTCGGGTGCGGGCAGGACGTGCAACCGCAGGTTCTCGTCCGGCCTGCCTTCGTGGGGGCGGTCCTCGGGCGGGCCGGCGCAGACGAGCACGTCCTCAGCTCTGCCGAGGAGCAGGACGGAGCCCTGCGGGGCCGCGGCGGCGAGGTAGCGCACATTGGCGGGACGGGTGACGAGCGCTGCCGCGGCACCGGCCGCGTTGAAGTGTTCCCTCAGCCGGGATCGGCGGTTCGCGTACACCTCTGACATGAGATGAGCGTAGGAGTTTTGAGCGATTCGTGCCGTTTGGTGGGGGCCGAGTGGGGTCCGTGAGGGCACGGAGGCGCTCCGGGCACGGAGGCGCTCCGGGCACAGCCGAGCGGCAGTCGCCCGCCCGGTCCCCCGCGCCCGCTCCGCTCACCCCCTGCCCACCCGCCGCACCGGCCCGCGCGTTCACGGGCCCGCGCGCTCGCCGGCTCGGGTGTTCACCGGCCCGCGCGCTCGCCGGCTCGGGTGTTCACCGGCCCGCGGGCTTCACGTGCTCACCAGCTCGGCGGGCTGGCTATCGCCCTCGCCAGGACCTCGTCCAGCACCCGTGCCGTCCCCGGGACGTCCAGCTGGGAGTTGTCGATGATCGGCAGCCCCGAGCCGTACCAGCCGGCCATGCGGCCGTGGATGCGGGCCACCTCCTCGTCGGTGAGGCGGCGGTTGCCGGTCCGTTCGGCGTTGCGCTCCAGGACGATGTCAAGGCCCGGCAGCAGGACGACCGGGAGCAGGCCGGGGCCCACATGGCGCTTCCAGCCGCCGAGGCCCACGACCGGGCGGTCCGGGAAGACCGCGTCGTCCAGGATGCAGGAGATGCCGTTCGCCAGGAAGTTCCGGGCGGCGAAGCCGCAGGTGCGGCGGGCGAGGCGGTACTGGGCCTCGGAACTGTCGTTCCAGCCGGACTGCGGGTCGGCGAAGCCCGAGCGGACCCACTCGCGGACGTCGTCCAGGCTGATGTGGGCCGTGGGCACGCGCCGGTGGTCCGCCCAGTACTTGGCGACGCTCGTCTTGCCCGCGCCCGCCGGGCCGATCAGCAGGACCGCCAGCGTGGTGGAGGTCGGGTCGGGGACCATGGCCACGGCGGGCGGTGCCATGGGGACTCCGACGGGACCGCCGGGTGGCAGCGGCACGTGACCGGTGGTATCGGGGGCCGGCTGGGCGGGAGGGTGCTGCGCGGCCGGCGGCGGGGGCACGGCACCGGGCGGAGCCGGGAAGCCCGGGGCCGCGGGTGGCGGGGGGACGGGGGCGGGGCCCTGGGCGGCTCCCGGGAGCGGGCCGGGATGGTGCCCGGCCGGACGGGCGGCTCCCGGGTGCGGGCCCGGGTGGTGTCCCGCCTGTGCCCAGCCGGACTGCGGCCCCTGCCCCGGCTGGTGGGGAGGCGGCAGCGGCGACCCCACTGCGTGCTGCATCCGTTGCCACTCCGTCTCGTCGTCTTCGGCTCGTCCGCCTCGGGGCGTCCGGGTCGGGGCCGACAGCCGGGCCGGGCACGGCCCTTCGGGCCTGTGCCGTCCTCGCTCCCGGCTCCGCCCGGGCGAGGGCACCCCATGGTCTGCCGTCTCCGACACGCCCCGCCGGCTCACTCGCGGCAGGCGACGGGCGCCGGCAGCGGGGGCGAGCCCTGCTCCCTACCGAACGGTACCGTCCCCGGCCGTCGTTGGTGAAACGGCCGGGGGCGGCCCGAAGTGCCCGTTCCGCTCGGCGGATCGACGGCGCAGAAGAGGACGTACGGGGCGGTACCGGACCTACTGGCCCACTTCTCCGTAGGCGGCGAGGAGGACGGCGGGGTCGGGGCCTTCGAGCACGGTCGGCTTGGCCAGGCCGTCGAGGACGATGAACCGCAGCAGGTCGCCGCGGGACTTCTTGTCGACCCTCATGGCCTCCAGCAGCTTGGGCCACTGGTCGTGCCGGTAGTGCAGCGGCAGGCCCACGGACTCCAGGACCGTCCGGTGCCGGTCCGCGGTCGCGTCGTCCAACCGGCCGGCCAGACGGCCCAGTTCGGCGGCGAAGTGCATGCCGACCGCGACGGCCGCGCCGTGCCGCCACTTGTAGCGCTCGTTCTTCTCGATCGCATGGCCCAGGGTGTGGCCGTAGTTGAGGATCTCCCGCAGACCGGACTCCTTCAGGTCCGAGGAGACCACCTCGGCCTTCACCCGGATCGACCGCTCGATCAGCTCGGCGGTGTGCGGACCCGCCGGGGTCCGGGCCGCCTCGGGGTCGGACTCGATGAGGTCCAGGATCGCCGGGTCGGCGATGAAGCCGGCCTTGATGACCTCGGCGAGCCCGGAGACGTAGTCGTTGACCGGCAGGGAGTCCAGCGCCGCCAGGTCGCACAGCACACCGGCCGGCGGATGGAAGGCGCCCACCAGGTTCTTGCCCTCGGCGGTGTTGATGCCGGTCTTGCCGCCGACCGCCGCGTCCACCATGGCGAGCACGGTGGTCGGGACGGCGATCCAGCGCACCCCGCGCAGCCAGGTCGCGGCGACGAATCCGGCCAGGTCCGTGCTCGCGCCGCCGCCGACGCCGACGATGACGTCGGTGCGGGTGAAGCCGGACTGCCCGAGCGCCTTCCAGCAGTAGGCGGCGACCTCGGCGGTCTTGGCCTCCTCCGCGTTCGGCACCTGGATCGCCACGGCCTCGTAGCCCTGCTCGGCGAGATCGGCGCGCAGCGCGTCGCCGGTCTCCGCGAGGGCCTCGGGGTGGATCACCGCGACCCGCTTGGCCCTCGGCCCGATCAGCCCGGCCAGCTCGCCCAGGAGCTGCCGGCCGACGAGCACCTCGTACGGGTCGGTGCCCGCGGTGCCGGCGACCTGGATCCGGGTGACTGCCTCGCTCATGCTTCCTTCAACTCCAGTGCGTCCAGCGCTGCTCGGGTGACCTCTTCCGGGGTACGCCCGTCGGTCGGTACGACGGCGGCGGCGACCTCCTCGTACAGGTGGCGCCGGGCCTCCATCAACTCGCGCCACTGCTTGCGCGGATTGACCGCGAGCAGCGGGCGGGCCACGTTCAGGCCGGTGCGCCTGACGGCCTCCTCGACGTCCATGGAGAGGTAGACCACCGGGTGCCCGGCGAGCAGTGCACGGGTGTCGGCGTCGAGGACCGCGCCGCCGCCGAGCGCGAGGACGCCCTCGTGCTCGGCGAGCGCGGTGTGCACCGCACGTTTCTCGATCGCCCGGAAGGCGGGCTCACCCTCGTCCACGAAGATGTCGGCGATGGCGCGGCCCTCGGCGGCGACGATGTCCTCGTCGGTGTCCCGGAAGCCGGTCCCGAGCCGCTCGGCCAGCAGCCGGCCGACGGTGGACTTGCCGACGCCCATCGGGCCGACGAGGACTACCGCGGGCACGGCGCTCACCGGATCCGGAGGTTGTCGAGGTACGACCGCACGTTGCGGCGGGTCTCGGGTACCGAGTCGCCGCCGAACTTCTCCGCGACCGCGTCCGCCAGCACGAGCGCGACCATGGCCTCGGCGACGATCCCGGCGGCCGGGACCGCGCAGACGTCCGAGCGCTGGTGGTGGGCCTGGGCCTCCTCGCCGGTGGAGACGTCCACCGTCCGCAGGGCCCGCGGCACGGTCGCGATCGGCTTCATCGCGGCGCGGACGCGCAGCAGCTCGCCCGTGGTGAGCCCGCCCTCGGTGCCGCCGGAGCGGCCGGTGGCCCGCCTGATGCCGTCGGCGGTGGTCAGGATCTCGTCGTGCGCCTTCGAGCCCGGCACCCTGGCCAGCTCGAATCCGTCGCCGACCTCCACGCCCTTGATGGCCTGGATGCCCATCAGGGCGGCGGCCAGGCGGGCGTCCAGGCGTCGGTCCCAGTGCACGTGCGAGCCCAGGCCGACCGGAACGCCGTAGGCCAGGACCTCCACCACGCCACCGAGGGTGTCGCCGTCCTTGTGGGCCTGGTCGATCTCGGCGACCATCGCCTTCGACGCGTCCTCGTCGAGACAGCGCACGGGGTCCGCGTCCAGCCTGCCGACGTCGGCCGGAGTGGGGTGGACGCCGTAGGGCGCCTTGGCGGCGGCCAGCTCCACGACGTGGGAGACGATCTCGATGCCGGCCGTCTCCTTCAGGTAGGAGCGGGCGACGGCGCCGAGGGCCACGCGGGCCGCGGTCTCCCGGGCGGAGGCGCGCTCCAGGATGGGGCGGGCCTCGTCGAAGCCGTACTTCTGCATCCCCGCCAGGTCGGCGTGGCCGGGGCGCGGCCGGGTCAGCGGGGCGTTGCGGGCGAGGTTGGCCAGCACCTCGGGGTCGACCGGGTCACCGGCCATGACCTGCTCCCACTTGGGCCACTCGGTGTTGCCCACCATGATGGCGATCGGGGAGCCGAGCGTGAGTCCGTGCCGCACGCCGCCCAGGAAGGTGACCTCGTCGCGCTCGAACTTCATACGCGCACCGCGGCCATAGCCGAGCCGTCGCCGTGCCAGGTGGTCCGCAACCATCTCCGTGGTGATCGGCACGCCGGCGGGAAGGCCCTCCAGCGTCGCGACCAGTGCCGGACCGTGGGACTCCCCCGCGGTCAGCCAACGCAGCCTGCTCAACGGTGCTCCTCAGTGTTCGCGCCCGGTACTGCCCCGTGTACGCGTGTTCCGCGTACGGCGACGGCGTGACCGGGTGCGCGACCCCGGTACGCCACCTCCGATCCTCCCACGTCCGGGGCCGGTGTCCGGCCGCCGGTCCAGCAGGCGGACGGCGCGACGGCGGCTCAGCGGGCGGCGAGTGCCCGCTCGCCCGCGTGGCGCATGACGTCCAGCGGGGCCGGGGAGCGGCCGGTCATCTGCTCGACCTGCAGGACGGCCTGGTGGACCAGCAGGTCGAGGCCGCTTACCACGGCGCCGCCGGTCATGGACCAGCGGGCGGCCAGCTCGGTGGGCCAGGGGTCGTACAGCACGTCGAAGAGGGTGGCGGGGCGTTCGGGTACGGCTGCCGCGAGGGCGTCGGACGCACCGGCCGGCGTGGTGGCGACGACCAGCGGGGCCCGCAGGGCCTCGGCCGCGTCCGTCCAGGCGGCCGTGCGCACGTCGACATCCAGCCGCTCGCCCCATGCGCGCATCTCGGCGGCGCGGGTCTCGCTGCGGACGTAGGCGACGATCTCACCGGTGCAGATCCGCGCCAGTGCGGCGAGCGCGGAGGAGGCGGTGGCGCCGGCGCCGAGGATCGCGGCGGAGCCGACCTCCTCGATGCCGTGGGCGCGCAGGGCGGCCACCATGCCCGGGATGTCGGTGTTGTCGCCGAGCCGGCGGCCGTCCTCGCCCAGGACGACCGTGTTGACCGCGTCGACGGAGGCGGCCGTGTCGCTGATCTCGTCCAGGAGCGGGATGACCGCCCGCTTCAGCGGCATGGTCAGCGACAGCCCTCTCCACTCCGGCCCCAGCCCGTCGAGGAACCCGGGCAGGGCGGCCTCGTCGACCTCGAAGCGGTCGTACGTCCAGCCGGTGAGCCCGAGTTCGTCGTAGGCGGCCCGGTGCAGCACCGGGGAGAGGGAGTGGGCGATGGGCGAGCCGAGCACGGCCGCCCGGTGTGTCACTGTCATCGGTTCTTGTTCCTCGACGCGTTCCAGTCGTCGACCAGCTTCTCGTGTTCCTCGAGCGTCTTGGTGAACTTGCTGGTCTTGCCGTCCGTCGAGATGAAGTAGTACCAGCCGTCGTGGGACGGGTCGAGAGCGCCCCTGAGCGCCTCCTCGCCGGGGTTGTCGATCGGACCCGGCGGCAGGCCCTTGGAGAAGTAGGTGTTGTAGGGGTTGTCGTACCTGCGCAGCTCGGCGATGCTCAGGTCGATCTTGCTCTGGTTCTTCACGTAGTTGTACGTGGAGTCGAACTCCAGCCGCCCGTAGGTCTGCGGGTTGTCCGGCTCGAGGCGGTTGTAGACGACCTCGGCCATCTTGCGGAAGTCGTCGTGGCTCGTGCCCTCGGCCTGCGCCAGGCTCGCCACGGTGAGCAGCTGCCAGGGGCCGTCGAGGCCGAGTGCCCTGGCCTTCTTCTCCACGCCCAGTTCCTGGTACTTGGCCGTGGCCTGGGACACCATGTTCTTCAGGACGGCTTCGGGCTTCTGTCCCTTGGTGACGGCATAGCTGGACGGGTAGAGGAATCCTTCCAGCGGGTCCTTCAGGCTCGCGTGGCCCAGCGCCCAGGCGGGCAGGCCCAGGTGCTTGTACTCCTTCACGGCGGTACGGGCCGTGGTGCCCGCCGCGACCCCGAGGCGTTTGTCGATCAGGCCGTAGACCGCCGTGTTGCGCAGGCCCTCGGCGATGATCAGGTTGCTGCGGCTCTTCGGGCTGAGCATGAGTTCCACCGCGCTCGCGGCGGACATCTCCTTCTCCAGGGTGTAGACACCGTCCTGGAGCGACTTTCCGTCGGGGTTCGCCTGCAGCGCGGAGACGAACGCGGCCGCGCTCTCCACGACGCCCGACTCCTTCAGCTTCTGGCCGATCGCCCAGCCGCCGGCGCCCTTGGGGATCTCGACCGTGACCTGCTCGCCGTTGCCGCTGCCCGCGTAGTCCGCGGCCGCGCCGAAACGATTTTGGTAGAACTTGTAGCCGAAGTATCCGACTCCGCCGAGGCCGCCGCCGAAGACCAGCACGACCACCATGCAGGCGCAGCCGGTGCGGCCCTTCTTCCCCTTGACGGGCTTGCGGCCCTTGCGCCGCTCGCGCCGGCTCTGGAGCTCGTGCTCCTCGCCGTCCGCGTCGTCGCCGCCCCCCGCGAAGAAGGCGTGCTCCTCCTCGTCGGCCGCGGGCTCCGGCCGCGGTTCCTGCTCGGGGCGCCTGCGGCCGGGCGGCTGCGGAGGCGGATAGGCGTCCTCGGTGCCGTAGAGGTCGGGCTGCTGTCCGCCGTAGGCCACGGGCTGCTGGTTGTGGGGATCGCCCGGATCGGCGGCGTAGGGCACATGGCCGTGGCTGCCGGTCGCGTCCCACTCGTCCTGGTGGAGGGGCTGCGTGCCGTGCCCGGCGAACTGCTGCTCGTAGGGGGGATGCCCCTGTCCCTCGTGGTACGGGTGCTGCTGGCCGCCGTGTCCGGGCTGCTGCTCCTGGCTCCAGTCGCCGTACTGCGGCTGCGGGTGCTGCTGCTGCGGCTGGCCGCCGTAGGCAGACTGCTGGCCGACGTGCGCCTGCTGCCCTTCCCATCCGCCGTCCCCGTACAACGGGTCCTGCGGATGCCACGGTTCGGAGCCCGGGCTCCCGCCATACTCAGTCATCGATCCCCTAGAGCCGCGAGGCCGACGGGTCGCCCGGCCGGCGGGCCGGCTCCCCTTCCGCCTCTTGCTGTGCGGCGGCTGTTCGAACACCGCCGCATCGCGCGGAACGTTACCGTATCGCGATCAGATGACCACTTCGACGCCCTCGCCGGGTGGCTCGTCTGACACCCGTTCGGATTCCAGGGCCTGCTGCAGAATGATGACGGCCGCCGCCTGGTCGATGACCGAGCGGCCCTTCTTCGCTTTCACCCCCGAGGCCCGCAGGCCCTGGGTCGCCGACACCGTCGTCATCCGCTCGTCGACCAGCCGGACCGGCACCGGCGCGATGCCCTTGGCCAGCTCCTGCGTGAAGGCGCGGACCTTGACCGCGGCCGGGCCCTCGCCCCCCTTGAGGGAACGAGGGAGGCCGACGACGACCTCGATCGGTTCGTACTCCTCCACCAGTTGACGCAACCGGCGGTGGGCGGCGGGGACGTCCCGGCCGGGGACGGTCTCCACCGGGGTGGCGAGGATCCCGTCGGGGTCGCACGAGGCGACCCCGATCCGGGCGTCCCCGACATCGATCGCGAGTCGACGTCCTCTGCGCATGTTCGAGACCGCTCCCTACTTGGCGGTCTCGGCGACGAGACGCTCGACGGCCTCGACGGCCTCGCCGACGGCGGCCGGGTTCTGGCCACCGCCCTGGGCGACGTCCGGCTTGCCGCCACCGCCACCGCCGAGGGTCTTGGCGGCGGCACGGACCAGGTCACCGGCCTTCAGGCCGCGCTCACGGGCGGCCTCGTTGGTGGCGATGACCGTCAGCGGCTTGCCGTTGCCGACCGCGAACAGGGCGACCACGGCGGCCCGGCCGCCCTGGATGCGGCCGCGCACGTCGAGGACCAGCTTGCGCAGGTCGTCCGCCGTGGTGCCGTCCGGCACCTGTCCGGTGACGAGTGCGACACCCCTGACGTCCTTGGCGGACCCGGCGAGACCGGCGGCCGCCTGCAGCACCTTCTCGGCGCGGAACCTCTCGATCTCCTTCTCGGCGTCCTTCAGCTTGCCGAGCATCGCGGAGACCTTTTCCGGCAGCTCCTCCGGACGGCCCTTGATCAGCTCCTGGAGCTGGGCGACGACCGTGTGCTCCCGGGCGAGGAAGTTGTAGGCGTCCACGCCGACCAGGGCCTCGATACGGCGGACACCCGAGCCGATGGAGGACTCGCCGAGCAGCTTCACCAGGCCCAGCTGGGAGGTGTTGTGCACGTGGGTGCCGCCGCACAGCTCCTTGGAGAAGTCGCCGATGGTGACCACGCGGACCCGCTCGCCGTACTTCTCGCCGAACTCGGCGATGGCGCCCTGCTTCTTGGCGTCGTCGATGCCCATGACCTCGGCGTGCACGTCGAGGTCGCGGGTGAGCACCTCGTTGATCTTCTGCTCGACGTCGGTCATCACGGCCGTCGGCACGGCGGACGGGGAGCCGAAGTCGAAGCGGAAGCGGCCGGGCTGGTTCTCGGAACCGGCCTGGGCGGCCGTCGGGCCGAGGGCGTCGCGCAGGGCCTGGTGGGTCAGGTGGGTCGCCGAGTGGGCGCGGGCGATGGCCGTGCGGCGGCGGCGGTCGATGGAGGCGTGCGCCTTGGCACCGACGGTCACCTCGCCGACCTGCACGACACCCTTGTGGACGTACACGCCCGGGACCGGCTTCTGGCAGTCACGGATCTCGATGACGGCACCGGAGTCGACCTTGATCCGCCCGGTGTCGCCGATCTGGCCGCCGCCCTCCGCGTAGAACGGGGTGCGGTCCAGGACGACCTCGACCTCGTCGCCCTCGGTGGCGGCCGGGGAGGAGACGCCGTCGACCAGGATGCCGACGATGGTGGAGTCGCCCTCGGTGTCGGTGTAGCCGATGAAGTCGGTCTCGCCGGCGGCGTCCGCGATCTCGCGGTAGGCGCCCATGTCGGCGTGGCCGGTCTTCTTGGCCTGGGCGTCGGCCTTGGCGCGCTCCCGCTGCTCCTTCATCAGGCGGCGGAAGCCGTCCTCGTCCACGGACAGGCCCTGCTCGGCGGCCATCTCCAGGGTGAGGTCGATCGGGAAGCCCCAGGTGTCGTGGAGCAGGAACGCCTTGTCGCCGGAGAGGACCGTGCCACCGGACTGCTTGGTCTCGGTGACGGCGGTGTCGAGGATGTTGGTGCCGGCCTTCAGCGTCTTCAGGAAGGCGTTCTCCTCGGCGAGGGCGACCTTCTCGATCCGCTCGCGGTCGGTGACCAGCTCCGGGTACTGCCGGCCCATCATCTCGATGACGGTGTCGACGAGGTCCTTGACCACCGGACCGGTGGCGCCGAGCAGGCGCATGTTGCGGATGGCGCGGCGCATGATGCGGCGCAGGACGTAGCCACGGCCCTCGTTGCCGGGGGTGACGCCGTCCCCGATGAGCATCACGGAGGTGCGCATGTGGTCGGTGACCACACGCAGCGAGACGTCCGAGGGGTGGGCGTCCCCGTAGGCGACACCGGTCAGCTCGGTGGCCTTCTTGATGACGGCCATGGAGGTGTCGATCTCGTACATGTTCTGCACGCCCTGCAGAATCATGGCGAGGCGCTCCAGGCCGAGGCCCGTGTCGATGTTCTTGCTCGGCAGCTCGCCGAGGATCTCGAAGTTGTCCTTGCCGATGCCCTCGCCGCGCTCGTACTGCATGAAGACGAGGTTCCAGATCTCCACGTACCGCTCGTCGTTGACGGCGGGACCGCCCTCGGCGCCGAAATCGGGGCCGCGGTCGTAGTTGATCTCGGAGCAGGGGCCGCACGGGCCCGGGACGCCCATGGACCAGTAGTTGTCCTTCATGCCGAGGCGCTGGATGCGCTCCTTCGGCACACCGACGACCTCGTGCCAGATGCGCTCGGCCTCGTCGTCGTCCTGGTAGACGGTGATCCAGAGCTTCTCCGGCTCCAGGCCGTAACCGCCCTTGTCCTGGGGCGTGGTGAGCAGCTCCCAGGCGTACTTGATGGCGCCTTCCTTGAAGTAGTCGCCGAAGGAGAAGTTGCCGCACATCTGGAAGAAGGTGCCATGGCGCGTGGTCTTGCCGACCTCTTCGATGTCGGGCGTGCGCACGCACTTCTGCACGCTGGTGGCGCGCGCGAAGGGCGGCTTGACCTCACCCAGGAAGTAGGGCTTGAAGGGCACCATGCCGGCGGGGACGAGGAGCAGAGTCGGATCGTCCGCGATGAGCGACGCCGAAGGCACGACGGTGTGCCCGCGCTCCTCGTAGAAGCTCAGCCAGCGGCGGCGGATCTCAGCCGACTCCATCAGTGGTCCTCATTCCGGTTGTACGAGTACGTCGTGTTCTCGATGTACTTCGGGTTGCTGCGGTCGTTCCCGATGGCGGGGTACCGCCGGGGCGCGGGGAGTTCGGGGCCGGCGTCGATGCCCAGCGCCTCTCCCAGCTCGGCCTCCCGCTGGGCCATGTTGTCGCGGACGTCGAGCGCGAACCCGACCGCGCGGTCCTTCAGCCGCTGACCGGTCTCCAGGGCCTTGTTCGCCGCGGTGGCGGCCAGGCTCTCCGGTGTCAGCTGCCTGAGCTTGCGGTTGACCTTGGTGGTGGCCCACACACCGGCGGCAACGCCCGTGCTGAACCAGAACGTACGGCGGAACATCGCTCGGTCAGTCCCTCTTCCCGCGGTCTCGCTTGCGTCGTGCGGCGGGCACGGTGCGGCCCACGATCACGGTGCGCCGGGCGGCCTTCGCCGGCACGTCCTCCTTGCGGCCCCCGAGCGCCCGGCGCACGCCGTAGCCGAAGGCCGCGACCTTGACCAGCGGACCGCCGAAGGTGGAGGCGACGGTGGTCGACAGCGCCGAGGCGTTCGACGTGACCTCCTGGACGTCGCTGGCGATCGCGTCGACCCGGTCGATCTGGGTCTGCGCGGAGCGCACGGCCGTGGAGGCGTCGGCGAGCAGCGGGACCGCCTGATCGGTCACGTCCGCCACGAGCTTCGTGGTCGCCCTGAGCGTCTGGGCCAGCCTCGCCAGTGCGACGGCGAGGAAGGAGACCAGGATCGCCCAGAAGACGGCCACCAGGATCCCGGCCACCTCTCCACCGGACACTGTGCGCACCCGCTCCCTGAAACGTGCTCTGAACATCGGAACCATGAAAAAAGCAGTGCCCCGAGCCTATCGCGCCGGGGCCGCGGCTCCGTACCGGATACCCCGGTGCCGGGGACGGAGCCATGGGAAGCGATTGTACGGAATGAACACACTTCAGTACGCTCCGTGTCCCATGCGAGGTCCTCAGAGCCCCGGCCCCCGGGCGGACGCCGATCCGCCCCTCGAACTGACCGCATTCGTCGGGCGCTCGGCCGAGCTCGCCGAACTGGCGTCGGCGCTGGACCGGTTCCGGCTGGTGACCGTGACGGGGGTCGGCGGCGTCGGCAAGTCCCGGCTCGCCGCGCGGGCGGTGCGGTGCGGGCCGTCCGCCGACCCGGCGGACGGCGTCCTGCGGGGGCGGGTGGAACTGGCGCCGGTGCGTGATCCGCAGTTCGTGGAGTACGCGGTCCTGGAGGCGCTGGGGCTGACCGACCACACCGCCCGCACGCCCCGGGAGATGTTGCTCGAGCACCTGGCCGGGCGGCCGGCCCTGCTGGTGCTGGACGGGTTCGAGCACCTGGTGGAGGCCTGTGCCGAGCTGACCGCTCAGCTGCTGCGGCGGTTGCCGGAGCTGCGCGTGCTGGCCGTGGGCCGGCGGCCGCTGGGGCTGGCCGGTGAGCGGCTCTTCCCGCTGGCGCCACTCGCCGAGGACGAGGCGGTGGAGCTGTTCACGGACCGGGCGCTGGCGCAGGGCCTGCGGGTGGCCGACGGCCCCGAGGTACGAGAGGTGTGCCGTCACCTGGAGGGGATTCCGCTGGCGCTCGAACTGGCCGCGGGCCGGCTGCGGGCCCTGTCCCCCGCGCAACTGCTGCAGCGTCTCGACGACCGGTTCCGGCTGCTGACCGGCGGCGGCCGGGACGGTCTGCCCCGGCACCAGGCGTTGCGCACGGCGATCGGCTGGAGCCACGAGCTGTGCACGCCCGGCGAACGGCTGCTGTGGGCGCGGCTGTCGGTGTTCGCGCAGACCTTCGACCTGGAGGCGGCCGAATACGTGTGCAGCGGGGACGGGCTGGCCGCCGAGGACGTGCTGGACGTCCTGTCGGAGCTGCTCGCCCAGTCGGTCGTCTCCCTCGAGGAGACCGCGACGGGCCCCCGCTACCGGATGCTGGACACCGTGCGCGCCTACGGCGCCGACTGGCTGGCGGCGACCGGGGACGCGGACCGGCTGCGCCGGCGGCACCGTGACTGGTACCTGGGCCTGGCGACCTGGTGCGAGCTGGACTGGTTCTCGCCCCGGCAGCGGGAGGTGGCCGACCGGGTGGAGGCGGAGCTGCCGAATCTGCGGGCCGCGCTGGAGTACTGCCTGAGCGAGCCGGAGGAGGCCCACCTCGGCCAGTATCTGGCGGGCTCGCTGTGGTTCTGCTGGGTCGGCTGCGGGCGGCTGGCCGAGGGGCGGCGCTGGCTGGAGCGCAGCGCGGAGCTGGAGTCGCAGTACGAGCGGTCCCGGCTGAAGGCGCTGTGGGTGCTCGGTTACGTGGCCGTCCTGCAGGGCGACACCGTGCCCGCGCTGAAGGCGCTGCGCGAGTGCCGCGACCGGGCGGAACGGTCGGCCGACCCGACTGCGGTGGCGTACGCGGAGCACCGCGCGGGCTGCCTGGCGCTGGTCACGGACGACATGGCCCGTGCGGAGACGCTGCTGCGGTCGGCGCTGGAGCGCTATCAGGAGATCGGCGAACTCAACAGCAACGTGCTGATGGGCCAGGTGGAGCTGGCGATGACGCTGGCCTTCCAGGGGGACCTGCCGGGCGCGGTGCGGCTGTGCGAGGACGTGCGCCGGGTGTGCGAGGACCACGGGGAGCGCTGGGCACGGTCCTACGCTCTGTATGTGCTCGCTTACGCGGCCTGGCTGGAGGGCGGCGCGGAGCGGGCCCGGGAGCTGCTGGCGGACTGTCTGGGCGCTGCGCACGCCTTCCACGACCTGCTGGGCTCGGTGCTGGCGATCGAGCTGCTGGCACTGGTGACGGCGACCCAGGGCGACCCGGCCGAGGCGGCGGTGCTGCAGGGCGCTGCGGGCCGGATGTGGTCGTCGGTGGGGCTGCCGCTGTTCGGCTCGGCGTACTACAACGCCCCGCACGAGCAGTGCGAGGCGACCGCGCGGCGCGCGCTGGGCGACGCCCGGTACGAGGAGTGCCTGCGCGAGGGGGCGCTGCTGGACCGGGCGGCGGCCGTGACCCGGGCGCTCGGACGCGGCGGTGTACGGCCGCTGCACGCGCTGCCGGCTCCGCGCGGCCGGGCACCGCAGGACCACGCGGAGGCCGGAAAACGCGAACCCGCCGCCTCGCCCACCCGGAAGGGCGGCGAGACGGCGGGCTGAGGTGCTGCGCCGGGGCTGGGATCAGCGGGCGTAGTACTCGACGACGAGCTGCTCGTCGCAGATCACCGGGATCTCCTTGCGGTTCGGCTCGCGGTCCAGGCGGAACGCCAGGGCCTTGAGGTTCACCTGCAGGTAGCGCGGGATCTCACCGTCGGGGGCGAAGCCACCCTCGCGGGCGACCTGGAAGAGCGTCTTGTCCTTGGAGCGGTCGCGGACCTGCACGACGTCGTCCGGGCGGACACGGAAGGACGGCTTGTCGACCTTCTGGCCGTTGACCGCGATGTGGCCGTGGACGACCATCTGGCGGGCCTGGTAGATCGTGCGGGCGATGCCCGAACGCAGGACCAGCGCGTCGAGACGGCGCTCGAGCTCGATGATCAGGGCCTCACCGGTCTTGCCCTGCACCTTGGAGGCGCGCTCGTAGGCGCGGACGAGCTGACGCTCGGAGACGTCGTACTGCGCGCGCAGACGCTGCTTCTCGAGCAGACGGACCTTGTAGTCCGAGTTCTGCTTGCGGCCGCGGCCGTGCTCACCCGGCGGGTAGGGGCGGGCCTCGAAGTACTTGACGGCCTTCGGGGTCAGCGCGATGCCGAGGGCACGCGACTTCTTGACCTTGGGGCGGGACTGGTTCGCCATGGAACCGACACCTCGTTTTTTCAGTACGAATACGGCTTCACCAGGGTTAGGGGAGGTCGCATCCGCAGCCGGGGAAACCCTCCTCGTCCCGTGGGACGAGCCGGGCAGCCGCTCCCTGGTCTGGGCACATACGTGCAGCACGCGAGTGGCCCACCGACCTGTCCCGGGACTCCGGGTGGTGGTGGGCTGCCCGCGACACCTTCGACGGTGCGCGACGCTCCTGGAACCTCGCGTCCTTTCGGCCGTGACGTTCCGGCTGGATGTCCCGCTCTGGTGGTGCCGGTTCTCCTTGCGGAGGTCCGGGCACGGGACTCAGCACTTCGCAGGATTCTACAGGGTGCTCAGGAGCGCTTGCGACCGAGGCGCTGACGGGTCCATTCGACCGCGTCGGCGTACCGGGCCTCGGCGCCGTGCCGGGTGGGGGTGTAGTACTCGCGGTCCTTGAGGGCGTCCGGGGCGTACTGCTGCTCGGCGATGCCTTCCGACAGGTCGTGCGGATACACGTATCCCTGCGCGTGGCCGAGCTTGGCGGCGCCCTTGTAGTGCCCGTCGCGCAGATGCGCGGGAACCGGGCCGGCCAGGCCCTTGCGGACGTCCTCCATCGCGGCGCCGATGGCCGTCGTCGCGGCGTTCGACTTGGGGGCGAGCGCGAGGGCGATGGTGGCGTGGCTGAGGGTGAGCGCGGCCTCCGGGAAGCCGATCATCGCGACGGCCTGGGCGGCGGCGACCGCGGTGGGCAGCGCGTTCGGATCGGCCAGGCCGATGTCCTCGCTGGCGGAGATCATCAGGCGGCGCGCGATGAAGCGCGGGTCCTCGCCGGCCTCGATCATGCGGGCCAGGTAGTGCAGGGCCGCGTCGACGTCGGAGCCGCGGATGGACTTGATGAGCGCGCTGGCGACGTCGTAGTGCTGGTCGCCGTCGCGGTCGTACTTCACCGCGGCCCGGTCGACGGTCTGCTCCAGCGTCGCGAGGCTGATCTCGGCCTCGCCCTGGTCCAGGGCGGCCCCGGCGGCGGCCTCCAGGGCCGTCAGTGCGCGGCGGGCGTCGCCGCCGGCGATCCGCAGCAGATGCTCCTCGGTGGCCTCCGGGAGGCCGACGGCGTCCTTCAGGCCGCGCTCGTCGCTCAGCGCCCGCCGCAGCAGGCCCCGGACGTCGTCGTCGGTGAGCGATTCGAGGGTGAGCAGCAGGGAGCGGGAGAGCAGCGGTGAGATCACCGAGAAGTACGGGTTCTCCGTGGTGGCCGCGATCAGGGTGACCCAGCGGTTCTCCACGGCCGGGAGGAGGGAGTCCTGCTGGGCCTTGCTGAAGCGGTGGATCTCGTCCAGGAAGAGGACGGTCTCCTTGCCGAAGCCGCCGGTGGCGCGGCGGGCGCCGTCGATGACCGCGCGGACCTCCTTGACCCCGGCGGTGATCGCGGACAGCTCCACGAAGCGCTTGTCGGTGGCCTTGGACACGACGTACGCCAGGGTCGTCTTGCCGGTCCCCGGCGGGCCCCAGAGGATCACCGAGGACGGTCCGGCGGGGCCGCCGCTGCCCTCGCCGACCAGTCGCCGCAAGGGTGAGCCGGGCTTGAGCAGGTGCTGCTGGCCCACGACCTCGTCGAGCGTGCGCGGGCGCATCCGCACCGCCAGAGGACTGGCTGCCGGGTCCTTCTCCTGGCGTTCTTCCGCCGCGGCGGTGAAGAGGTCGGGTTCCACGCTGAAACCCTAGAACACGCCACCGACAATCGGCGCCGGGCGGTCGGCCGGGCCCCTCGGGGCCGCCGGCCGCCGCCTCCGCGGAGCCGTCAGCTGGTCCAGAAGTCCCACCAGCGGGTCAGCACGAGCATGCCGATGACGCCGATGTGGAGCACCGGCAGGACCCAGGTGAACTCGCCGAGGAAGGTCTTCAGCGGGCGCGGGGCCGGCAGGAAGCCGTTGCGGACGTTGAACGAGGTGGCGTACCAGAACATGATGATCGTGGCCACCCAGGCCAGCGAGCACCACAGGCACAGCGCGTTGATCCGGTACAGCGACTGGAACTGCAGCCAGGTGCAGAATCCGACGCCGAAGAGCGTGCCGAAGTTGAAGGTCAGCCAGTACCAGCGCGGGAAGCGGGCGCGGGCCAGCAGGCTCATGCCGACGCAGATCACGATGCCGTAGCAGACCAGGCCGAGCATCGGGTTCGGGAAGCCGAAGGCGGCGGCCTGCTTGCTCTCCATGACGCTGCCGCAGGAGACCACCGGGTTGAGGCTGCACCCCGGCGTGAAGGTCTTGCCCGCGACCTTGGCTTCCAGGAGCTTGAACTTGTCGATCGTGATGACCCAGGCGGCCAGCAGTCCGGCCGCGCCGGTGATCACCAGCAGCAGGGCGAAGGCACGGCTGCCGCCCTCCACGCGCGGGGCGTCGGCGGAACGGTCGGGACCGGGCACCGTGGAGACGTCGTTCAGTGTCGTCTTGCTCATCACGCCGATTCCGTCACTTGAGAGTTGGACCATCTTCGGGCAGGGGCCATTGTGCCGCACAGAGCTGTCCGTCCACCGTTCGGTGGACATAAGGAGGTACGCACGCGGGACCCGGATCGCTCGGTTCCGGCCGATGTCCGGGGGCGTGACACCCACGCGAACCGTCCGGTACGGGAACCGTCCGGCAGGACGAATCCACGCCCGCCGGGTTGACGGGCCGGGAGGCGGCACGGCACCGCGGCCGCCGCTCGCCGCTCAGCACGCGGAAGGGCGCCGGGAGAACCCGGCGCCCCCTCTGGTCCGCTCCGCGTCAGCCGAGTCGTGACTCCAGCTCCGCCACGATCTCGTTCACGCCGATCGCCGTCTGCTCGCCGGACTCCATGTCCTTGAGCTGGACGACGCCCTCGGCGAGGTCGCGTTCGCCGGCGACGATCGTGAAGCGCGCGCCGCTGCGGTTGGCGTTCTTCATGGCGCCCTTCAGACCCTTGGCGCCGTAGGAGAAGTCCGTCGCGACACCGACCTTGCGCAGCTCGGTGACCTTCGCGAACAGCACGCGGCGGGCCTCTTCGCCGAGCGGGACCGCGAAGACACTGGTGACGGCGGGGATGTCCAGCTCGACCCCCTCGGCCTCCAGCGCCAGCACCGTGCGGTCGACGCCCAGCGCCCAGCCCACCGACGGCAGCGCGGGGCCGCCGATCATCTCGGACAGGCCGTCGTAGCGGCCGCCGCCGCCCACCGCGGACTGGGAGCCCAGCCCGTCGTGCACGAACTCGAAGGTGGTGCGGGTGTAGTAGTCCAGGCCGCGCACCAGCTTCGGGTCGTCCTCGAAGGAGACGCCCGCCGCCGTGATCAGCTCGCGGACCTCCTCGTGGTAGGCCTTGCAGCCGTCGCAGAGGTAGTCCCGCAGCAGCGGGGCGCCCGTCAGCTGCTTCTGGACCGACTCGCGCTTGTCGTCCAGGACGCGCAGCGGGTTGATCTCCGAGCGGCGCAGCGTGTCCTCGTCCAGGTCCAGGCCGCGCAGGAAGTCCTGGAGCGCGGCCCGGTACACCGGACGGCACTCCTGGTCCCCCAGGCTGTTGAGCAGGATGCGGAAGTTCCTGAGGCCCAGCGAGCGGTACGCCTGGTCGGCCAGGATGATCAGTTCGGCGTCCAGCGCCGGGTCCTCCGCGCCGATCGCCTCGGCACCGACCTGGGAGAAGTGGCGGTAACGGCCCTTCTGAGGGCGCTCGTAGCGGTAGTACGAGCCGGAGTACCAGAGCTTGACCGGGAGGTTGCCCGCCTTGTGCAGGTTGGCCTCCAGGGCCGCGCGCAGTACGGACGCGGTGCCCTCCGGGCGCAGGGCGAGCCGGTCGCCGCCCTTGGTCTCGAAGGCGTACATCTCCTTGGTCACGATGTCGGTGGACTCGCCGACACCGCGCGCGAAGAGTTCGACGTTCTCGAAGCCGGGGGTCTCGATGTAGCCGTAGCCGGAATTGCGCAGCGGGGCGGCGATCGCCTCGCGGACCGCGAGGTACTTCGCCGAGTCCGGCGGAATCAGGTCGTAGGTGCCCTTGGGGGCCTTGAAGGTGCTCACGGAAGCTCTCTCGTCACATTCCTCGTCGGGGAGCGTCGAAGGCTCCCTGGCCGGCCGCCACCTGCCGTAGATAGGAATTGGTGGCGCGCTCCCGGCCGATGGTCGTCTGGGGGCCGTGGCCGGACAGCACCACGGTGGAGTCGTCGAGCGGCAGGCACACGCGGCCCAGCGACTCGAGCATGTCCTCCATGGATCCGCCCGGCAGATCGGTGCGTCCGACGGAGCCGGCGAACAGCAGGTCCCCGGAGAAGAAGACCGGCGGGATGTCGGCCGTCTCGGGCATCCGGAAGGTCACCGACCCCTTCGTATGGCCCGGCGCGTGCGCGACGGAGAGGGTGAGGCCGGCCAGCTCCAGCGCGGCGCCGTCGGTCAGCTCCCTGACGTCGTCGGGCTCCCCCACGGTCAGCTCGCCCATCAGCGGCATGCCGATGGACCGGCCCAGCGCCTTCTCGGGGTCGCTCATCATGTAGCGGTCCTCGGGGTGGATCCACGCCGGTACGTCGTGCGCCCCGCAGACGGGGACGACCGAGGCCACGTGGTCGATGTGGCCGTGGGTGAGGACGACGGCGACGGGCTTGAGCCGATGCTTCTTCAGTGCTTCCTCGACGCCTTCGGCGGCCTGATGGCCCGGGTCGATGATCACGCACTCCTCACCGGCGGCGGGGGCGACGAGATAACAGTTCGTCCCCCAGGCCCCGGCGGGGAACCCGGCAATGAGCACGATCGTCCTTCGTTGTGTCGGTTACGGGCGGCTTCAGCAGCAGTCAGAGCCTACCGGCGCTGCCGATTCCTCAGCGAACCCATATACGGTACGGGGCTACACGCAGCGGTGGGCCCGTCAGGACGCACGCGTACCGCTCGACACACGAATCGCATGAGGAGAGAACCCGGTGGTCAGCCAGGAGCAGCGGCGGCGTCAGCTCGCCCGGGAGAAGTTCTTGCGGCAGCAGCAGCGCCGCACCGAGGCGCGGCGCAGGTCCCGTCTGCGCAACTCCGTCATCGCGTCGGTGCTGGGCGTGGTCGTGATCGGCAGTGTCGCGCTGTACACCACCGGGGTGCTCAAGGACGACGGCAAGAAGACCGGCGCGAACGCCGGGTCGACGCCGAGCGCCGCGCCCACCAGCAAGGCCCCGGACCCGTGCGGCAAGCCGGCGGCGGGCTCGGTGAAGAAGCTGAGCTGGAAGAAGGAGCCGGCGATGACGATCGACACGTCGGCGAAGTACGCGATGAAGCTCGAGACGACCTGCGGCGACATCGGCGTCGCGCTCAAGACGTCGGCGGCGCCGCACACGGTGAACTCGTTCGACTTCCTCGCGGGCAAGGGCTACTTCGACCACACGAAGTGCCACCGCCTCACCGTCGAGGGGATCTTCGTGCTGCAGTGCGGCGACCCGCAGGCCAGCGGCATGGGCGGGCCCGGCTACACGATTCCGGACGAGAACCTCAAGGACAAGAGCCTGAAGGGCCACTCGTATCCGGCGGGCACGGTGGCGATGGCCAACACGGGCCAGAAGCACACCGGCGGCAGCCAGTTCTTCCTCGTCTACAAGGACAGCCCGCTGCCGCCCCAGTTCACCCCGTTCGGCACGATCGACGCGGCGGGCATGAAGGTGCTGAAGAAGATCGCCGCCGCCGGCGCCCAGCCGGCCGATCCCACCTCGGGGAACACCGCTCCCAACGCGACCGTGGTGATCGACAGGGCGACCGTCACCAAGTCCTGAACCGGGCGTAAACCCGAGAACGGCCGACTACGGAATTTCGGTCGCGCTGGATGCGGACAGGCAACCCGCTGGTCGCCTATGTTGGCCGTGACGAAACTGTGGACGATGCCAGGGGGCGCCGAGGCCCCCCGCAGGCATCATGTGGAGGAGGCGCTGTGAGCAGCGACCCGTGGGGCCGCGTCGACGAGACGGGGACCGTGTACGTGCGTACGGCCGACGGCGAGCAGGTCGTCGGTTCCTGGGCGGCCGGCTCCCCCGAGGAGGCGCTTGCCTACTTCGAGCGCAAGTACGAGGGCCTGGTCGTCGAGATCGGCCTCCTCGAGAAGCGCGTGCAGACCACGGACCTGTCGGCGAAGGACGCCCAGGCCGCGATCGGTCACCTGCGGGAGCAGGTCGACGCACACCACGCGGTCGGTGACCTGGCCGCGCTGCGCGAGCGGCTGGACAAGCTCGTGGGGACCGTCGAGGCCCGGCGCGAGGAGCGCAAGCAGCAGCGGGCCAAGCAGTCCGACGAGGCCCGCAAGTCCAAGGAGGCCCTGGTCGCGGAGGCGGAGCAGCTGGCGCAGTCCGACCAGTGGCGGGCCGCCGGTGAGCGGCTGCGGGCGCTGGTGGACACCTGGAAGGGGCTGCCGCGTCTGGACCGCAAGTCCGACGACGACCTGTGGCACCGCTTCTCGCACGCCCGGTCGGCGTTCTCCAAGCGCCGCAAGGCGCACTTCGCGCAGCTGGACGCGCAGCGCGAGGAGGCCCGCAAGACCAAGGAGCGGCTGGTCGCGGAGGCCGAGGCGCTGTCCGGTTCGACCGACTGGGGCCCGACGGCGGCCAGCTACCGCGATCTGATGGCGCAGTGGAAGGCCGCGGGCCGCGCCCAGCGCGAGCACGAGGACGACCTGTGGAACCGCTTCCGCGGCGCCCAGGACGTCTTCTTCGCCGCCCGGAGCGGGGTGTTCGCCGAACGCGACGCGGAGCAGTCGGAGAACCTGAAGCTGAAGGAGGAGCTGGCCGAGGAGGCCGAGAAGCTCCTGCCGATCACGGAACTGAAGGCCTCGCGGGCCGCCTTCCGCTCGATCAACGAGCGCTGGGAGGCCATCGGTCACGTCCCGCGGGACGCGCGGCCCAAGGTCGAGGGCCGGATGCACACCGTCGAGCGGGCGATCCAGGAGGCCGAGGAGGCCGAGTGGCGCCGGACGAACCCGGAGGCACGCGCGCGTGCCGAGGGCCTGACCGGTCAGCTGCAGGCCGCCGTGGACAAGCTGCGGGCGCAGATCGAGCAGGCGCGCGCCCAGGGCAACAACGCGAAGGCCGACAAGCTGGAGCGTGAGCTGGAGGGCCGCCAGGCGCTTCTGGAGCAGGCTCTGAAGGGATTGCACGAGTTCGGCGGCTGATCCCCCGCCGGTAGTGCGAAAGGGCCCCGTACACGCGTACGGGGCCCTTTCGCGTGCGCGCGGGTGCGCGCCGGTGCGGGTTACGACCGGCTGCGGCCGGAGGTCACGCGGTAGACGTCGTACACGCCCTCCACACCCCGTACGGCCTTCAGGACGTGGCCGAGGTGCTTGGGGTCGCCCATCTCGAAGGTGAACCGTGAGGTGGCCACCCGGTCGCGGGAGGTCTGGACGGCCGCCGAGAGGATGTTGACGTGCTGGTCGGACAGGACGCGCGTGACGTCCGACAGCAGCCGGGAGCGGTCCAGTGCCTCGACCTGGATGGCGACCAGGAAGACCGAGGACTGGGTGGGCGCCCACTCGACCTCGAGGATGCGCTCCGGCTCACGCGACAGTGAGTCGACGTTGACGCAGTCGCTGCGGTGAACCGATACGCCGCTGCCCCGCGTGACGAAGCCGATGATCGGGTCACCGGGTACGGGCGTACAGCAGCGGGCCAGCTTGACCCACACGTCGTCGACGCCCTTGACGACGACTCCGGGGTCGGCGCTGGAGCGCCGCTTGCGGCTGCGGCCGCGCGACGGCGGCACGGACTCGTCGATCTCCTCGGTGGCGGCCTCCTCGCCGCCGAGGGCCTGGACGAGCTTCTGCACGATGTTCGGCGCGGAGACGTGGCCCTCGCCGATCGCCGCGTACAGCGCGGAGATGTCCGAGTAGCGCATCTCGTGCGCGAGCGTGACGAGTGAGTCGCCGGTGAGGATGCGCTGGATCGGCAGGTTCTGCTTGCGCATCGCCCGGACGATGGCGTCCTTGCCGTGCTCGATCGCCTCGTCCCGGCGCTCCTTGGAGAACCATGCCCGGATCTTGTTGCGCGCCCGTGGCGACTTGACGAAGCCGAGCCAGTCGCGGGAGGGGCCGGCCCCGACCGCCTTGGAGGTGAACACCTCGACCAGGTCGCCGTTGTCCAGGGTGGACTCGAGCGGCACGAGGCGGCCGTTGACGCGGGCTCCTATGGTGCGGTGGCCCACCTCGGTGTGCACCGCGTACGAGAAGTCCACGGGCGTGGCGCCGGCCGGCAGCGCTATCACGTCGCCCTTCGGCGTGAAGACGAAGACCTCGTTGCGCGACAGGTCGAAGCGCAGGGACTCCAGGAACTCGCCGGGGTCCTCGGTCTCCTTCTGCCAGTCGAGGAGCTGGCGCAGCCACGCCATGTCGTTGAGGTGGTCGTCCTTGCCGGTGCTCTTCGGCGCGTCCGAGCGCACCTTGGAGGCGCCCGCGACGGCCTCCTGCTTGTACTTCCAGTGCGCGGCGATGCCGTACTCGGCGCGGCGGTGCATGTCGAAGGTGCGGATCTGCAGCTCGACCGGCTTGCCGTTGGGTCCGATGACCGTCGTGTGCAGCGACTGGTACATGTTGAACTTGGGCATCGCGATGTAGTCCTTGAACCGGCCGGGGACCGGGTTCCATCGCGCGTGCACGGTGCCGAGGGCGGCGTAGCAGTCGCGGACCGTGTCGACGAGGACGCGGATGCCCACCAGGTCGTAGATCTCCGCGAAGTCACGACCGCGGACGATCATCTTCTGGTAGACGCTGTAGTAGTGCTTGGGGCGGCCGGTGACGGTCGCCTTGATGCGGGCGGCACGCAGATCGGCCTGGACCTCGTCGGTCACTATGGCCAGGTACTCGTCGCGCTTGGGCGCCCGCTCGGCCACCAGCCGTACGATCTCGTCGTACATCTTGGGGTAGAGGATCGCGAAGGCGAGGTCCTCCAGCTCCCACTTGATGGTGTTCATGCCGAGGCGGTGGGCGAGCGGCGCGTAGATCTCCAGCGTCTCGCGCGCCTTCTTCTCCTGCTTCTCGCGCTTCAGGTAGCGCATGGTGCGCATGTTGTGCAGGCGGTCGGCGAGCTTGATGACCAGGACGCGGGGGTCCTTCGCCATGGCGACGACCATCTTGCGCACGGTCTCGGCCTGCGCGGCCTCGCCGAACTTGACCTTGTCCAGCTTGGTCACGCCGTCGACGAGCAGGGCGACGACGTCGCCGAAGTCCCGGCGCAGGTCCTCCAGGCCGTACTCGGTGTCCTCGACGGTGTCGTGCAGCAGCCCCGCCATGAGGGTGGCCGGGTCCATGCCCAGTTCGGCGAGGATGGTGGTGACGGCGAGCGGATGCGTGATGTACGGGTCGCCGCTCTTGCGTTTCTGGCCGCGGTGCCAGCGCTCGGCGACCTGGTAGGCCCGCTCGATCTGGCGCAGTGTGGAACTCTCGATCTTGGGGTCGTTGCTGCGGACTATGCGCAGCAAGGGCTCCAGGACCGGGTTGTAGGGATTCGCGCGCTGCACGCCGAGGCGGGCGAGGCGGGCGCGGACGCGGTTGGAGGAGCCGCTGCGGGTCGGCGGGGCGGCGGGCTGGCGCACCACCGGGGGCTGTGCCGGACGCTCGGCGGGGGTGGGCTGCTCGGCGGGGGCGGGCTTGGGGCGCGAGGCCTCGGCGCTCTTCTCGACGGGCGCGGACTGGGCGTGCTCGACCGGCCCGCGGGCGTCGTTCTTCGCGTTCTTCGCGTGCGACGCGCTCGGCGCGGGCTTGGCCGCGGGCGCCGAGGCGGGCTCGGGCTTTGCGGCGGTCAGTGGCTGGGCCTCGTCTGGCAAGAGGGCTCCTCGTGCGCGATCCGGGTCCCCCGGTCAGGCTCCGGAGACCCCATGGTAGCGATCCTGCGGCCGGTCATCGCCTGCAGGCGGGTGTGAGGACCGTGTACCCCTGCAACGCGGGAAGGCCCCCGCCGGATTCCGGGAGGGTGGATCGCGGGTGCCGGGGGGCCGTGCGGAAGGTGTCCCGGTGGTGGCCGGAGCGGTCCGGCCACCACCGGCACCGGCGGGCTGCGGGTCGGACGGCGTGAAGCGGCCCACGGCTTGAGCCGTGGGCCGCTTCGTACGTCGGTCGTGCCTGCTCAGAGCCGGAGCAGCGCCTCCAGCGGGGCCTCGCCGAGCACCGGCTCCAGCCGGCCGCGGCCGCCCAGGAAGCCCAGTTCCATCAGCACCGCGACACCGCAGACCTCCGCCCCCGCGCGCTGGATGAGCTGGATCGCGGCCTCGGCCGTGCCGCCCGTGGCCAGGACGTCGTCCACGATCAGGACGCGGTCGCCGGAGGTCAGGTCCTCCGCGTGCACCTCGATCTCGGCCGAGCCGTACTCGAGGTCGTAGGCCTGCCGCAGAGTGGCGCCGGGCAGCTTGCCGGCCTTGCGGACCGGGATGAAGCCCAGGCCGGCGCGGACGGCGACCGGGGCACCGAGGATGAAGCCGCGGGCCTCCAGGCCGACGACCTTGGTCGCGCGGGTGCCCGCCGCGATGTCGGCCAGCCCGTCGGTCAGGGCCGTGAACGCGGCCGGGTCCGCCAGGAGCGGGGTGATGTCCTTGAACATCACGCCCGGCTCCGGATAGTCGGCGACGTCGCGGATGCGGCTGAGCAGCAGCTCCTGTATGCCGGTCATCGGCGCTTCCCCGAGGGTCGGCCGCGGCCCCGCGTGCGGGACGCGGGCTGGTTGCGCGGGCCCACGACGGCGGTGGCGGCGTCGTCGCCGTCGTCACCGGCGGCGGGCCGGGCCTCCGCCGGGCCCTCCCCGGCGGTGGCCTGGGCACGCTTGGCCAGGACCCGCTTGCGGAGTGCCTTCATCGCCGGCTCGCGCTCCTTGAGGTCGGCGACGAGCGGCGTGGCGATGAAGATCGAGGAGTACGCACCGGCCGCGAGGCCGACGAACAGCGACAGCGAGATGTCGTTCAGCGTGCCGGCCCCGAGGAAGCCGCCACCGATGAACAGCAGACCGGCCACCGGCAGCAGGGCGACGACCGTGGTGTTGATCGAGCGGACCAGCGTGCCGTTGATCGACCGGTTGGCGATGTCGCTGTAGGTGAAGCGGGTCTGCTTGGTGATGTCCTTCGTCTGCTCCTTCAGGCTGTCGAAGACGACGACCGTGTCGTAGAGCGAGTAGCCGAGGATGGTCAGCAGACCGATGACCGTACCGGGGGTGACCTCGAAGCCGACGAGGGCGTAGATACCGGTCGTGATGGTGATGTCGTGGATCAGCGCGACCAGCGCCGCTACGGCCATCCGCCACTCGAAGGCGATCGCCAGGTAGATCACGACGAGGACCATGAAGATCGCCAGGCCCTCCCAGGCCTTGTTGGCGACCTGCTCGCCCCAGCTCGGGCCGACCAGGTCGGCGGCGAGCTTCTCGGGGTCGAGGTTCAGGTCCTTGGCCAGCTGCTGCTTGATCCTGTCGGACTGGTCGGTCTCGATGCCGGCGATCTGGATGCGCAGGCTGCCGTTGCCCAGCTTCTGCACGATCGCCTCATGGCCGGAGGCGTCCGTGGCGTACCGCTCCGCTTGCCCCACCGACGCGCTCATCTTGGTGGGCGTCGTGAAGACCGCGCCGCCCTGGAACTCGATGCCCATGTTCAGGCCGCGCACCGCCAGGCCGATGATGGCCGTGATGGTGATCAGGATCGAGACGCCGTACCAGATCTTGCGCTTGCCGATGAAGTCGTAAGAGATCTCGCCGCGGTGCAGCCGGGCGCCCAGGTTGCCGAGTTTCGACATCGCTCAGGCCTCCTTCGGGTCGACGGGGCCGGAGGTGGGACCGGCGGGACGGCGGGTGCGGCGCAGCGGGGGCTTGGCACCCAGGCCCTTCGGGTCGAGTCCGGACCACTTGTGGCCGTCGGCGAAGAACTTGCGGCGCGCGAGGAGCGTCATCAGCGGCTTGGTGAAGAGGAAGACCACCACCACGTCGAGCAGGGTGGTCAGGCCCAGCGTGAACGCGAAGCCCTGGACCTTGCCGACGGTGACGATGAACAGCACCGCGGCGGCGAGGAAGGAGACGAAGTCGGACACCAGGATGGTGCGCCGGGCGCGCGGCCAGGCCCGCTCGACGGCGGGGCGCAGCGTGCGGCCCTCACGGATCTCGTCCCTTATGCGTTCGAAGTACACGATGAACGAGTCCGCGGTGATGCCGATGGCGACGATGGCACCGCACACGGCCGGCAGGTTCAGCGCGAAGTTGATGGCCGGGCCGAGCAGCGTCATGATCACGTAGGTGAGGATGGCGGAGATCAGCAGGGAGGCCATGGCGACGAGCGACAGGCCGCGGTAGTAGATCACCAGGTAGAGCACGACCAGCGCGAGGCCGATGGCGCCGGCGAGCAGCCCGGCGTGCAGCTGCTCACCGCCGAGCGCGGCGGTGACGGTGGTGACGGACTGCTCCTGGAAGGAGAGCGGCAGGGCACCGTACGACAGCACGTTGGCGAGGCTCTGCGCCTCCTCCTGCTTGAAGCTGCCGGAGATCTCCGCCTGGCCGCCGGTGATGGCCTGCTGCACGAACGGGCTGGAGACGACCTCGCCGTCGAGGACGATGCCGAACTCGTTCTGCGGCTGCTGGTTCTTGGCCAGCTCGCCGGTGATGTCCGCGAACTTCTTCGAACCGCCGCCGGTGAAGGTCATCTGGACCTGCCAGCCGGAGGCGCCCTGGGTGTCGAAGACGGCCTGCGCCTTCTTCACCTCGGTGCCGTCCACGGCGGCCGGGCCGAGCACGTACTTGTACCAGGTCTTGTTGATCTCGCCGCAGGCCACGGTGGTCTCACCGGGCTTGGCCTTCTTGCCGGCGTTGGCGCGGTCGGTGGCCTTGGTGCAGTCCAGGGCCGCGTACTGGGCCTGGATCTTGGAGGTGCCGGCGTCGCCGCTGGCGGAGGCCGAGGGGGAGCCCGACGGCTTGGAGCCGGCGGAGGAGGAGCTGTTCGGCGAGGGGGTCGCGTCGGCCTTCAGCGCGTCGGTGACGGCCCGGCCCTGGGAGGTCGCGCCGGCCGTGGGGGACGTGGAGCCCGAGGACGCCTCCGGCTTCGAGGAGCCGCTCGGCGAGGGGCTGGCGCTCGGCTTCGGCGAGGAGCCGCCGCTGGAGGACGCGCCCGGCGAGGGGCTCTGCCCGGCGGGGCCGCTGGGCTCGCTGGCCAGGACCGGGCGGAAGTACAGCTTGGCGGTGGTGCCGACCTGCTGCTGGGCCTCCTTGGAGTTGGTGCCCTTGGGGATGTTGACGATGATGTTGTCGGTCCCCTGGGTCTGCACCTCCGCCTCGGAGACACCCAGGCCGTTGACACGGCGGTTCATGATATCGACCGCGGTGTCCATGTTGGCCTTGTTGATCGCGGACCCCTGGTCGGCCTTCGCCTTGAGCGTGATGCTCGTACCACCGGCGAGGTCGATGCCGAGACGCGGAGTGGTGTGCCCGGAGGCGAACATCCCCCCGGCGAGCGCCACGATGGCGATCAGGATGAGGACCAGCGAGCGCCCTGGCTTGCTCTGGGCGCTCGCGCTTCGGCCCCTCTTAGGTGCTGCCACCTTCTCGTACTCCCTCTCGGGCCGCCCCGCGCCCGGTCGGCGCGGTCGGCCATGACATGGTGTCGGGTTCCCCTGCGGGAAACAGACGCGCCCGGGAGGCGCGGCGCGTCATCATGCCGCCGCCGCGCGCCCCGGGGCGTGACTACTTCGCGCCGGTTTCGCCGTCGGTCTTCTTCGACTCTTCCGCCGCCTTGGCCTCGGCCGCGTCGGCCTTGTCCTCGGCGGCCTGGATCGCGTCGTCCGCGCGCTCGGCGGCGTCCTTCTTACCGAGGTCGATCTTGTCGTCGGAGGCGGCGGCAGCGGCGGCAGGCTCGTCGATCTCGTCGGTCGCGGTGAGGGAGGAGGCGTCGTCCGGAACGACGTCGGCGTCGGACTTCAGGTCGTGCTCGATGCCGTGCACGATGCGGTTGTACTCGTCGTCGGTGAGTACGGCGCCGATCGAGTTCTTCGCGAAAAGGAGGTCCACACCGGGACCGGCGTCGAGGAGGACCGTGTCCTCGTTGACCTCCTTGACCGTCGCGTACATCCCCCCGATCGTGCGGACGCCGGAGCCAGGCTGCATCTCATTGCGCATCTGGGCGGCCTGATGCTGCTTCTTCTTGGCCGAACGTGTCATCAGGAACATGGCCGCGATGAGCACGATGAAAGGGAGAAGGGTAAAGGCATTCACGGGACGGGGTTTCCTTCGCGCGACCGCGACGGAGAGCGGCCTTTGGATGGGGGTGTGGTCGGCGCCACCCGCAAGGGCGGCATCGGCGGAGTCTAAGCGAGTCCGCGTGCATGGAACAACGCTCAGCATGGCACCTGGGTTCCTGGCCCCGCCAATGCCCGCGCCGTCGGGAGGCCGTCACCTCCCCGTCACGTGCCGAACAGGTCCTGTTGTCCGTTTCCGGCGCCTGCTCCGGGGGCCGAGCCGGGCGGGGTGAGCCCGAGATGCGCCCAGGCGGCGGGGGTGCCGACCCGTCCGCGCGGGGTGCGGGCCAGCAGTCCCTCGCGGACGAGGAACGGTTCGGCCACCTCCTCCACGGTCTCCCGCTCCTCCCCCACCGCGACGGCGAGCGTGGACAGGCCGACCGGACCGCCGCCGAACAGCTTCAGCAGGGCCTCCAGCACGGCCCGGTCGAGCCGGTCGAGGCCGCGGGCGTCGACCTCGTACACGGCGAGGGCGGCGGCCGCGATGTCCCGGGTGATCACGCCGTCCGCCTTGACCTGCGCGTAGTCCCGGACCCGGCGCAGCAGGCGGTTGGCGATGCGGGGCGTGCCGCGGGAGCGGCCGGCGATCTCCGCGGCGCCGTCCGGCTCGATCTCGACGTCCAGCAGGCTCGCCGAGCGGTGCACCACGCGCTCCAGCTCGTGCGGCTCGTAGAACTCCATGTGCGCGGTGAAGCCGAAACGGTCGCGCAGCGGGGGCGGCAGCAGGCCCGCCCGGGTGGTGGCGCCGACCAGGGTGAACGGGGGCAGCTCCAGCGGGATGGCGGTGGCACCGGGCCCCTTGCCGACGATGACGTCGACGCGGAAGTCCTCCATCGCCATGTACAGCATCTCCTCGGCGGGCCGGGACATGCGGTGGATCTCGTCCAGGAAGAGGACCTCGCCCTCCTGGAGGGAGGAGAGGATAGCGGCGAGGTCGCCGGCGTGCTGGATGGCGGGACCCGAGGTGATGCGGATGGGGGCGCCCATCTCGGCCGCGATGATCATCGACAGGGTGGTCTTGCCGAGGCCGGGGGCGCCGGAGAGCAGCACGTGGTCGGCGGTGGCGCCGCGCGCACGTGCGGCGCGCAGGACCAGGTCGAGCTGTTCGCGGACCTTCTCCTGGCCGATGAACTCGCCGAGGTCCTTGGGGCGCAGGGCGGCCTCGACGGCCTGGTCCTCCCCGTCGGCGACGGAGTCCACCAGCCGCTCCCCGGCGGGGTCGGCGAGCCGCTCCTCACCGGCGGTTCCGCCGGTGTCGTCCCAGTTCATGAATGTGCCTCGTCAGGGGTCGGGGTCAGCGGGCTCGGTTGAGCGTCTGCAGGGCGGCCTTCAGGAGCGCGCCCACCTGAGGCGTGCCGCCGGCGGCCTCCGCCTGGGGGGCCACGGCGTTCACGGCCTCGTCGGCCTCGCGGGTTGCGTAGCCGAGGCCGATCAGGGCGGCGTGCAGCTGGTCGCGCCAGCCCTGGCTGACCGGGGCGCCGACCGCCGGGGCGCCGACGGGCTCGCCGAGCCGGTCCTTCAGCTCCAGCAGCAGCTTCTGGGCGCCCTTCTTGCCGATGCCCGGTACGGCGGTGAGGGCCTTCTCGTCGGCGGTGGCGACGGCCCGGCGCAGCGCGTCCGGGCCGTGCACGGCGAGCATGGCCTGGGCCAGGCGCGGTCCGACGCCGCTCGCGGTCTGCAGCAGCTCGAAGGTCTGGCGTTCGTCGTCGTCGGCGAAGCCGTACAGGGTGAGCGAGTCCTCGCGGACGACGAGGGAGGTGTGCAGTTTGGCCGGCCGGCCCGTGCGCAGCGTGGACAGGGTGTTCGGCGTGCACTGGACGGCCATGCCGACGCCGCCGACCTCGATCACCGCGGCGTCGGGGGCGAGTGCGGCGACCGTGCCGCTGACGAAGGCGATCATGCCGTACGGCCTTTCGTTGCGTGAGCGGTGTGCAGGGCCACGGCCTGCTGGAGCCGGTTCTGGGCCGGGGCCCGCCAGATGTGGCAGATGGCGAGCGCGAGGGCGTCGGCGGCGTCGGCCGGCTTGGGCGGGGAGCTGAGCCGCAGGAGACGGGTGACCATCGCTCCCACCTGCGCCTTGTCGGCGCGTCCGCTGCCGGTGACGGCGGCCTTGACCTCGCTGGGGGTGTGCAGGGCCACGGGGATGCCGCGCCGGGCGGCGCACAGCATGGCGACGGCGCTGGCCTGGGCGGTGCCCATGACCGTGCGGACGTTGTGCTGGCTGAACACGCGCTCCACGGCGACGGATTCGGGCCGGTGCTCCTCCAGCCACTGCTCGATGCCCTGCTCGACGGCGAGCAGGCGGTGGCTGAGGTCGGCGTCGGGGGGCGTGCGCACGACTCCCACCCCGATCATGGTGAGCGGGCGCCCGGCGACCCCCTCGACCACGCCCACACCGCACCGGGTCAGCCCGGGGTCCACCCCCAACACCCGCATCGGGCCCCTCCCATCGATCGCCTGTCCGTGCAGGCTATCGGGTGCCACCGACAACGCCTCTCACCAACGCCCGGCAACGCGACGGGCCGACGGGAGACGTCCCGTCGGCCCGTGGTCGGCCTGACGCGTTACGCGTCGACCTTCTCCATGACCTCGTCGCTCACGTCGAAGTTGGCGAAGACGTTCTGCACGTCGTCGCTGTCCTCGAGGGCGTCGATCAGCTTGAAGATCTTCCTGGCACCCTCCTCGTCCAGTTCGACCTGCATGGTCGGGACGAAGTTGGCCTCGGCGGAGTCGTAGTCGATGCCGGCGTCCTGCAGGGCGGTGCGGACCGCGACCAGGTCGGTCGCCTCGCTGAGCACCTCGAAGGACTCGCCGAGGTCGTTGACCTCCTCGGCACCGGCGTCGAGGACGGCACCGAGCACGTCGTCCTCGGACAGCTCGCCCTTGGGGACGATGACGACGCCCTTGCGGTTGAACAGGTACGACACCGAACCGGGGTCGGCCATGGAGCCGCCGTTGCGGGTCATGGCGACGCGGACGTCGGAGGCGGCGCGGTTGCGGTTGTCCGTGAGGCACTCGATGAGCACCGCGACACCGCTCGGGCCGTAACCCTCGTACATGATGGTCTCGTAGTCGGCGCCACCGGCCTCGAGACCACCGCCGCGCTTGATCGCCGAGTCGATGTTCTTGTTCGGGACCGACGACTTCTTGGCCTTCTGCACGGCGTCGTACAAGGTCGGGTTGCCATCGAGGTCGACGCCGCCCATCCGCGCCGCGACCTCGATGTTCTTGATCAGCTTCGCGAAGAGCTTGCCGCGCTTGGCGTCGATCACGGCCTTCTTGTGCTTCGTCGTGGCCCATTTAGAGTGGCCGGACATCTGCCTGTCTCCTTCGCGTAACCCATCTCTGTAACGAACGCCAGAGATCCTACTAGGACTCGGTCGCCCGGTTCGCGTACACCATGTCGACGAACAAGGAGTGCACGCGGTGGTCGCCGGTCAGTTCCGGGTGGAACGACGTGGCGAGGGCGTTGCCCTGGCGGACTGCGACGATGTGACCGTCGTGCTCGGCGAGCACCTCGGCGCCGGCGCCCACGGACTCGACCCACGGGGCCCGGATGAAGACGCCCTCCACAGGATCGCCCGGAACGCCCTTGACGTCGACCGCGGCCTCGAACGACTCGTTCTGCCGTCCGAAGGCGTTGCGGCGCACGATCATGTCGATGCCGCCGATGGTCTCCTGGCCCGAGCGCGGGTCGAGGATCTTGTCGGCGAGCATGATCATGCCGGCGCAGGTGCCGTAGACCGGCATCCCGTCGCGCACGCGCGCGCGGAGGGGCTCCAGCACACCGAAGAGCGCGGCCAGCTTGGAGATGGTGGTGGACTCGCCGCCGGGTATGACGAGGCCGTCGACCTCGGCGAGTTCCTCGGGGCGCCGCACCGGCCTGGCCACGGCGTCGGCCGCGGCCAGGGCGATGAGGTGCTCCCGTACGTCGCCCTGGAGTGCCAGGACGCCGATGACAGGGGCTTCGTTCGGCATGGGGTGGTTACCAGCCGCGGTTGGCGTAGCGCTCGGTCTCGGGGAGGGTGTCGCAGTTGATGCCGACCATGGCCTCGCCGAGGTTGCGGGACGCCTCCGCGATGATCTTCGGGTCGTCGTAGAAGGTGGTGGCCTTGACGATGGCGGCGGCGCGCTTGGCCGGGTCGCCGGACTTGAAGATGCCGGAGCCGACGAACACGCCCTCGGCGCCGAGCTGGCGCATCAGGGCCGCGTCGGCCGGGGTGGCGACGCCACCGGCGGAGAAGAGGACCACCGGGAGCTTGCCCAGCTCGGCGACCTCCTTGACGATCTCGTACGGGGCGCGCAGCTCCTTGGCGGCGGCGTACAGCTCGTGGTTGTCGAACCCGCGCAGCTTGGCGATCTCGTTCTTGATCTGGCGCAGGTGGCGGACGGCCTCGACGACGTTGCCGGTGCCGGCCTCGCCCTTGGAGCGGATCATCGCGGCGCCCTCGGCGATGCGGCGCAGGGCCTCGCCCAGGTTGGTGGCACCGCAGACGAAGGGGGTGGTGAAGGCCCACTTGTCGGAGTGGTTGACCTCGTCGGCCGGGGTGAGGACCTCGGACTCGTCGATGTAGTCGACGCCGAGGGACTGCAGCACCTGGGCCTCGACGAAGTGGCCGATGCGGGACTTGGCCATGACGGGGATCGAGACGGCGTCGATGATGCCCTCGATCATGTCCGGGTCGGACATACGGGCCACGCCGCCGTCCTTGCGGATGTCGGCCGGGACCCGCTCCAGGGCCATCACCGCGACGGCGCCCGCGTCCTCGGCGATCTTCGCCTGCTCCGGCGTGACGACGTCCATGATCACGCCGCCCTTGAGCTGCTCGGCCATGCCGCGCTTCACGCGGGCGGTGCCGGTCTCGGGAGCCTGGTTGTCGATGGTGGACACGGGTGACCTCACTGGTGGGAAAGAGGGTTTCTGCTTCACCGAGGAAACGCGAGCGGACCAGGCCACAGCAAGTGCCAATGGAAAGCCGGTGGATCCTTTTGACCGCGGGGGCCCCGAGCCGGCCGAGCGGGTCGACGCCGCCCCGGTCCGCCCGGGCCGCCCTGGTCCGCCTGGGCCGGCCCGGGCGGACCAGGGCGTCCGAGCCCCCCGGGCCGGCCGTACAGGTCAGGCGACGCGTTCCACCAGGGCCGTCGGCGGTTCGTCGTCCATCTCGACGGCCAGCGGGAACGGGGCGTGGCCGGCCAGCCGGAACCAGCGGACCTTGCGGTGCTCGCGGAGCCTGCGGGCGGCGCCCACGGCGTCGTTGTGGAAGCGCCGGGCCATCGGGACCCGGCGGACGGCCTCGGCCAGCTCGTGGGCCGCCTCCTCGCCCCCGGGGGCGGCCCGTACGGCCTCGACCTGCTGCGGCTCCGCGAAGACCGCCCGCAGGGCCTGGCTCAGTTCGCTCTCCGCCACCTCCCGCTGCTCCTCCTCGGCCTGCCGGGCCGCGTGCGCGGCCTCGTACAGCACGATCGAGGCGGCCGGGTCCAGCACGCCCGAGGTCGCCAGTTCCTGCGCCACGGAGGCGCGCCGCAGCAGCTGGGCGTCGAGCGCGGCCCGGGCCGCGTCCATCCGTACGTGCAGGCGGTCCAGCCGGCCGGCCGTCCAGCTCAGGTACACGCCGATCGCCAGGAGCGCGACAAGGATCCAGATGAGGGTTGCGGTCACGGCCGAAGGCTATCGGCCCCCGGCCGGCGTCCCTGCCGGCAGTCCCCGGGCCGCCCGAGAAGGGGCCGGCCGCCCCACCGCCCGCGCCCCCGCGGTCAGTCCCGGGCCAGTCCGAACCGGGCCCGCCGCCCCACCCCCGCGTCCCCGCGGTCAGTCCCGGGCCAGTCCGAACCGCGCCCGCAGTCCCGTGGTCCGCTCGTCCGCCCCGACCGCCGCCGCGCCGGCCGTGACCGTCTCGTAGACGGACAGGATGTCCGCGCCCACCGTCGACCAGTCGAAGCGCCGCACGTGGGCGCTGCCGCGCTCGCTCAGTTCGGCCCGCCGCTCCGGGTTCTGCAGCAGCCGTACGGCCGCCTCGGCCAGCGCGTCGGCGTCCTCGTTGGCGAACACCTCGCCGGCCGCCCCCTGGTCGAGGACCTGCACGAAGGCGTCCAGGTCGGAGGCGAGGACGGGGGCGCCCGCCGACATCGCCTCGACCAGGATGATGCCGAAGCTCTCGCCGCCGGTGTTGGGCGCGATGTACAGGTCGACACTGCGCAGGAAACGCGCCTTGTCCAAGTCGCTGACCATGCCGAGGAACTCCACGCGCGAGCGCAGCTCCGCCGGCAGCTCCTCGACGGCCGCCTCCTCGTCGCCCCGCCCCGCGACCAGCAGGCGCGTGCCCGGGCGGGCGGCGAGGATCTGCGGCAGCGCCTTCATCAGGACGGGCAGGCCCTTGCGGGGCTCGTCGATGCGGCCGACGAAGCCGATGGTGCCGCCCTGCCACTCCGGCTTGGGGTCGGCCTTGGCGAAGAAGTCCACGTCGACACCGTTGGGAATGACGACGGCGTCCCCGCCGAGGTGCTCGACCAGGGTGCGCCGTGCGTACTCGCTGACCGCGATCCGCGCGCTGATCTTCTCCAGCGCGGCCTGCAGGATCGCGTACGCGGCGATCATCGCGCGGGAGCGCGGGTTGGAGGTGTGGAAGGTGGCCACGATCGGGCCGGAGGCCGCCCAGCAGGTCAGCAGGCCCAGCGAGGGCGAGGTCGGCTCGTGGATGTGGACCACGTCGAAGGCGCCGTCGTGCAGCCAGCGCCGCACCCGCGCGGCGGACAGGAAGCCGAAGTTCAGCCGGGCCACCGAGCCGTTGTACGGCACCGGGACGGCGCGGCCGGCCGAGACGACGTAGGACGGCAGCGGTGTGTCGTCGTCGGCCGGGGCCAGGACGGACACCTCGTGGCCGAGCCGGACGAAGTACTCGGCGAGGTCGCGGATGTGGAACTGGACGCCACCGGGCACGTCCCAGGAGTACGGGCAGACGATCCCGATTCTCACGCGGGTCCCTTCGCGGGGTCGAGGTCGGCGAGCCACAGCCGCTGGAGCATGTGCCAGTCCTCCGGGTGGTCGGCGATGCCGGAGGCGAAGGCGTCGGCCACGGCCTGTGTCATGACGGACGTCTTCTCCGCGCGCGTGCCTGACACCGGCACCTCGACCGGCGCGTGCACCTGGCCCTTCATGACGGGCGAGTCGTCGTACCAGAGCGTGACGGGGAGCAGCAGGGCGCCGGTCTGCTGGGCCAGCAGGGCCGGGCCCGCGGGCATCCGCGCGCGGTCGCCGAAAAAGTCGACCTCGACGCCGGAGGAGGACAGGTCGCGGTCGGCGACCAGGCAGACCAGGCCGCCGTCGCGCAGCCGCCGGGCCAGGGTGCCGAAGGCGGAGCCGCCGCTGTGCGGGAGCACCTCCATGCCGAGACCCTCGCGGTAGGCGACGAAGCGGTCGTACAGCGTCTCGGGCTTCAGGCGCTCGGCGACCGTCGTGAAGGGCGTCTCCAGGGCGGTGGTGACCCAGGCCCCGGCCAGGTCCCAGTTGGCCAGGTGCGGCAGGGCGAGGATCACGCCCCGGCCGGAGGCGAGGCCGTCCGTCAAATGGTGGAGGTCCTTGGCCGAGAAGCCCGACCGCACGCGCTCGGCGCTCCAGGCGGGCAACCGGAAGGACTCCATCCAGTAGCGCAGGTACGACCGCATGCCCGCGCGGGAGAGTTCGGCCAGGCGCTCGGGTCCCGCGCCGGGCACCACGCGCGCGTAGTTCGCCTCCAGCCGCCGCACGCCCTTGCCGCGCTGCTTCCAGGCGAGGTCGGCGATGCCCCGGCCCAGGCGGACCGCGGCGGGCTCGGGGAGCCTCTTGACCGTGGCCCAGCCGAGGCCGTACAGCGTGTCGGTGAGCCGTTCGGCGGTGGTCACTTCGCCGCCTCCCTCCCCTGGGACGCGTTCTCCCCGGCCGCGGCCGCCTCGGCCTCGGCGGACTCACGGCGGACGGTGACGACCCGCTGGACCAGCGTGACGAGGCTGCCCACGGCGACGATCCACAGGGCGATCGGCAGCAGCCACTGGATGCCCGGCACGCCGAACTTGTGCAGGCCCGCGAAGCCGGCCGCGACGAGCGAGATCACCAGCCGCTCGGCGCGCTCGACGAGTCCGTTGACGGCCACCGGCAGCCCGATCGCCTCTCCGCGCGCCTTGGTGTACGAGACCACCTGGCCGCTGGCGAGGCAGAAGATCGAGACGGCGCACAGGGCGTTGTCGTTCCCGTTGCCCGCGTACCAGAGGGCGAAGCCGCCGAAGATCGCGCCGTCGGCGACCCGGTCGAGGGTGGAGTCCAGGAAGGCGCCCCAGCGGCTGGAGCGGCCCAGCTGGCGGGCCATGTTGCCGTCGACAAGGTCGGAGAAGACGAACAGGGTGATCACGACCGTGCCCCAGAAGAACTCGCCCATGGGGTAGAAGACCAGCGCTCCCGCGACCACCCCGGCCGTGCCGATCAGCGTGACCGTGTCCGGGCTCACGCCCCGGCGGATGAGAAACGCGGCGAACGGCGTGAGGACACGCGTGAAGAATGCACGCGCGTACTTGTTCAGCATGGCCTTCCCGACGGTCGGTGTCGCCGCGGCCCTGGTGGCCGCCGGCTGGCCCATCGTAGCCACGCGCACGCGTGCGTGACGGGCGGGCACCCGCACCTCGCCCCGGGAGCCGGTGCGCTCGGCCGCCCACGGGGCCGGTCCGGCGTGATCGGTGCCGGTGGCCGGCGGGCGCCCGTCGTTCGTATGGACGCGGCGTGACGGGAGTGGAAAGCTCGAATAACCGCGGGCGTCGCCGGAGCCGCCAGTGCACGCGGGTCCCGCGTGTCCGCGCCCACAGTGACCTCACCGTGCACGGGAGGCAGGATCATGGGCGACAAGACACAGACACACCCCGGAGCCGCCGGCAGGGCTCTGGCGGCCGACCGACCCACGTCCGTACGGAACGTGGTGCTGGTCGGCCACAGCGGATCGGGCAAGACGACCCTGGTGGAGGCCCTCGCGCTGACCGCCGGGGCGGTGAACCGGGCGGGCCGCGTGGAGGACGGCGGCACCGTCTCCGACTACGACGACATCGAGCACCGCCAGCAGCGTTCCGTACAGCTCTCCCTGGTGCCGGTGGAATGGAACGGCATCAAGGTCAACATCCTCGACACCCCCGGGTACGCCGACTTCGTCGGGGAACTCAGGGCCGGTCTGCGTGCCGCGGACGCGGCCCTGTTCGTCGTCTCGGCCTCGGACGGGGTGGACGGCTCGACCAGGATGGTGTGGGAGGAGTGCGCGGCCGTCGGCATGCCCCGCGCGATCGTGGTCACGCACCTGGAGGCCGCGCGCGCGGACTTCGAGGAGATGACCCGCGTCTGCGCGGAGGCCTTCGGCGGCGACGACCCCGACGCCGTCCTGCCCCTGTACCTGCCGCTGCGCGGCCCCGAGGGCCCCGACGGGCACGCGTCCGCGACCGGGCTGATCGGGCTGCTGTCGCAGAAGCTGTTCGACTACTCGTCCGGTGAGCGCAAGGAGTCCGAGCCCGGCGAGGACCAGCTGCCGGCCATCGAGCTGGCCCGCAACCGGCTCATCGAGGGGATCATCGCCGAGAGCGAGGACGAGACCCTCATGGACCGCTACCTGGGCGGCGAGCAGGTCGACGTCTCGACGCTCGTAGACGACCTGGAGCGGGCCGTCGCCCGCGGCAGCTTCTTCCCCGTCCTGGCCGCGGCGCCGGCCGCCGAGGGCGCCAGGCAGGGCCTCGGCACGATCGAGCTGCTGGAGCTGATCACCGGGGGGTTCCCCACCCCGTTCGAGCATCCGCTGCCCGGGGTCACCACGATCGACGGCACACCGCGCGAGCTGAAACCGTGCGACACCGACGGCCCGCTGGTCGCCGAGATCGTCAAGACCTCCTCCGACCCGTACGTGGGCCGCATCTCCCTCGTCCGTGTCTTCTCCGGCACCCTGCGCCCCGACCGTACGGTGCACGTCTCCGGGCACGGTCTGGCCGATCGCGGGCACGAGGACCACGACGTCGACGAGAAGATCGGCACCCTGTCCATGCCCTTCGGCAAGCAGCAGCGGCCGGTGCCGCAGGCCGTCGCCGGCGATCTGGTGTGCGTGGCCAAGCTGGGCCGGGCCGAGACCGGCGACACGCTCTCCGCGAAGGACGACCCGCTCCTGATGGAGCCCTGGAAGATGCCCGACCCGCTGCTGCCGCTCGCCATCGAGGCACACAGCAAGGCCGACGAGGACAAGCTCTCCCAGGGCCTGAGCCGGCTGGTGGCGGAGGACCCCACCATGCGCCTGGAGCAGAACCAGGACACCCACCAGGTGGTCCTGTGGTGCCTGGGCGAGGCCCACGCCGACGTCGCCCTGGAACGGCTGCGCAACCGCTACGGCGTCCAGGTCGACGTCGTCCCGCACCGGGTCTCCCTGCGCGAGACGTTCGCGCACAAGGCCGCCGGGCGGGGCCGGCACGTGAAGCAGTCGGGCGGGCACGGGCAGTACGCGATCTGCGAGATCGAGGTGGAACCGCTGCCGGGCGGCTCGGGCATCGAGTTCGTGGACAAGGTGGTCGGCGGCTCGGTGCCCCGGCAGTTCATCCCGTCCGTGGAGAAGGGCGTACGGGCGCAGGCCGCCAAGGGCGTGGCCGCCGGCTATCCGCTCATCGACGTCCGGGTCACGCTGGTGGACGGCAAGGCGCACTCGGTGGACTCCTCCGACGCGGCCTTCCAGACCGCGGGCGCGCTGGCGCTGCGCGAGGCGGCCACCGAGGCGAAGATCCACCTGCTGGAGCCGGTGGCCGAGGTGACCGTCCTGGTCGGCGACGACTACGTGGGCGCCGTGATGAGCGACCTGTCGAGCCGGCGCGGCCGGCTGCTCGGCACCGAACAGGTGGGCTCCGGACGGACCCTGATCCGGGCCGAGGTGCCCGAGTTCGAGATCGGCCGGTACGCCGTGGACCTGCGCTCGGTGTCACACGGCACGGCCCGCTTCGACCGGTCGTACGCCCGGCACGAGCCGATGCCGCCGCAGATCGCCGAGCGGATCCGCGAACAGGCCGGGGACGGCGCGTAGTCCGGCCGTGCCCGGCACCCGTGGGCGGGCGGCTTCCGCCGTCCGCCCACGGGTTGTCGGTGGCGGCGGATACGCTGATCACCTGATCACGTGGTGCCGCAGCCGTCCGGTAGTGGTGTGGTTTCGGTCCGGCGGCCGGTTCAACAGGTGTGCGGGGCAGGGAAGTCGGGAAGGCCGCAGGAGCGACGCCGGCGGTGATGGGGGCGGGAATGTCGTTTGGAACGGAGTGGGACGGGCCCCAGGTGCCCGTCTCGGGCGACGAGGGGCAGGCGGCGACGTCCGCGCTGGCCTCCGCGGCCTATCGGGACAGCCTGGTCGAGGAGATCAAGAAGGCCGACAACGAGTGGCACCAGTCGGCCGTGAAGGCCGGCCGGCTCAAGCTGTTCCGGCCCAATCTCGGCGAGGCGTTCTCGCGGGCCGTGGTCGACCGCATGCTCGCCCCGGGCCGTGCGCCGCTGATCCAGTCCTTCGGCTCCGAGCCGCAGTTCGTCGTGGAGCACTGCCTGGCGGCCAACAACATCCGCAGGGAACGGGACAACCGGCTCAGCGCCGTCACGGTCGTGTGCGGTCTGCTCTTCCTGCCCGGGCTGCTGGTCTGGCTGCTCGTCTTCCAGCTGCGCGCCTTCGTCGCCAAGCGCGACGACAAGCGTGCCGGGCCGCTGGCCACCACGCTGCTGGCCGGAGTAGGCCTGCTCGCCGCGCTGTTCCTGGTCAAGATGCCGTTCGGCGGATTCTGGGCTTGGTATGCCCGGGCCTGCGTGGTCCTGCCCGTGCTCGGCTGGTTCTGGGCCAAGCAGATCTGCGAGAGCACCGCCAAGGACCTGCGGGCCCGCTGGGAGGGTCTGCTCTCGGGCACCAGCGTCGGGGCCAAGGTCCCGGAGGCCGTGCCGCGCGGCCCCGGCCAGACCGCGGCCGAGGAGCTGCGCCAGTCGCTGGCCCGGCTGAGCGCCGAGCAGCAGTCCAACTCGGTCTTCTACGCCGGTCCCAAGGGCATACTCGGCATGGGCACCCGGTGGGGCGCCTGGCAGCTCGCCGAGGACCTGGTGCCCGCCGACCCCACCCGGGAGATCCACCCCTTCCGCAGCTGGGACGTCATACGCTCGATCCGCGACCAGCTGTCCCTGCTGGAGCGCGGCCCGCTGAACACCGGCGGCTTCCCCAAGCCGTCGATACGGGACTGGATCGTCACGCCGATCGGCGAGAAGGCCGGTTCGGTGTCCAGGCCCGAGGGCACGGACGTGGAGGCCTTCCGGGTCAAGCCGCACGCCATACAGGAAATCTGCAACAAGCAGCAGTTCGGCAGCGGTGACCGGCACTACCTGGGCGTGCAGTGGACGCTGTGGGACGGTCAGCTGGTCATCACCATGCTGATCACGGTGACCGTGCTGCACGAGACGCTGCGCATCGAGGTCACCGGGCATGCCCTGGGACCGGTGAACCCGCTGTTCACCACCAAGCCGGCGGCTCCGACCAAGGAGGTCGCCAAGTCCTTCAAGCCCTGGGAGAACCGGACGGTCAACCTGCCGCTGGTCGGCACCGACGAGGTGGTGCGGCTCGCCGCGCGCGCCCCGCTGACGTGGTACCCACCGCTGCTGAAGTGGCTGGGCGGCTCGCTCGGCCTGCCCGAGCCGTTCGGCCTGCGGCACGCCTGGGCCGACCAGCCGTGGCGGCACCGCTTCATGGCCGACGACGCCCTGCGCGCGGCCACCCCGGTGCTGCGCGTGGTGCACTCCGCGGCCATCAAGGTCCTGGAGGAGAACGGCGTGGACACGGAGAAGTTCGGTGCCCGCTCGGCGTTCCTCAGCGGCAACGTCCAGGACCCGACGCCCAGGAAGGCCGACCTGTACGACGCGTGAGCGGTGCCCTGGGCGGAGGGCACCCCGTGCGGCGTCGGCGGGCATGCCGCGCGGGCTCGCCGACGCGCTGGACGTGCTGAACGGGCGGGGGTGTGGACGTGCGCGGCTAGGCGGGCCACGCCTCCGCCAGCATCTTCCTGGTGTCGCCCAGCAGCTGGGGCAGCACCTTGGTGTGGCCGACCACGGGCATGAAGTTCGTGTCGCCGCCCCAGCGCGGGACGATGTGCTGGTGCAGATGGGCGGCGATGCCGGCGCCCGCCACCGTGCCCTGGTTCATGCCGATGTTGAAGCCGTGCGCGCCGGAGGCGGTGCGCAGGGCGCTCATCGCCTGCTTGGTCAGCTCGGCCAGCTCGGCCGTCTCCGGCAGGGTCAGGTCGGTGTAGTCGGCCACGTGCCGGTAGGGCACGGTCATGAGGTGCCCGCCGTTGTACGGGTAGAGGTTCAGGACCGCGTACACATGCTCGCCGCGGCGCACGATCAGCCCGTCCTCGTCGGACTTGGCCGGGATCACGCAGAAGGGGCACCCGTCGTCGGCCCCCGGGCCGGTCGGCTTGTTCTCGCCCTGGATGTAGGCCATCCGGTGGGGCGTCCACAAGCGCTGGAACGCGTCCTGCGTCCCCACCCCGATCTGCTGCTCCGGCTCTCTCGTCATGCTAGGCAGCATATTGCTTCGCCCGTTCGCGGCGTGTCGCCGGGGCGCCCCGGCGACGGTCTCCGGCCAAGCTTGGCCGGTGGACGACGACAAGCCCAACGCCCGCTGGGAGCAGCGCACCGAGATCCCGCTCTTCATGGCGTCGCTGGCCTTCATCGCCGCCTATGCCACCCTGGTCCTGGCCGTGCACATGCCGTCCGGCTGGCGTGCGCTGTGCTGGTTCGCGATGCTCGGCCTCTGGGCCCTGTTCGTCGTGGACTACGTGGTGCGCTGGCGTCTCGGCGGGCAGCGCTTCCTGCGCTTTGCCGCCTCGCACTTCCTGCACACGGTCGTGGTCGTCCTGCCGCTGCTGCGCCCGCTGCGGATCGTCCCGCTCTACGACGCGATCCAGCGCCGGCAGGGCGCGCCCCTGCTCTCCCTGTACGCGCGCGTGATCACCTACGCGAGCCTGTCCACCCTGCTGCTGGGCTTCGCCGGCGCGCTCGCGGTCTACCAGCAGGAGCGCGGGGCGCCCGGCGCCACCATGCACACCTTCGGGGACGCCGTGTGGTGGGCCGCCTCGACGCTCACCACGGTCGGCTACGGCGACATCACCCCGGTCACCCCGACGGGCCGTGTGATCGCCACCGGGATGATGGCCTGCGGGCTGGGCCTGCTGGGCGCGGTGACGGGTTCGTTCTCGTCCTGGCTGATGCAGACCTTCTCCCGCCAGGGGGACGAGCGAAGGCCCCCGCGACCGTGATCCCGGGGGCCTTCAGGAGCCGGCGGTTCAGACCTGGGTCCGCTCCTCCACGACCTTCGCGATCTTCGCGATGGCCTCGTCGAACGGGATGCCGTTCTCCTGGGAGCCGTCGCGGTAGCGGAAGGACACCGAGCCGCCCGACATGTCCTCGTCACCCGCGATGACCATGAAGGGCACCTTCTGCTTCTGGGCGTTGCGGATCTTCTTCTGCATGCGGTCCGAGGAGGAGTCCACCTCCACGCGCAGGCCCTGCTTCCTGGCCGCGGCGGCGAACTTCTCCAGGTACTCCACGTGCGCGTCGCCGATCGGGATGCCGATCGCCTGGACCGGGGCGAGCCAGGCCGGGAAGGCGCCCGCGTAGTGCTCCAGGAGGACGGCGAAGAACCGCTCGATGGAGCCGAACAGCGCGCGGTGGATCATGACCGGACGCTGCTTGGAGCCGTCCGGGCCGGTGTACTCGAGGTCGAACCGCTCGGGCAGGTTGAAGTCGAGCTGGATGGTCGACATCTGCCAGGTGCGGCCGATGGCGTCCTTGGCCTGCACGGAGATCTTCGGGCCGTAGAACGCGGCGCCGCCCGGGTCGGGAACCAGGGGCAGGCCCTGCTTCTCGGCGACCTGGCGCAGCGTCTCGGTCGCCTCCTCCCAGGCCTCGTCCGAGCCGACGAACTTCTCCGGGTCCTTCGTGGACAGCTCGAGATAGAAGTCGGTAAGGCCGTAGTCCCGCAGCAGGCCGAGGACGAAGGTGAGGGTCGTGTCCAGTTCCTCGGACATCTGCTCACGGGTGCAGTAGATGTGCGCGTCGTCCTGGGTGAAGCCGCGGGCCCGGGTCAGGCCGTGCACGACGCCCGACTTCTCGTACCGGTACACGGTGCCGAACTCGAAGAGGCGCAGCGGCAGTTCGCGGTAGGAGCGGCCGCGCGCATCGAAGATCAGGTTGTGCATCGGGCAGTTCATGGGCTTGAGGTAGTAGTCCACGCCCTCGTCGAGCTGCATGGGCGGGTACATGCCGTCGGCGTACCAGTCCAGGTGGCCCGAGGTCTCGAAGAGCTTCCCCTTCGTCGCGTGCGGGGTGTAGACGAACTCGTAGCCCTCTTCCTCGTGGCGGCGGCGCGAGTAGTCCTCCATCACGCGGCGGACGATGCCGCCCCGGGGGTGGAAGACGGCCAGGCCGGAGCCGATCTGCTCGGGGATGGAGAAGAGGTCCAGCTCGGAGCCGAGCTTGCGGTGGTCGCGCTTCTCGGCCTCGGCGAGGAAGTCCAGGTGCGCCTTCAGCTCGTCCTTGGACGGCCAGGCGGTGCCGTAGATGCGCTGCAGCATCGGGTTCTTCTCGCTGCCGCGCCAGTAGGCGGCCGCGTTGCGCATCAGCTTGAACGCCGGGATCAGCCGGGTGGAGGGCAGGTGCGGACCGCGGCAGAGGTCCTTCCAGCACAGCTCGCCGGTCTTGGCGTCCAGGTTGTCGTAGATCGTCAGCTCGCCGGCGCCGACCTCGACGTCCGCGCCGTCGTCGTGCGAGGCAGAGCCCTTGAGGCCGATCAGCTCCAGCTTGTACGGCTCGTCCGCGAGCTCCTCGCGGGCGGCCTCGTCGGAGACGACGCGGCGCGAGAACTTCTGCCCGCGCTTCTGGATCTCCTGCATCTTCTTCTCGATGGCCTTGAGGTCATCGGGGTGGAACGGCTTCTCGACGTCGAAGTCGTAGTAGAAGCCGTCCTTGACGGGCGGGCCGATGCCCAGCTTGGCCTCGGGGAACAGCTCCTGCACGGCCTGCGCCATGACGTGCGCGGTGGAGTGGCGCAGGATGTTCAGGCCGTCCTCGGACGAGATCTCGACGCCCTCGACCTCGTCGCCGTCGGACAGCTCGTGGCTGAGGTCCTTCAGCTCGCCGGCCACGCGCGCGGCGATGATCGAGCGCTCGCCCGCGAAGAGGTCGGCGGCCGTAGTGCCCGTCGTCACCACGCGTTCTTCCCGCTCGGAATCGCGTTGGATGATCACACGGACGTCTGACACCGGTCTCTCCTGACTGAAGGTGGGGTGCGGCGCCATACCCGGAGCGCGCGCAGAGGCGATCGTACCGACCCGACGGCACCGACCGCGAAACGGTCACCCTCCGTCCCCGTCCCCGTACGCTCCCGCCTCCCCCTCCCCGCAGGCCTCCTCGAAGCAGTCGAGGTTCTCCTGGAGGGACTTCATCAGCCGGTCCCGCTCGGCGTCGTCCACCTGTACGGGTACCACCCCGGAGGCGCCGGTGAGCCGGCGGAAGCCGCCGCGCCGCTCCAGCCGGCCGTGCACGCGTACGGGCAGCCCGACGAGGTGGGCGTGACCGGCGATGCGGTAGTCCTCCTCGTCCAGGGTCACGCGTATGTGGGGGACCTCGGCGCCGGCGAGGACACGCAGTCGTACGGTGCCCTCGCCGCCGTTCCCGGTGCGGCGCATGCGGACGACGGCGCCGGTGACGCGGACCGGGACGGAGGGCTCCTCGGTCAGATAGCGGGCGGCGGCCTCGCGGAGCACGGGCAGGTCGCCGGGCGAGAACTCGACGGGCTCGGCGGCGGGGGCGCAGCCTTCCGGGACGCCGGCGCCCGGGGCCCAGGCGACGGCGACACGGGCGCCCTCGGTGCCCCGGACGAGCACGCTGAGCGCCTCGGTCAGTTCGCGGCTGACGCCGGCCTCGACGGCACCGTCGAAGGCGTCCATGCCGCCGGTCGCCCGCCGGTAGTCGATGGCCTCCCGGACCGCGTACAGGGCCTGGTGGAAGCGGACGGCGAGGGGACGGGCGGTGGGCACCGGCGCGAAGGCGGTGAGGGTGCGGCCCTCGGCGCCCGGACCGACGAGGACGTCCGCCAGGAGAGCGGCTGCCGGGCGGCGGTGCCGGGCCCCGTGGTAACCGGCACGCGCCCGCGTGGCGAGCGCGGCGGCGAGCAGCATCTGCCGGGCGGCGGTGCGCAGTTGCTCGTCCGCCGTCCAGGGCGTGGCCCCGGCGGGCCCGCTCGGGGTCTCCCGCCACCAGCGGATCTCGTCGCTGGGCACGGCGAGGGAGATCAGCACCTCGCGGGCGGAGGGCGTCTCGCTGCGGGCGAGGGCGTCAAGGGCCTCGCCGAGCAGCTCGTCGCTGTCGGGGAAGGCCCGGCCCTCGGGGACGAGCAGGCTGGTCCCGCCGCCGGCTGGCCCCGGCGGGGTCCACCGGCCGTACCGTCCGGCCGCTCCGCCGCGCCGTTGCCAGCCGTGCCGGTGCAGCAGGGCACCGAGCACCGCCGGGTCGACCTCCGCGGGCGCCGGGGTACGGCTCCAGGGGAGATCGTCGGGGTGTGGCCGGACCTGCCGGACCGGCCCGTCGTACGGACGGCTTCTCATGGCCTGCCTCCCGTCCCGACCCGCGTCATGATCTCGCACAGCGCCCGGTCGTCGAAGATGCGCGAGGTCGGTATCCGCACGGTGGTCCGGTGCCGGCCGGTGACGGGGTGGCCGGCGAGGTTGACCCAGTAGCAGCAGTGCCGCAGGTCGAGCCGGTCGTGGCCGGCGCGCAGCCAGTCGTCCTGGGAGCGCGGGACCAGCATGACGACCAGGATCTTGTGCACCGAGACGGGTGTGCGGGCGAGCTTGCGCAGATGGTCGTTGTCGAGGGTGAAGGAGAAAGTGCGGCCCGGTGGGTTCGGCGCGATCTGGTAGGTGCACTTGAGCTGCACCTTGACGGTGACCTCGTCGTCGACGGTGTGTCCGGGGGCGCTGTGGCTGACGTGCCAGTCGATGCCGTTGTCGGGAAAGGGCTGGGACAGCGAGCAGCCGGCCGCGGCGGCGACCGCGTGCAGATAGCCGACCTGCAGTGTCTCCATGCAGGCGGTGGTGGCGAGTGTGCCGCGGAGGGTGCCCGTGCGGTCGGGCAGCAGCCCGCCCCGCTCGGGCTGCGCTATGGCCATGACCCAACAGCCTTCCGAACCAGGGGTTTCCCCACTACGAGCCGCTGAACTGCAAAGACCCGCACTCCTGTTGTCTCCTTCCGGCGTACGCCGCAAACGGCCCGGGTATCACCAAACAGGCAGAAGACGGACTGTCATCTGCGGTGGTGGAACGAGGAGTTGTGTGAGGATGACGACCTGGTACGAGGGGCCGATGGCCGCCTTCGACACGGAGACGACGGGCGTGGACGTCGAGACCGACCGGATCGTGTCGGCCGCCGTCGTCGTCCAGGATGCCCCGGGCACCCGGCCACGGATCACCCGCTGGCTGGTGAATCCCGGTGTGCCGGTGCCCGAGTCGGCGACCGCGGTGCACGGGCTGACGGATGAGCACCTGCAGCACAACGGCCGCTGGCCGGCTCCGGTGATGTACGAGATAGCCGAGCAGCTGGCGGAGCACACGGCGATGGGCCGGCCGCTGGTGATCATGAATGCGCCGTTCGATCTGACGCTCCTGGACAGGGAGTTGCGCCGGCACCGGGCGTCGTCGCTGGACCGCTGGTTCGAGTCGATGCCGCTGCGGGTGCTGGACCCGCGCGTGCTGGACAAGCATCTGGACCGCTACCGCAAGGGCCGCCGCACGCTGACCGATCTGTGCGCGCACTACGACGTGCCGCTGGAGGGCGCACACGACGCGGCGGCCGACGCGCTGGCGGCGCTGGACGTCGTACGGGCCCTGGGACGCCGTTTCGCGACCCGGCTGGAGCGACTGTCCCCCGCCGAGCTGCACACCCTCCAGGCCAACTGGCACGCGGCCCAGGCCCGGGGGCTGCAGGCGTGGTTCGCCCGGAGCGGCTCGGCGGAGATCGTCAGCACGGAGTGGCCGCTGCGCCCGGAGCTGCCGGCCGCGGCGTGAGCGTGCCGGGGATCCGCGGCGGCATGGCGGTGCGGGAGGCGCAGGGCGCGGCGGGGCGGGGCGGGGCGGCGACGCCGGGCGCCGGGCGCCGGGGGCGGTGTCTCGCGGCTTACGGCCGAACAGCAGAAAGCCGGTCCGCCTGTGCGGACCGGCTTTTCCCGGTGGGCGATACTGGGTTCGAACCAGTGACCTCTTCGGTGTGAACGAAGCGCTCTCCCACTGAGCTAATCGCCCGGGAACGCACTGAACAATACAGGTCCGGGCGCCGTCAGTTCAAACCGCTTGCAGATGGCGCAGCAGCCCCCGCCGTCCCGCCCTCATCATCAGGCGGTGGTTGAGGCGGAAGAGGGGCCGTCCGGGTACGGCGAGCCGCCGGAGCAGCGCCTTGCGGACGTCGACTTCCTGGTCGTAGCGGGCGAGCGTGCCGGGGCCGTCGGCGGTGACCGTCCAGCGGGCCCAGCCGTCGATGTCGCCGGTCAGCGCGACCTCGAGGACGCCGGCGGCCCGGTCCCGGCGCGTCTGGCGCATGGTGGAGGTGATGCCGTACGGCAGCACGGACCGGATGGTGATCACGCCGGTGTTCTCGTCGAGGCGGCTCACGGAGCGCACCTGCGGCCACCAGCGTGGGTAGTCCTCGGGCCGCTCCAGCGCCGCGAAGACGGCGGGCGGCGCGGCCGGCAGGGCCCACAGGCTGCGGAAGCGGTAATGGTTCCGGGCATCGCTGTCCATGAGCCGAGTCTGCCCCGGACGGGCGCCCCGGATCCGAGTACGCGTACTCATGTGCCGTACCGCAGGGCCCACGACACTCGGGGGGGGGGGAGCGCCGCCGCCCGTGCGACGGCGCTCCCCCCTTCTCCCGCGCTCCTGCTTCTCCCGTCCTCCTGCTTCTCCGCCACGAAGGCGTGGACGCCGGGCGCCATGGTGTTCGAACCGCGCGGAATTCCCGGCCGCTCACCGTCGGCGTCGCCGGCCTCCGGGCGGCCTCCGCGAAAGTGATTGCGCGTCAGATTGCCTGTGCGCCACCGGGCTCCAGGCCAAGCGGAATTCCGGTCTTGTCGTACTTCCGGAGAAAACTCACGCATTCCGTAAAGCGTTCGGTGAATTTCCGCCGGTGGCTCGCCTCCGGGGCTTCTCCCGGGAGGACCCGCACGTCCGGAAGCGCGTCTTGACCTTGACGTGAAGTGACTGATCGTCACCATTTCGCCCGGACGTCCTCCGACCCGGGGGACTTGGCTCGGCGCTGCAGGTGCCGAAACGCCGACGGCCCACCTGCCGGGCAGGTGGGCCGTCGGTCCGGGTGGGCGATACTGGGTTCGAACCAGTGACCTCTTCGGTGTGAACGAAGCGCTCTCCCACTGAGCTAATCGCCCGGACGCAGGAAGAACATTACCCCATGTCAGGGGGTGCCTCCGACCAGGGACCGGGCCGGCGGGCGGCCGGCCCCCGGGAACCGGTCACTGGTCCTTGATCTCCCACGGCATGACGAAACCGAACTTCCACAGGTAGAACCCGGCGAGCGCGGCCACGATCACCAGCCCGATCACCGTGAGGGTGATGTTGCGGCGGCGCACCTTGGGATCGAGGGCGCGCTGGGCGGCCTCGGTCACCTTGCGCTTGGTCCAGCGCAGCACGAGCTGGGCCCAGACGAACTCGGTCGCCCAGATCGCCATGCCACCGAAGATCACCACCCAGCCGGGTCCGGGCAGCGGCAGCATGACGATGCCCGCGGCGACGACCGCGAGGCCGACCACGAAGACGCCGACCTGCCAGCTCAGGTGCAGCGCGCGGCGGGCCTTGACGAATTCCGGCGCGCGGGAGCCGAGCCCCTGCCCGGCACCGTCCTCGCCCACTCGCCCGTCCGCCTTCGCCTCGTCGGTCTCGTGCATCGCTGCGATCTCGCCCGGCTGGTCACTCCCCGTATTCATACAGACAAACCCTACCCGAGTGAATCCGGTCACCGGAATGGTCGTAGGTCTGGTACGAGTTCTCGGCCGGAAGAGTTACGTAAAGGCACGCAAAACCCTCAGAGGGGTTTACAACGGCACCGTAGGTGGCATGTCGATTTCGCCGACGTGCGAATCCCCGAGCGCACACTGAGCGAAAGGCCCTGGCGCTTATGAACACCACGGTCAGCTGCGAGCTGCACCTGCGCCTCGTTGTGTCGAGCGAGTCCTCCCTGCCTGTCCCCGCAGGCCTGCGGTACGACACGGCCGACCCCTACGCCGTGCACGCCACCTTCCACACCGGAGCCGAGGAGACCGTCGAGTGGGTGTTCGCCCGTGACCTCCTCGCCGAGGGGCTGCACCGGCCCACCGGTACCGGCGACGTCCGCGTCTGGCCATCGCGCAGTCATGGTCAGGGCGTCGTGTGCATCGCCCTCAGCTCCCCGGAGGGGGAGGCCCTTCTGGAGGCCCCTGCGCGGGCTCTGGAGTCCTTCCTGAAGCGAACCGACGCCGCCGTGCCGCCCGGCACGGAGCACCGGCACTTCGACCTGGATCAGGAGCTCTCGCACATCCTGGCGGAGAGCTAGGTAGCGGCCCTTCCGAGCAGCCCGGCGCCGTCCACTCGGGGAGACGGCTCGGGCCAAGACAACCGCATAGGGCAGGGCCGGCGCCGTCACTGTGAGTGTTCGCAGGACGGCGTCGGCCTCCGCACGCTCTGCTCCGGTGTCCGCACGCTCCGCGCCGGCCTCCGGCACGCGCCGCGGACCGTTCGGGAACCCTGTGCGGCACCGAGGCGTTCTACCGGCAATCGCGGTCGGGCCGAGCCCGGTGCGGTGGGCGCGGTTGTCGCTACCATCGGCCACCATCGGCGGGCGTCCGCCCGCCCCTCAGGCCAGGGAGCGAAACGTGCTGATCACCCACGACACCCGGTGTGCCCTCGACACCGTGGTGGATCTGGTGAACACCGTGCCGGAGGACGACGCGGCGGCGGACGGACTGCCCGACGTCGCGGCTCTCGCCGATTTCGTACGAAGGCACGAGATCAGTGACGTGGGTGTGCTGTCGGACTTCGACCTCTCGGCGGTGCGCAGGGTCCGGGCGCGCTTCGCGGCGATCTTCGCCGCACCGGACGCGCGGTCCGCGGCCGCGCTGATCAACGAGCTGGTGGCCGCGGCGGGGACCACCCCCCGCCTGACGGACCACGACGGTTACGACTGGCATGTGCACTACTTCGCGCCCGGCGCCTCCGTGGCCGACCATCTCGCCGCCGACTGCGGGATGGCTCTCGCCTTCTTCGTGGTGGCCGGAGAGGAGGAGCGGCTGCGGCGCTGCGAGGCCCCGGACTGCCGGCGCGCCTTCGTCGATCTCTCCCGCAACCGCTCGCGACGCTACTGCGACAGCCGCACCTGCGGGAACCGGCTGCACGTCGCCGCCTACCGCGCCCGGCGCAAGGAAGCGACGGGCTGACACGGCCGGCGCCGCGGCCCGTCCGGACCCCGCGGTCGTGGCGACGTCGGTCCCGGCGGGTGGCGCCGGGACGGACGCGTACGGCTCACAGCAACAGCAGGTCGTGCAGCGCAGCCATGAGGAGCAGAAACCCGATCACCGCAAGGAAGATCATCAGCGGTGGCTGGGATAGGGCGAAAAGGCACCCGCGCGGCTCGTCCTTCGGCGGCACGGCCTCGCTCTGTCTCGTGTCCAGCATCTCGCGGCCGATGATGGACCACCCCGCGGCACGGACGCGATCAACACACGAAGATCTTGCGGGTCTTCGCCGAATGCCATGATCTCTGTTTCGCCTGGCGACCGATTCCGGACGTCCCGGGACCCACTGTGTCGTTTCAGTCAGTCATGTGACTGTCATATCCCGTGCTTCTTGAGGATGGCCTCGATGTCGCTGAAGTCGTCGGCCGAACCGGACGAGCGGGGCGCCGGGGCCGGACGCGCGGCGGGGCGGTTCCCCTGGCCCGGGGCCGGAGCCGAGGCCGCCGGTGCCACCGCCCCGCGACCCGCGCCCTCGGCCGCCCTGCGCCCGGATCCGGCGCCGCCGCGCCGGCGCTCCACGGCACGGGTGCCGGCGAACAGCAGCCAGGCGGCGCCCAGCACCGCGAAACCCGCCCAGGCAACGGGGCTGAAGGCGGTGTCGGCGAGCCAGCCGACGACCCCGGTCATCACGAGGCCGACCGGCACGAGCGAGTAGGCCGCGACGCGGGCCGCCGCCAGGAAGCGTCTGCGGTAGGCCGTGACCGCCGCGATGCCCAGGCCCGCCGCGGACACGGCGGAACAGACGGTCTCTGCAATCATCCGGTCCTCCTGGGCGGGTTCGGTCGGGCGGAAGGGCGGCGACACGCGCCCCGCTGTGGGCGAGGTGCGCTTCGTCCCTTCCATCCTGCACCGCCCGGTCCTGGTGACGCCATGCTCCCGGCGGACCTCAGGGACATCTCCGGGTCACCTCCTACTGGAGTACCGCGGACCGCCCCCGGAGCACACGGAACCACCGGAGGACCGCCCGCCGGCGACCCGGCCGGGCGGTAACCGGGCTGCCCCGCGGTCGAGGCCGTCCCGATTGGGTCGCCCGCGTCCGGCCTGGAAGACTGGGGCTCATGAGCGACTCCTCCCCCGCACGCACCGAAGCCCCGGTTCTCGACGTCTGGTGCGAGCTGCAGTGCCCCGACTGCCGCACCGCCCTGGACGACGTCCGCGCCCTGCGCGCCCGCTACGGCGACCGGCTGGAGCTGCGTCTGCGGCACTTCCCCCTGGAGAAGCACAAGCATGCCTTCGCCGCGGCCCAGGCCGCCGAAGAGGCGCTGGAACAGGGCAAGGGCTGGCCGTACGCGGAGGCCGTGCTGGAGCGGGTGGCGGAGCTGGACCGTGCGGGGGAGGCCTTCCTGATCGAGGTGGCCCGCGAACTCGGCCTGGACGCCGAGGAGTTCGACACCGCGCTGATCGACGGCCGGCACATCCTGATCGTCGACGCCGACCAGGCCGAGGGCAAGGCCATCGGCGTGACCGGCACGCCGACGTACGTCATCGGCGGTGAGCGCCTCGACGGTGGCAAGAGCCAGGAGGGGCTGCGCGAGCGGATCGAGGAGATCGCCGACCGGCTGCTGGCCGAGCGGGACGCCTGAGCCGGGCGGCACGTCCTACAGCAGGGGCTTGGCGAGGGAGTGGGTCACCGTCTCGTAGCCGAGCGACGCGTACAGCCGCTCGGCCGGGGCGTTGCCCGCGAACACGTTGAGGCCGAGGACCGGCAGGCCGGCCCCGGCCGCCTGGCGTTCCGCGAGCAGCATGAGCGTACGGCCGTGCCCGTGGCCGCGGTGGGCCTCATCGGTCTCGACGTCGAAGACGAAGGCCTTGGTGGCCTCCAGCGCCACCCAGAGCGTGCCCACGCGGGCCCCGTCGTGCTCCAGGACGCTGAAGACCATGCCGTCGGTGGCCGGTCCCCGCGGCAGCAGCCGGTCGTGATCGTTGTGCGCCTTGGCGCGGGCATCGGCTTCGGGCAGGCCCCGCTCGGTCCACTCCCGCGCGTACCGTTCGCTCTCGCGCTCCTGCCAGGCGGCGAACTCGGCGTCGGTCATGGGCCGCGCCCGACTGCCCGGCGGCAGTTCGGGCGGGGTGGCGCCGAGGCGTTTCTCCATGCCGCGGTTGCGCACGGTGTAGCCGAGGGCGCCGAACAGCCGCAGGGCTGAGTCCGCCGCGGCGGGGACGAGCGTCTCGATCTGCCGGCAGCCCCAGCCGCGGGCGACCTCCTCGGCGGCGAGCGCGGCCACCGTGCCCCGGCCGCGCCGCCGGTCGGGCTCGGCGATCCGCAGTTCCAGGAGGCGGGCCACCGAGGCGCCGAGGGACGGCGAGGTGCCCAGGTGGATGTCGCCGACGGGGCGGCTGTTCACGCACACCTGGTAGCGGCGCGATCGGGTCCCGTCGGGGTGGTGCCGGAGCGGCTCGGCCGGCCGCAGGGTCGTGGTCATCACAGCTGTTCTACCCAGCGCGCCCGGTCGTGTCAGTTTGTTTTTCCGCCCCGGGCCCGCCGATTCGCCCCCGGGGCGCCGTATGTCCGCCACCGGATGGCGGGGGCCGGCCGCCACCTGCCGGGGTTCGCCCCGGGTGCCGAGGGCTCGTCGCCGGTGTCGGCCGGTTCGCCGGGATCAGGGGTCCAGGTCCTGCCCTGACCGCTCGTCGAAGATCCGCATCGCCTTGGCGGTCACGGGCCCCGGGGCGCCCGGCAGTTCCCGGTCGCCGATCCGGTGCACCGCCTGCACGTCCCGCAGCGTCGAGGTCAGGAAGACCTCGTCGGCCCGCTCCAGGACGTCCAGCGGCAGCTCGGTCTCCTCGGCGCCCGCCCACTCGACGGTCAGGGCGCGGGTGATGCCGGGAAGACAGCCGGAGGCGACGGGCGGAGTGTGGATCTCGCCGTCCAGGACGACGAAGACGTTCGAGCCCGTGCCTTCGCAGAGCTGTCCGACCGTGTTGCCGAACAGGGCCTCGGAGGCGCCGTGTTGACGGGCGCGGGCCAGGGCGACGACGTTCTCGGCGTACGAGGTGGTCTTCAGGCCGGTGAGAGCACCGCGCTCGTTGCGGGTCCAGGGCACGGTGATCACCGCGGTGGAGTCCGGGCGGCGGCTGGTCCCGCCGACGGCGACGATCAGGGTGGGACCGTGTTCGCCACGGTCGGAGCCGAGCGGGCCGTGGCCGCCGGTGTAGGTGATCCGCAGCCGGCCGAGCGGCATCGGATCAGCCTCCAGCACGGCCGTGCAGGCGCGGCGGACCTCGTCGTGGTCGGGGTCGGGCAGGCCCAGGCCCCGGGCCGAGCGGGTCAGCCGGTCGAGGTGGCGGGTGAGCGCGAAGGGCCTGCCGTCCACCGCCTTCACCGTCTCGAAGACGCCGTCGCCGACCGTCAGCCCGTGGTCGAAGACGGAGACGTGGGCGGATTCCGGGTCCCGCAGCCCACCGTCCAGCCAGATCCTCATGCGAACGCCCTTCCACTCTCCTCGTACGCCCCCGACGCTACCGCGAGCAGCCGGGCCGCCTTCAGCTCGGTCTCCCGCCACTCGTCCTCGGGATCGGACCCCCAGGTGATGCCGGCCCCGGTGCCGAACCGCAGGACGCCCTCGGCGCGGTCGATCCAGAAGGTGCGGATGCCCACCGCCAGCTCACCGACCCCCCGGTCGGCGTCCACCCAGCCGATGCCGCCGCAGTACGGCCCGCGCGGGGACGGCTCGAGAGCGTCGATGATCCGCAGGGCGCTCGACTTCGGGGCGCCGGTCACCGACCCGGGCGGGAAGGCGGCGGCGAGCAGCTCGGGCCACCCCGCCCCGGCGGTCAGCTCGCCGCGGACCGTCGACACCAGGTGCACCAGGCCGGGGTGCTTCTCCACGGCGCACAGGTCGGGGACCGTGACGCTGCCGGTCGCGCAGACCCGCCCGAGGTCGTTGCGCACGAGGTCCACGATCATCACGTTCTCGGCCCGGTCCTTCTCCAGCAACTCCGCCTCGGTGCGGCCGGTGCCCTTGATCGGCCCGGACTCGACGGTCCGGCCGACCCGACGCAGGAACAGCTCGGGCGAGGCGGTGGCGATCTCCACGCCGTGCTCCGGCAGCCGGATCGTCCCGGCGTAGGGCGCCGGATTGCCGCGGGCCAGCAGCGCCGTCAGGGCGTCCACGTCGGCGCCGGGGGCGACGGGCGCGCTGAGCACCCGGCAGACGTTGACCTGGTAGACCTCTCCGGCCGCTATGTGCTCACGGATCCGGCGGACGGCCGCCGTGTACGCGGCACGGTCCAGGGAGGAGGCCCACTCCCCCGCCGCCGGGCCGCGCCAGCCGCCCGGCACCGGCGCGGGCACCGGACTCTCGCGTACGTCGGCGAAGCGGGCGCAGGTCAGCCCGCCGTCGAAGTCCGCGCAGACGGCCCAGAAGCCGGCGGAGTCCAGGGCGGCCGGATCGCTGGTCACGTCGCGCAGGCCGGTGGCGACGCGGTCGCCGAAGCGGGCCAGAGGAGAGGGGCCGGATGAGTGCGAGAACACATGGTCGAGTCTAGGACGGGTGTCGGAGCCGTGACCCGGGGACGACCCGGAGGTGGCCCCGGCCACCGGGTCCGCCGGGTGCACCGCAGCACGCTGCGCAAACGCGTTTTTGTGCTGGCCCGGGAATCCGCTAGAGTTCAACACGTCGCCGGGACGCGGAAGCGGATCGAAACGACAAGCGGACGTAGCTCAGTTGGTAGAGCGCAACCTTGCCAAGGTTGAGGTCGCGAGTTCGAGCCTCGTCGTCCGCTCGAAGGAAGAAGGGGTCATCCCGATCCCCTACACTCCTGGTGGAGTGGCCGAGAGGCGAGGCAACGGCCTGCAAAGCCGTCTACACGGGTTCAAATCCCGTCTCCACCTCCAAGGACGATTAGCTCAGCGGGAGAGCGCTTCCCTGACACGGAAGAGGTCACTGGTTCAATCCCAGTATCGTCCACTGGATCTTGATGAAAGATCCACGGGCCTCCTCGGAGATCCACACCCGCGCGATTAGCTCAGCGGGAGAGCGCTTCCCTGACACGGAAGAGGTCACTGGTTCAATCCCAGTATCGCGCACAGACTGTGAGTCCCATGTCACAGCCCGCGGACGATTAGCTCAGCGGGAGAGCGCTTCCCTGACACGGAAGAGGTCACTGGTTCAATCCCAGTATCGTCCACACACCGGAAAGCCCCCGGCCGTCTCGACGGCCGGGGGCTTTCTCGTGGGCCCGCCGTCAGCTGGAGAACAGCATGTGGCCGAAGCTCTTGTGGCGCTGGTGACCGTGGTGACCGTGACCGCCGTGGTGGCCGCCGTGCGGGGCACCCCAGGCGGGCGCGGGCGGAGCCGGGTACGACTGCGGAGCGGGCGGGGGTGGCGGCGCGGGCTGGGACCACTGGGATTCCAGGCGGGTCAGCGACTCCAGCTCGCCGTAGTCGAGGAAGATACCGCGGCAGCCGCTGCACTGCTCGATCTGAACGCCGTTGCGGTTGTAGGTGTGCATCGGCGCATGGCACTTCGGACACTGCATGGTCGGCTCAACTCCTCGCCGGTCGGTCCTGCTTCGTGTTTCCCCAGGACAGACTCCGTCCGGCCCCGGGCGGTTGCAGCCTAGTCCGGGAATCCGGCGGTCAACCGGCTGGGGGTGGACGTCATTCGGGCGCAGGCGTCGATCAGGGCCTGTTGCACCTCGTCCAGTGGCCGACGGGCCGCGAGCGCCTTCGCGATCGCCAGCGCGGCCGTCTGCACGGTGAGCGCGCGGGCCGGGACGTCCAGGACGGTCCAGGGATCGCCGTCCGGCGGGACCCCCGGGCCGTCGGCGTCCCGGTAGGCGGTCAGGAAGCGGGTCCACTCGTCGGGCGGGAGGAGTCCGCAGGCGTACCAGGCGGCGGGGCGGGCGAGGTCCCAGGCCGGGACGCCGGTGCCGAGGTCGTCGACGTCTATCAGCCGCCAGGAGCCGTCCGGCGCCGGGTGCCGCACGAGCTGGCCGAGATGCAGATCACCGTGGCAGAGCGCCGTCGGCCGGGGCATCGGGCCCTGCCCCCGGGCCCAGGCGGGCAGTGTCGCCCAGGCCCGCAGGACGGGGCGGGCGGCGGCGTGCGGTGCCGTGCGCAGGGCCGCGTGCAGCCGGTCGACGGCCCGGGCGGCCTTGGCGGGGCCGCGCATGGGAGGCAGCGCGCCGGACGGGGGCGCGCGGTGGAGCCGGGCCAGGAGTGTGGCGGCGGCCTCCCAGGGAGCCGCGTCCGGATCGTCCGGGTCCACGGGCGTGCCGTACGGCCAGAACGTCACCAGGCGGTCGTGCAGCGGGGCGGGTTCGGGAGTGAGCGGGGCGAGCAGGACGTCGGGCAGGCGGGCGGCCGTGGCCAGGCGGAGGCTCAGCTCGGCGGGGTCGGTGCCGGGGGCGTGGGCCTTCGCGACGGTGCCGCCGTGGCGTACGACGGTGGCGTCGGGCCGGTCGGCGAGCGGAGCGGCGGCGCCGCACGCGCATCCGGCTCCGGCGGCGTGCGGGTGGGCGGCGGCCCTCGCCTTCGCGGCGAGTGCGGTCAGCAGGTTCACGGACGCCTCTGGGATCGGGTGTGCGGGGTGAGCGTACCCGGCATCCCTCCCGGGCCCGCCGGGCCACCGGCACTTCGCTCGGTCTCCCCGGCAGGCGGGGCAGCGGCCGGCGCGCGGCCCGCCCGGCCGGAAACGGCGCAATGCCGGCGCAGCTCCCCAGCTGCGCCGGCATTTGTGCCGTCCGCCGCACCCCCGTCCCCACGGGGTTTCATGGATGGATGTCCCCGCCCGGACCGCTCTTCCGGGCCTGGGGACGCCGCTCAGCGCCCCAGCATCACACCCACGGACGACGCCTGTGTGGCCACCGTCTCCCAGCCGTCGAAGACGAGCAGGAGCAGGGCCGCCAGGGGAAGGGCCATGAGCGTCGCCACCAAGGGGTGACGACGGCCCGTGCGGCGAGGGGCGAACGTCGTGCGTCGCGGTGCCGTGTGGGCCATGGTCCCTCTCCTGACCGTTTCGGTTGTCGTTGTGCAGCGGCGGGTGTCTGACCTCGGGGGACGAGTGCTGCACCCGCCGCTTGACCTCAAATCTAGGCGCGGGGCCGGCGACGGGCGTCATGCCTTCGTACCGATTGCCGGGCCTCCCGGAGGATGAGCCATGACCTGCGGAGTACTCCCCTGGGTGGAGACGCGGTCCCGGGTCTCGGGGTCTTCCCGGAGGGGGTGCCCGCTGTGTCCGGTCATGCCGGAAGAGTCCGATGGGTCGGGAAGAGTGACTTCTCTCACTCCACCAGGGGGTGGCAGGGGCCCGGCGGGCATCGAGCCATCGGCTCCGCACCCGCCCCCGTGAGCCGTTCGGGGCGACGGCGCGACCGGCCCGGCCCACCACCTGCACGCCCCCTTCACGAGTCCAACGCCCCTTCCATGCGGTCAGGTTGAAGACCCCGCCACGCCAAAGGTGCCGTGGCCGGCGGGTTCCTGACCACGTTTCACCTCGTACGGGCGGCCCGCACAATCCGATCGGCCCGGAGGGCGCGGCCTCTGCGCGCAGGCGGCCGCGGAAACGTAAGCTGTGCCACGTCACAGGGACCGGGCAGCGGGGATGAACATGGCGATGATGCGCCTGAGGCGCGAGGACCCGCGTGTCGTCGGCTCGTTCAGGCTTCACCGACGGCTCGGCGCGGGCGGGATGGGCGTGGTCTATCTCGGCTCCGACAAGAAGGGGCAGCGGGTCGCGCTCAAGGTGATCCGGCCCGATCTCGCGGAGGACCAGGAGTTCCGGTCCCGGTTCGCGCGCGAGGTCTCGGCGGCCCGGCGCATCAGGGGCGGCTGCACGGCCCGGCTGGTCGCAGCGGACCTGGAGGCCGAGCGACCCTGGTTCGCCACCCAGTACGTTCCCGGCCCCTCCCTGCACGACAAGGTCGCCGACGGGGGACCGCTCGGCGCGGCGGACACGGCCGCGGTCGGCGCGGCCCTGTCCGAGGGGCTGGTCGCCGTGCACGAGGCCGGTGTCGTGCACCGGGACCTGAAGCCCTCCAACATCCTGCTGTCCCCCAAGGGGCCGCGGATCATCGATTTCGGCATCGCCTGGGCCACCGGCGCCTCCACCCTCACCCATGTGGGCACCGCGGTCGGCTCCCCCGGCTTCCTCGCCCCGGAGCAGGTGCGCGGCGCGGCGGTCACCCCGGCGACGGACGTCTTCTCGCTGGGCGCGACCCTGGCGTACGCCTCGACCGGTGACTCACCCTTCGGGCAGGGCAGTTCCGAGGTGATGCTGTACCGGGTGGTGCACGAGGAGCCGCACCTGTACGGCGTGCCCGACGCGCTCGCCCCGCTGGTCCGGGCCTGTCTGGCCAAGGACCCCGAGGACCGGCCCAGCACGCTGCAGCTGTCGCTGCGGCTCAAGGAGATCGCGGCCCGCGAGGCGCAGGGACTGCCCGACGTACGGCCGCCGGCGCAGCGCTCCGCCGAGGCGGACCGGCCCACCGGACGGCTCGTGGACACCTATCCCGAGCAGCAGCGCGCCCAGCGGCGCACCGCTCCCGGCACACCGGCCCCGCGCGGCGCCGCGCCCGCCCGTGGCGGGATGCCCTCGCGGGGCGCGGTGCCCTCGCGGGGCGGCAGCGGCTCGCGCGCCGGGGGTACCGCCTCCCGGCCCGGTGCGGCACGCCCGACCCCGGTGCCACGCGGCGGCGCACCGCGCTCGGGCAGTGGGAGCCGGCCCGCTCCGCGCGGCGGTTCCGGGCGGCCCGGACAGCGCACGACGGGAACCGGTCGCCGGCCGGCCAACCCGCGGCTGCTGCGGCAGCGGCTGTTCGTGTTCGTGGTGGTGACGCTGCTCGTGGCCCTCGGCATCGCGGTGGCGCAGGGCTGCCAGGGCCCGGCGCGCGGGCTCGGCGGCGAGGACGGCGTCCAGCGGCAGCGGCAGGCACAGCCCGGCTCCTTGCCGCTCGACGGGAGCGGGCAGGTGTCCGGCCGGCGCACAGCGACGCTGGACCCGGATTTCGGGAAGTGAGCGGCGGCCGGACCGCCGCAGGGCTCCGGCCGGCCGGTGGCTTCCGTGGAGCGGCGGCCGGACCGCGTCAGGACTCCGGCCGGCCGGTGGCCACGGCGTAGAAGGCCACCGCAGCGGCGGCGCCCACGTTGAGCGAGTCGACTCCGTGGGACATCGGGATGCGGACCCACTCGTCGGCGGCGACCAGGGCCTGCGTGGACAGCCCGTCGCCCTCGGCGCCGAGCATGAGCGCGACCCGGTCCATCTTGTGCGCGGCGGCCTCGTCGAGCGAGCGGGCCTTGTCGTCCGGGGTGAGCGCGAGGAGGGTGAAGCCGGCCTCGCGGACCGACTCCAGGCCCTTGGGCCAGGTCTCGAGTCGCGCGTAGGGCACCGAGAACACCGCGCCCATGGAGACCTTGACGCTGCGCCGGTACAGGGGGTCGGCGCAGTCCGGTGACAGCAGGACCGCGTCCATGCCGAGGGCCGCGGCGGAGCGGAAGATCGCGCCGATGTTGGTGTGGTCGTTGACCGACTCCATGACCACGACCCGGCGGGCGGAGCGCAGCAGTTCGGCGGCCGTCGGCAGCGGCTTGCGCTGCATCGAGGCGAGGGCGCCGCGGTGCACGTGGTAGCCGGTGACCCGCTCGGCGAGTTCCGGGCTGACGGCGTACACCGGGGCCGGCAGCTCGTCGATGACGTCGCGCATGACGTCGATCCACTTGGCCGAGAGCAGCATGGAGCGCATCTCGTAGCCCGCGTCCTTGGCCCTGCGGATGACCTTCTCGCCCTCGGCGATGAACAGGCCCTCGGCGGGCTCGCGTTTGCGGCGCAGCTCGACGTCGGTCAGGCCCGTGTAGTCGGTCAGGCGGGGGTCGTCGGGATCCTCGATGGTGATGAGATCGGCCACAGGGTGATACTGCCTTGTCCTGGGTGTGGTGCCAACGGCTGGGTACGGGTGCGTTACCCCGGGTTACGTGCGATCAGGAGGTGGGCTCGGGACCGACGTTCACGACCTCTCCGATCACGATGACCGCCGGGGGCCGCACGTCCTTCGCCCGGACGGTCTCGGCGACCGTGGCCAGGGTGGCGTCCACCCGGCGCTGCGCGGCCGTGGTGCCCTCCTGGATCAGGGCGACCGGGGTCTTCGGAGACCGGCCGTGCGCGACGAGCGCCTCGGCGATCTTCCCGATCTTGTCGACGCCCATCAGGACGACGAGCGTGCCGGTGAGCCTGGCCAGCGACGGCCAGTCGACCAGGGAGCGCTCGTCGTCGGGGGCGACATGGCCGCTGACCACCGTGAACTCATGGGCGACACCCCGGTGGGTGACCGGGATGCCCGCCGCGCCCGGGACCGAGACCGAGCTGGAGATGCCGGGTACCACCGTGCACGGGATGCCGGCCTCGGCGAGCGCCTGCACCTCCTCCATCCCCCGGCCGAAGACGTACGGGTCGCCGCCCTTGAGCCGGACGACCGACTTGCCCTGCCTGGCATGCTCGATCAGCGCGTTGTTGATGGCCTCCTGGGCCATGAACCGGCCGTACGGGATCTTCGCCGCGTCGATGACCTCGACGTGCGGCGGGAGTTCGGCGAGCAGATCGCGCGGGCCGAGCCGGTCCGCGACGACGACGTCCGCCTCGGCGAGCAGCCGGCGGCCGCGGACGGTGATCAGGTCCGGGTCGCCGGGACCGCCGCCGACCAGGGCGACGCCCGCGGTACGGGTGCGGTGGTGCGGGGCCACCAGGGTGCCGTCGCGCAGGCCCTCGACGACCGCGTCCCGGATGGCGGCGGTGTGCCGAGGGTCGCGACCGCGCGCGTCCGTGGTGAGCACCGCGACGGTGACGCCCTCGCTGTGGCCGGTCGCCGGGGTCCAGGCGGTGGCTCGGTCGGCGTCGTCGGCGCGCACGCACCATACGCGGCGCCGCTCGGCCTCGGCGGAGGCCCGCTCGTTGGCCTCGGGGTCGCTGGTGGCGATGAGCGCGTACCAGGCCTCGGCGAGGTCGCCCTCGGTGTAACGGCGCCGCTCCCAGCCGATCTCGCCCGCGTCCACCATGGCCTCGACCGAGGGGGTCGCCGAGGGCGAGACGAGCACGACGTCCGCACCCGCGGCGATGAGCGCCGGCAACCGCCGCTGGGCCACCTGGCCGCCACCGAGGACGACCACGCGGCGGCCGGAGAGGCGGAGGCCTACGGGGTAGGCAGGGTGTTCGGCCATGGAATCGGCTCCCTCGTGCAGCGGTGAGGTGGGCGCGCTGCAACTCCGAAGCGGCCCTGACGTGCGGATTTTATGCTGTGGACAGGGCGGCCCGCACGGGTGGTCCGACAGCCGGGCACCGGACCGCCCGTGCGTCGTCGGCGCCTACTTCTCCGTGACTCCCGCCGAGTCGAACGTGGCCACCTCGTGCATCGCCCTCGCCGTGCTCTGCACCAGGGGCAGCGCCAGCAGCGCTCCGGTGCCCTCGCCCAGCCGGAGGTCGAGGTCGACCAGGGGGCGCAGGCCCAGCTTGTTGAGGGCGGCCACGTGGCCGGGCTCGGCGCTGCGGTGGCCCGCGATGCAGGCCGCGAGGACCTCGGGGGCGATCGCGCGGGCGACCAGGGCCGCGGCGCCGGCGCTGACGCCGTCCAGGATCACCGGCGTACGCAGCGAGGCGCCGCCGAGGAGCAGGCCGACGATGGCCGCGTGCTCGAAACCGCCGATGGCCGCGAGGACCCCGATGGGGTCGGCCGGGTCCGGCTGGTGGAACTCCAGGGCGCGCCGGACCACGTCGGTCTTGCGGGCCAGGGTCTCGTCGTTGATCCCCGTGCCGCGACCGGTCACCTCGGCCGGGTCGGCCCCGGTGAAGACGGAGATCAGCGCGGCGGACGCGGTCGTGTTCGCGATGCCCATCTCTCCGGTGAGAAGGGCCTTGTTCCCGGCCGCCACCAGGTCGCGGGCGGTCTCGATGCCGACCTCGATGGCGGCCCTGGCCTCCTCGCGGGTCATCGCGGGGCCCGTGGTCATGTCGGACGTGCCGCCGCGGATCTTGCGGGGCAGCAGCCCGGGGGTGGCCGGCAGGTCGGCGGCGACACCGACGTCCACGACGCACACCTCGGCGCCGACCTGGGTGGCGAACGCGTTGCAGACCGCGCCCCCGCCCAGGAAGTTGGCCACCATCTGGGCGGTGACCTCCTGCGGCCAGGGGGTGACGCCCTGGGCGTGCACGCCGTGGTCGCCCGCGAAGATCGCGACGGCGGCGGGCTCCGGGATCGGCGGCGGGCACTGCCGGGACAGCCCGGACAGCTGCGCGGAGATGATCTCCAGCATGCCGAGCGCGCCGGCCGGCTTGGTCATGCGCTTCTGGCGTTCCCATGCCTCGCCGAGCGCCTTGGCGTCGAGCGGGCGGATCTGTGCGACGGTCTCGGCAAGCAGGTCGTGGGGGTCCTCTCCGGGCAGGGCGCGGCGGCCGTACGTCTCCTCGTGCACCACCCAGGACAGGGGGCGTCGCTTGGACCAGCCGGCCTGCATCAGCTCGGGCTCGTCCGGGAACTCGTCCACGTACCCTACGCACAAGTACGCGACGACCTCCAGATGCTCGGGCAGGCCGAGCTCGCGGACCATCTCCCGCTCGTCGAAGAAGCTGACCCAGCCGACGCCGAGGCCTTCGGCGCGGGCGGCGAGCCAGAGGTTCTCCACCGCGAGCGCCGAGGAGTAGGGCGCCATCTGCGGCTGGGTGTGACGGCCGAGGGTGTGCCGGCCGCCGCGGGTGGGGTCCGCGGTGACGACGATGTTGACCGGGGTGTCGAGGATGGCCTCGATCTTCAGTTCCTTGAACTGCTTCGCCCGGCCCTTGGGCAGCGACTTGGCGTACGCCTCGCGCTGACGCATCGCCAGTTCGTGCATGGTCCGCCGGGTCTCGGCGGACCGGATGACGACGAAGTCCCAGGGCTGCGAGTGGCCCACGGAGGGCGCCGTGTGGGCCGCCTCCAGGACACGCAGCAGCACCTCGTGCGGGATCGGGTCGCTGCGGAAGCCGTTGCGGATGTCGCGGCGCTCGCGCATGACCTTCAGGACGGCTTCCCGTTCGGCGTCGGCGTAGCCGGGGGCGGCGGGACCGGTGGACTGCTGTGCTTCTGCCACGTCGGCCGTGCTCTCTTCCTGGTCGGCGGCCCTGGTCTGCAGGTCCTCCGCGTGCTGTACGACATCGGGTGCGTGCCCGGCGTCCGGCGCGGCCGGCACACCGTCCGGCTCCGCCTCGCGCGGCGCGGGCACCATGGCCACGGGCTCCGGGTACTCCCCGGACGCCTGCGGCTGCTCCTGGGCGGCGGCCTGTGGGCCCTGCGGGGCGTGGGCTGCCGGACCGGCGGCCGCCAGGGGCTGCGCGGGCCGGGCGACCTCGGGCACCTGCGGACCCTGGGGGTCCTGGGGGTCCTGCGGGCCGTTCGGCGCGTGCGGGGCCTGGGCATCCTGCGGGGCTTCCGGCGCCTGGGGTTCCTGAGAACCGTTTGACGCGTGCGAGGCCTGGGGATCCTGCGGGGCTTCCGGCGCCTGGGGTTCCTGAGAACCGTTCGGCGCGTGCGGGGCCTGGGCATCCTGCGCGTCGTCGGCAGCTTGCGGGGCCTGGGCGTCCTGCGGGGCTTCCGGCGCCTGTCGGCCATGGGGGGCCTCGGGTGCCCGCGCGCCGTCCGTGTCCTGTGTGCCGTCCGTGTCCTGTGTGGGCGGTACCAGCGGGTGCGGCGGGGTCGGAGCCAGGTGCGGAGTGGTCGGCACCTGGCCCTCCACCGGCACGAACTGGCCGAGCGGCTGCTCTGGTTGCGGCCCCAGCGGGACGCCGGACGGCAACGCGTCGGCACCGCCTGCGGGGTCCGGCCACCCGGGGACACCGGCGTGACCGGTGGTTACGTCGGACTGCGCGGCCTGCGGATGCGGAGCGGCGGCCTCGGCACCGGCCGCGACCGGGAGGGACTCGGCGGGCAGGTCCGCCGCGACTGCGGCGCCGGCCGCGACGGGGGCGGGCTCGGCGGGCGGGTTCTGCGGGCCCGCGGGTACGCCGAGGCCGGCGACCGGGGTGTGCGCCGGGTCCGGGGCGAAGGCGGCCTGGGTGAAGGCGTCGGGGGCGAGGGCGCCGGGGGCGAGGGAGTCCCGCACCGACGGCTCGGGCTGGACCCCGGCCTGCTGCGCGGTCTGCTGCTCGGGCTGGACCCCGGCCTGCTGCTCCGCCTGGACCTCACCCTGCTGCTCCGCCTGTGCCGAGGGCTGGGCCTGCGTCACGCCGGCCGGGGACTCGTCACCGGACGGGTCCGACGGCCCGGACCGCGTCACGCCGGCCGGGAACTCGGCCGCGGGCAGGGCGGGTTCGGCGGGCTGCGGAAGCTGCGCCGGAAGAGGATGCGGCTCGGGCATGCCGTCGGCCCCGGCGGCGTCCGCGCCCGCCACGGCGTCGGGTGCGACGGGGACCTCGGCTGACACCACGCCGGCCACGGCGTCGGGTGCGACGGGGACCTCGGCTGCCACCGCGCCGGCCACGGCGTCGAGTGCCACGGGGACCTCGGCTGACACCACGTTGGCCACGGCATCGGGTGCGACGGGGACCTCGGCTGACACCGCGCCCGCCACGGCATCGGGTGCGACGGGGACCTCGGCTGACACCGCGCCCGCCACGGCATCGGGTGCGACGGGCTCGGGCGCCTGTGCCGACCCGGACGTCTCCGCCGACCCGGGTGCCTGCGCGGCTCGGTCGACGTGCGGGTCCTGCGGGGTGCCGGCCTGAGTCTCCACGGCGCTGCCCTGCGACTGGACGGTCGCCGGACGGACCTCCGCCCCGGACTCGGTTTCCACGCCGCCGGGCTGGACCTGCGCGATGCCTTCCATGTGCGGGTCGGCCTGCGGCCCATGGGGCTCGGCGGCCGCCTCGCCCACGCCCTGGGCGGCGACGGCGGCTTCAGCCTCGTTCCCGGACGGGGCGGGAAGAACGGCTTCGGCTTCCGCCGCATCGTGGCCGGAGACGACGGCTTCAGCCTCCGTCACGGCCTGCGCGGGGGTGGTGTCCTCGGCCTCCCGGCCGGAGCCGGTGGCATCGCCCCCGACCGCGTCCCGGCTCCTGACCTCGCTCTCGGCGACCGCGGGAACGGGAGCCACGGCGGTGCTCTCCGCGTCCGCGCCCTCCGGCACGCTCCCACCCTGCTGCGGGGCCGGCCGGGCCACCTCGGCCGCTCCTTCGGCCTCGACCGCCCCTTCGGGCGCCACCTCGACCGCCCCTTCGGGCGCCGCTTCCGGTGCTTCTCCCGGCGCCGCTGCCGACGGCTGAACAGCCTCGGCCGTCTCGGCGCCGTCCGCGACCGGACCGCTGAGCGGCACCCCGGCCGCCGTACCCTCGACGGGCACCTCGTGCCCCGCGTCCTGGCCGGAGCCCGGCTCCACCGCGCCCTGGACGGCACCCGGCGCGATCCCGTCCGGAACGGAACCCGGCTCGACGGCCTCCGCCTGGCGGACGGATCCCGGCTCGACCGCTTCGGTCTCCGACCCCGCCTCCGTCTCCTGCACCGCGGTCGGTGCGTCGGCGGACCGGCCGGGGGCGCCGGCCTCCGGGGCCGGCGGGGTGCCGTCGACCGGCTGTGCGGCCGAGGTCGGGGCGGGGGCCCCGGTCATCTGAGAGGTCTCGACGGCCGGCCCGCCGGCCGCTGCGAGATCGCCCGTCACGTCGGTCCGGCCGGCGGCCGGCTGCGCGCCCCGCTGAGCCTCCTCGGCTCCCTGCTCCACCGCGGCCGTGTCCAGCCCGTCGTGTCCGTGGGCCGGCTGGACGCCGTCGTGGCCGTGCACGACCTGGGCCGGGGCAGGTGTCTGCGCGACCGCCTGGGTCGCCAGGCGGGCCAGCGTGGCCTGGGCGGCGCCGGAGGGGTCGGTGGTGGCGTCCGCCGCGGGACCGGCGAGCGGATCCACCGGTTCGGCGGCCGGTGCCGGCACATCGGCCTGCGGCGCCGCGGCGGCGTCGGCCACGGCGGCCGGTGCCGCGCCCCAGGGGCTCGCGCTCTGCGGGGCCATGTCATGCAGAGGTTGGGCGTCGAGGTATTCGGGGCCGGTCGCGGGCGGGCCCGGCTGCCGTACCGGCGCCCCGGCGGGGCCGCGGTCGGCGAGGGAGCGGACCGGGCTGGCGGAGGTGTCCGGGATCGGCGGGCCGAGGTGCAGCGGACGGCGCACCGGCTGCGGAGCGGCCGCCGGGTCGTGCGGGGCCGAGAGGATGGGCGACGGCGGCACGGAAGCCGGGCCGGAGGCGGGCAGGCGGACGCCGCTGAGGTCGACCGAGCCGCTGTCGCGGCCGGACGTCTCGTGCGGGCCCGGCTCGTGGACGGCCTCGACCACCGGCTCCGGGGCCGGTGGCGGGACCTCGTTGCCCCACGCGCCCTGGGCACCCGGGAGCAGCAGGTCTTCGTCGCCGGCGGGCGCTTCGGAGAGGTAGGTGTACGCAGCGTGCGCGGGGACGCCCGGCTGTTCCACCATGCCTGCGCTCTCCGGCTGCCCCTCGCCCGGGATCTGGCCGGTGTCCGTCATGCGTACCCCTCGCCCATCGGTTAGTGCTTCCACGACCAGCTCACCCGGAACGGCGCACCGACCGCCCCGCAGTGAAGAACGAGCGTCCATGCCCAGCGGCACGAACGACCCGCCCGCAAAAGACGACAAAGCCATTCAGTGGCATTGTCCCGGCCGTTCCGCCGTCGCGACAGCATGATCCGCGACAGCCCGCTGTGGACTGCGCCACGTTGCGCGTCCTCCGGTCCGCCGTACCACACCCACCTCAAACGGGGCGTGCGTTCCGGACATTGGCGAACGAAGCTCCGGGCTCGGTGCGGTACAACGATCGGCCAGCCTACCGCGCGCGGTACGACAACAGGATCACGGGGCGCGATCCGGCAGAACCCCGCTGAGCAGGAACGCGACGCTCCGCTCGGTCTCGGTCCAGGCGCGGGTGTCCAGTTCGACGGACTGGAGCAGGGCGCACTCGACCCGGTATCCGTGCTCGGTCAGGTCGCGGCCGATCAGCTCGGCCGCGTCGCGGGTGGCGGCGTGCGTGACGATGCGCTGCGGGCGCCGGTCGGCGACCGCGGAGACGACGGCCGCTCCCCCGCCGCCGACCCGTACGACGTCCGGTTCGGGCAGGTTCTCCAGGACGTGCGGGGCGGTGCCGTGCACCAGCTGCAGCTGTACGCCGAACCGGCGTGCGGCGCCCTCGGCCCGGGCGCAGGCCTGCCCGTCCAGGTCGACCGCGATGACGGCCGCTCCGGCGCGCGCGGCCTCGACGGCGAACGCACCGCTGCCGCAGCCGATGTCCCAGACGAGGTCGCCGACCCGGGGGCCGAGGCGGGCGAGTTGGGCGGCGCGGAGCAGTTCGGTCTCTCCCTCGCCGAGGCCGCCGCCGTAGGCGTGGGCGGGCTGCACCCAGCCGCGCGGCCCGGTGCCGGGGTCGCGCCCGGCGATCCAGCCACCGCCCTCTGCGGCCTCCATCGGGCCGCCGATGACGATGACGACGTTCGGGTCGCGCCAGCTGTGGTCGGCGGCCTTGTCGGAGGTGACGACGGTGACCTGCTCGCGTTCGGTGCCCAGCTCCTCGCAGATGACGAAGGTGCGGTGGACGCCCTCCAGCAGGAGGCCCAGTTCGGCGGGGCCGGCGCCCGGCGCGGTGAGGACGGCGACCTTGGTGTGGGCGCGGCAGACGTTGACGGCACGGCGCAGGGTGCGCGGGTGCGCGACGACCACCTGGGCGTCGTCCCAGGGCATGCCGGCGCGGGCGAAGGCGGTGGCGACGGAGGAGACGGCGGGCACGACCTCGACCTCCAGGCCGAACTCGGGTGCGCGCAGGGTGCGTACGACGCCGAAGAAGCCGGGGTCGCCGTCGGCCAGCACGACCGCGGTGCCGCGGTGGGCGGCGATCCGGCGGGCGGCCAGGGCGACGCTGCCGAGGCGGATGCGTTCGGCGGCGGGTGGGACCTCGGGCAGCGCCAGGTGGTGGGCGGCGCCCGCCACGAGCGTGGCGGCGGCGAGGGCGGAGCGTGCCGCGTCGGTCGGCGGCGAACCGTCCCAGCCGATCACCGTGACCCGGTCGGCCATCGTCGTGTGTCTCCTGGTTTCCGCAGGTCGTCAGGGGGAGGGCCCGGGGGCGGGCTCCGTGAGACTACCCGGTGGGGCGGTCGGCCGCGCGGCGGGGCCGAGGGCCGCTTTCCCCGTGGGGGTCAGTTCCAGTCGGAGTACGACGCGAAACCGCTGGTGTCGGCGAGCTGCCCTTCGGTGCCTTCGAGGTCCTCCGGGAGCAGGCTCCACACGATGAAGTCGGTGCGCATGTCGATCCAGGTGCCGTCCTCGGTACGCACGTGGACTATGCAGGCGTTGCGCAGCACGCCCTCGCTGATGCAGCCGATCTTCTGGGCGACCTGCTGGGAGGCGGTGTTGTCGGCGGCGGTGCGGATCTCGATGCGCTCGAACTTCTGATCGCCGAAGAGCCACTGGGCGGTGGCGAGCGCGGCCTCGGAGGCGTAGCCCTCCCCGCGGGCCCAGGGGGCGACGATGTACGACAGTTCCGTCGAGCGGATGCGCCAGTTGGTCTTGGTGAGCTGGACGATGCCGACCAGGCGCTGGGTGAGGAACTCGGTGACGGCGAGGTCCAGGCCGCGGCCGGCGGTGCGCTCGGCGGCGGTGTACTCGGTGATCCAGTGCCGGGCGCCGCCCTCGGTGAACGGCTGGGGCACGTCGGTCCAGGCGGCGATCTGCTCGTCGTTCATCATGGCGGCCAGGGCGGGCACGTCGTCCTCGTCGAGGGGACGCAGCACCAACCGCTCCGTGCTGATGGAGATGTTGGGGAAGGTGCTAGTCATGCGCCGCTCCGTAACCTTCGGAAAACGTGGATGGGCTGATGGGCCATCAGGACCGGACGGGGCCGGCCCGCTGAACTGCCCAGCATGCAGCATGAAACCACTGAACCGCACGACGGGGTCCACTCCTCGTGAGGGAGTGGACCCCGTGCGTCGCCGAGCGCCGTGGACGGCTGGACCGTGGCGCGGTCCAGGCCTCGTGGCGGGCGTCGTTCAGCCGGACCGGATCAGAACGACGGGACGACCGCGCCCTGGTACTTGTCCTCGATGAACTTCTTGACCTCGGGAGAGGTGAGGAGCTTCGCGAGCTTCTTCACCCGCGGGTCCTTCTCGTCGCCCTTCTTCACGGCGAGGAAGTTGCTGTAGGGGTTGCCCTTGGCGGACTCGGCGGCGAGGGCGTCCTTGGCGGGGCTCAGGTCGGCCTCCAGCGCGTAGTTGCCGTTGATCACGGCGGCGTCGACGTCACCGAGGGACCGGGGCAGCTGAGCGGCCTCCAGCTCCTTGAACTTCAGGCCCTTGGGGTTGGAGGTCACGTCCTTCGGGGTCGCGTCGAAGCCCGCGCCGGACTTCAGCCCGATGACGCCGTTGGCCGCCAGCAGCTTCAGTGCGCGTGCCTCGTTGGTGGTGTCGTTCGGCAGGGCGACGGTGGCGCCCTTCGCCAGCGCCGTGAGCTTCTTGACGCTCTTGGAGTAGACGCCGAGCGGCTCCAGGTGCACGGTCGCGCCGGGCACGGCCACGATGTCGGTGCCGTTCTTCTTGTTGAAGTCGGTGAGGTACGGCTGGTGCTGGAAGTAGTTGGCGTCGACCTCGCCCTGCTGGACGGCCGTGTTGGGGGTCACGTAGTCGGTGAACTCCTTGACCTCCAGCTTGAGGCCGGCCTGCTTCGCCAGGTGATCCTTGACGTAGGTGAGGATCTGGCCCTGGGGGCTGGGCGTGGCGGCGACGGTCAGCGTGTCGCCGGCACCGGCCTTGGAGTCGGAGCCCGAGCCGCAGGCGGTCAGCCCGAGGGTGAGGGCTCCGGCGGCGAGGACGGCGGTGGTGAGCTTGGCGGTGTTACGCACGAAAAGTGCCTTTCCTTATGGGTGGTGCGACCCCGTGTACGGGTGAACGGGGGGTTCGGGGGGAGCGGGTCAGCTCTTCTTCACGGCGTCGGCGGCGACGGTGCCGGAGAACACGCCGCGCAGCGGCCTGAACAGGAGCAGCCCGCCGGACCCGCCGCTGCGGCGGTGCAGGGAGCGGGCCGCGAAGTCGCCGACGACCTGCAGCAGGGAGATCACGACGGCCAGGACGGCGACGGTGATCCACATCATGCCGGTCTCGAAGCGCTGGTAGCCGTAGCGGACGGCGACGTCGCCGAGGCCTCCGGCGCCGACCGTGCCCGCCATGGCGGAGTAGCCGATGAGGGCGATGATCGTCGTGGTGGCCCCCGAGATCAGCGACGGGAGCGCCTCGGGCACCAGGACGCTGCGGACGACCTTCCAGGTGCTGCCGCCCATGGACTGGACGGCCTCGACGAGTCCGCCGTCCACCTCGCGGACGGACATCTCCACCAGGCGGGCGAAGAACGGGATGGCGCCGATGGCGAGCGGCACGATGGCGGCCTCGCGGCCGATGGTGGTGCCGGTGATCCAGCGGGTGAAGGTCATCAGCGCGACCATGAGGATGATGAACGGCATCGAGCGGGCGACGTTCACGACCTGTCCGATGACCTTGTTCACGACGACGTTCTGCAGCAGCCCGTCCCGGTCCGTGAGGACGAGCAGGATGCCGAGCGGCAGCCCGGCGACGACGGCGATCAGCGCGGACCAGCCGACCATGTAGAGGGTGTCCCAACAGGCCTGGGACAGCACCGGCTGCATCTCCGACCAGGTCACTTCGCACCCTCCTCGACCAGCACGGGCGCCTCGTCCCGGGAACCGACGACATCGATCTGCAGGCCCTGTTCGCGCAGGAACCCGATCGGCACCACGTTGTCCTCGTAGCGGCCGGGCAGCTCGATGCGCATGCGGCCGATCTGCAGGCCGCCGACGGTGTCGATGGCGGCGCCGAGGATCGAGATGTCGATGTTGTAGGTGCGCGAGAGCTGGGAGACGACCGGCTGGGTCGCGGCCTCACCGTGGAAGGTGACGTCGAGGACGGTCCGGTCGGCTCCGGTGCGCTCGCCGCTCACCGGGAACAGCGACGCGGCGAGCGTGGAGCCGGGGGTGGCCAGCAGCTCGCTGACGGTGCCGGACTCCACGATCCGGCCCTTCTCCATCAGGGCGGCGGAGTCGCAGACCGACTTCACCACGTCCATCTCGTGGGTGATGAGCAGGACGGTCAGGCCCAGCTGCCGGTTCAGGTCGCGCAGCAGCTGGAGGATGGACCGGGTGGTCTCGGGGTCGAGGGCGCTGGTGGCCTCGTCCGAGAGCAGCACCTCGGGGTCGCCGGCGAGGGCGCGGGCGATGCCGACGCGCTGCTTCTGGCCGCCGGAGAGCTGGGCCGGGTAGGACCCGGCCTTGTCGGCGAGGCCGACCAGGTCCAGCAGCTCCAGGGCCTTGCGGGAGCGCTCCTTGCCGGACTTGCCCAGGATCTCCAGCGGCAGCTCGACGTTCTCCCGGACGGTCCGCGAGGACAGCAGGTTGAAGTGCTGGAAGACCATGCCGATGTGGCTGCGCGCCCGGCGCAGCTCCCGCCCGGCGCGCGGTCCGCGGCCGGCCAGGGCGGTGAGGTCCTGCCCGGCGACGGTCACCGTGCCGGTGGTGGGGCGTTCCAGCAGGTTGACGCAGCGGATCAGGGAGGACTTGCCGGCACCGGACTGGCCGATGACGCCGTAGACCTCGCCTTCGCGGACGTGGAGATCGACGCCGTCGAGGGCGGTGACCTCACGGCCGCGGGAGCGGTAGACCTTGGTCAGGCCCGAGGTGGTGATCACGTGGGTTTCCGTCACTGTCGAGTGCGCGGGCGTGGGTGTGCCCGGGCACGGGTGCATTTCGTGCGTTCGTTCGGGGAGGCGGCACGGTTCTCGCGGTGGCGGTGGAACCGGGGAGAACGTCGTGTGCGCGGTGGGGATCCCCATGCCGCGCGGGCGGTGGGGAGGCCTCGGTCGGCACGCCGGCATGCCGGGCGGGCCACGGCTCTCGCTTCGGGGCGCGAGGCTCAGGTGGTGCGGGGGCCCTCTAGAAGGCGCACATTCGGCACGGACACATACAACGAACACCGGGCGTGCTGGTCGCCTCGGTCGCAAGGATGCGGCTGCTCGTCGTGGTCATGCGATCAGTAAACCAGACGTACGGTGCCGAGCCGCGGCCGTTGTCCGCATGGTGGACGGCGGCGGACAGCGCTCAGTCGCGGACGGAGATCTCCACTCCCCCGTCGGTGGCCAGTGCGGACAAGGCCGACAGGTCCTTCACCACGAGGTCGGCGTCCAGCTCTCCGGCCTGGTGGGTTGTGGCCAACGCCACGGTGGTCATCCCGGCCGCGCGGCCCGCGCGAAGACCGGCGGGGGCGTCCTCGAAGACCACGCACCGGGCCGGGTCCACGCCGAGCTGCCGGGCGGCGAGCAGGTAGGGCTCGGGGTCGGGCTTGCCGTGGGTGACGTCGTCCGCGGAGATCAGGGACTTGGGGCGGATGCCCACGGCGTCGAGGCGGGCCTCGGCCAGGCGCCGGGTGGCGGAGGTGACCACGGCCCAGCGGTCGGCGGGCAGCGAGTCCAGGAAGTCCCGGGTGCCGGGCAGCAGGCGCACACCGCCGCGCGGTACGTCCTCGACCTCCAGCTGCTCGACCCGGGCGACGGCCGCCGGCACCAGGTGGGCGGGCAGCAGGTCGGCGACTATCTCCACCGCCGTCCGCCCGTGCAGTTCCACGCGCCCGAACTGCGCCGCGCTGATCCCGTACTCCTGGGCCCAGCGGGACCAGCAGCGGTCGACGGAGTCGAGCGAGGAGACCAGGGTGCCGTCGTTGTCGAACAGGAGGGCGTGTGCGTGGATCGTCATGCTCCCGACCCTACGGGCGTACGACGGGGTCGGCGGCGGTGGGTCGTTTCGGCCGTAATAAGGTCACGGCATGCTCAATGCCCTGACGCTGGTGACCGCGATCACCGCGCTGCTGCTCGCCGCGTGGTGCGGCTGGGCGGCCTACCGGGACCAGCCGACCAAGGACTGGCACTTCATCGGCATGGCCGTGGTGTCGCTGCTGGCCGCCGTCCAGCTGGTGGTCGGGATCGTGCAGCTGGCGCGGGGCGAGAAGCCGGAGCAGGGCACGACGATCTTCGTGGCGTATCTGCTGGGCGCCTTCGCCTGCGTTCCGGCGGCGGGGCTCATGTCCCTGTCCGAGCGGTCCCGCTGGGGATCGGTGACGGCCGCGGCGGGCGGCGTGGTGCTGGCCGTGCTGGAAGTACGGCTCTTCGACATCTGGGGAGGCTGAGGTGGCGACGGCGCAGGAGAAGCCGGCCCGGTTGATCAGCGGGCCGGGCATGCTGCTCGTCTGGTTCTACGGCGTGATGGTGGTCGGCGCGGTGTCGCGTTCGGCCTACCAGATCGCCACGGACTTCCAGCGGGCGCCGCTCGCCTACTCCCTGTCGGCGGTGGCCGGCGTGGTGTACGGGTTCATCACCTACACGCTGGTCCGGGGCGGGGAGAAGGCCCGTCGGGCGGCACTGGTGTGCTGCGCCGCCGAACTGGCGGGCGTGCTGATCGTGGGGACCTGGACCCTGGTCGAGCCGTCCGCCTTCCCCGACTCGACCGTGTGGTCCGACTACGGCATGGGCTACGTCTTCATTCCCGTGCTGCTGCCGCTCTCCGCGATGTACTGGTTGCGGAAGGCGCGGGCTCGCACGGGCGCCTGAGGAACACCGGCGGCCGCCGGTCCGCCGCGGCTCGTGGCGCGGCTCCCCGCGCCCCGTCCCGCGCCCCCTGCCCGGGTGCCCCTCACGCCGTGGCCGCGTAGGTCCCCGCCTGCTTCTCCAGGACGATCAGCTCGACGCCGTCCGCACCCGTGGAGCGGCCCACCGTCTCGTAGCCGGAGCGGCGGTAGAGGCGGAGGTTGCTCTCGCTGCGGTGGCCCGTGTGGAGGCGGAACCTCTTGGCGCCGCGCTCCCCGGCGAGCGCCGCTTCGGCCGCGCGCAGCAGCCGTGCGCCGATGCCGTGCCCCTGCAGGCGCGGGTGGACGCAGAGCTTGCCGATGGCCGCGGCACCGTCCTCGGTGACCTTGCCACGCACCGAGCCGACCACTTCGTCGCCGAGCCGGGCGACGAAGACGCAGTCCGCGCCGACCTCCTGACGGACCGAGTCGAGGGTCTGCACGAGCGGGTCGATGCGGTAGTTGCCGTAGAGCGCCGCCTCGCCCTGGAAGCAGAGGTACTGGAGCCTGAAGATCTGCTCCGCGTCCTGCTCGGTCGCCACCGAGATGGTCACGCTCATGCCCATGTGCGCATGCCTCCCGCTCACCTGATCACCTGTCGTACCTCACTCCTATCCCCGCACTTCGCGGGAAGCAACCTCCGGGCCGAGCAAACGACGCAGACATCCCAGACATCTGGAGCGTTCCGGCCCGAGACTGCCCTGTGAGATACCCAACTCCCCCGCGATCTCCCGGTATGTCAGGTCTCTCGGCGAGAGCAGCGCCTCCATGAGCCGGGGGCACCGGCCGGGCAGCCGGCGCACCGCGTCCCGCAGGGTCCGGTACCGGGCGGCCGTGAGGGCGAGTTGCTCGGGGCCGGGGCGGATGTCGTCGGCCGGCTCCGCCCCGTACGGGCGTTCGAGGCGGGTGGTGCGCCGGGTGCGGCGCGCCTCGGCCCGGACGGCCTTGCGCAGCCAGCCGTGCGGGTCCGGCGGCGGGCCGTCGGTCGCCAGCCGCTCCAGCAGCCGGAGCCAGACGGCCTGTTCGAGGTCGCCCGGCTCGCCCCCGGAGGAATATGCCTCCGCGGAAGCCTCGGCGGTGAGCAGCGGGCGCAGGGTGGCCACCAGGTCGTGCGTCATATGCGGAACGACGAGCCGCCCCGGCGATGAGTTGCCGGAGCGGCTCGCAGTCATCCGAAGGGGGTGCCGGCGGGGCCGCCGGTTGACGCGGTCAGCCGTTCAGGAAGTCGGCGCGCGCGAGCAGGCCGGTGTCGGCGTTGTCGGTGAAGACGCCGTCGATGCCGGTCGCGAAGTAGGTCTTGAAGGCGCCGAAGGCATCCCCGTAGGCGTCGGCCGCGCCCCCCTTGCGGTACTCGGCCGGCAGGAAGGGGTTCTCGTTGCGCATGGTGTAGGGGTGCAGGACCAGTCCCACCCGGTGCGCGTCGGCGACCAGCGTGGTCGGCTGCGCCAGGGTGCCGTCCGCCTTCTTCGGGATGACCAGGTCCAGGGTCGGGCCGATGCCCTGCGCGTAGCCGGCGATCTCCCGGAGGCCCCGGGGGGTGATCAGGTCGGCGACCGTGCGCGGGTCGCCGGACGCCACGAAGTCGTAGGGGCGGCTGTCGGCCGTGGACAGCAGCACCACGAGCGGGTTGTCGACCAGCCGGTTCAGCCTCTGGATGCTGGTGGGCTCGAAGGACTGCAGGATGACAGGCGAGTTCCGGCCGTCCTTGCCGTGCTTGCGCAGCAGCTTCGCGACCCGCTCCTCCAAGGCCAGGCCGAGCCGCCGGAAGTAGGTGGGGTGCTTGGTCTCGGGGTAGATCCAGACCTGCCTGCCGCGCTTGCGGGTCTGCTCGTCCTGCCACTCGAGGACCTCTTCGAACGTGGGGATCGCCCAGCGGCCGTCGTAGAGGGTGTTGTGCGGACGGTTGGCCGGGATGCGCTCGATCGCGCGCAGGGTCTTCAGCTCGGCGAGCGTGAAGTCCTCGGTGAACCAGCCGGTGGTGGGCACGCCGTCGAGGACCTTGGTGGTCCGGCGGCCGGCGAACTCGGGGTGGTCCGCGACGTTCGTGGTGCCACCGATCTCCGGCTCGTGCCGGCAGACCAGGTGCCCGTCCCTGGTGGGGACCAGGTCACCGGCCTCGACGACGTCGGCGCCGAGGTCCAGGGCCAGGTTGTACGAGCCGAACGTGTGCTCGGGGCGGTACCCGCTGGCACCCCGGTGACCGATGATCGTCGGCACCGGAAGGCTCTTCAGCCCGCGCCCCCCGTGCCCGGCCCCGCGCGCCTCGGCCGCTCCGGCCGCACCGGGCAGCCCGAGGACCGCTCCGCCCGCGCCGAGCACCGCGGCGCCGAGGATCGCCCGCCGTCCCGTGATGCCCTGTGTCTGCTCGTTCACCCTGTCGCCGCCCATCGGGGCCCTCCTGCCACTCGCACTGAGTTCCGTCTTCGGCGCTCCGCGCCTTCGGTGCGCGCTGATCGTAGGGGCGCGCGCATGACGGGAGGGAGTCGTCGGCTCGAACACCCGGGTGCCGCCGTGTGTCCTGAAGAGGGCGGGACATGACGGCCCGTCGGCATCGGCGGGTGCGGACCGGGTACCCGGGGCACGAGGGCGCGGGGCGACGTCCGTCACACCGTCACCCCGCCGTGACGGGCCGCTCGCGGCACACCGCCGCAGGTAAACCCGTGTCAACACTTGGTAAGACCTCGGTGAACCGGACCTCCCCGATGTGCGCTCGCCGGGGCGCCGCGAGTAATGTCCTCACCTGCACAGACTCATATCGCTCCCCCCGACGCCGGAGGACCCGTTGTCCCGCTTCGCGCTCATCAAGGCAGTGCTCGGACCGATCATGCGTCTGATGTTCCGCCCACAGGTGGAGGGCGCGGAGCACATCCCGGGGGACGGACCGGTCATTCTGGCCGGTAATCACCTCACGTTCATCGACTCGATCGTGCTGCCGATCGTCACCAAGCGGCAGGTCTGCTTCATCGGCAAGGACGAGTACGTCACCGGCAAGGGCTTCAAGGGCCGGCTGATGGCCTGGTTCTTCACCGGCGTCGGCATGATCCCGGTGGACCGGGACGGGGCGAACGGCGGTGTCGCCGCGCTGATGACCGGGCGTCGGATCCTGGAGGAGGGCAGGGTCTTCGGGATCTACCCCGAGGGCACGCGCTCACCCGACGGGCGGCTGTACCGGGGGCGCACCGGTATCGCGCGGCTGACGCTGATGACCGGGGCGCCGGTGGTTCCCTTCGCGATGATCGGCACCGACAAGCTGCAGCCCGGCGGGAACGGGATTCCGCGGCCGGGCCGGGTCACCGTCCGGTTCGGTGAGGCGATGGAGTTCTCGCGGTACGAGGGCATGGACCGGGACCGGTACGTGCTGCGGGCCGTGACCGACTCCGTCATGGCCGAGGTCATGCGGCTGTCGGGTCAGGAGTACGTGGACATGTACGCCACGAAGGCCAAGGCCGCCTAGCCTCTTCCGGCGGACCGGCGCGGTGCCGGTGCGCGTCCGCCTGCAGGTGGAATCTATCGCCGACACATCGGGCATTCGGCCGTATGAACCGCCTATATGACCACATAACATGTCTGATTCAGACATGCGCAAACCTTCTCGGCGTACTCTGCTCCGTACCCCGATCGCCGTCGTCGGCGCGGGATTCCTGGCAGCCTGTACCAGATCCGGTTCCGAGCCCGGCTCCGGCCCCCAAAGGGCGAGCGGCGGGGGGACGTTCGTCCCGGCCGGGCCCAAGGGGTACGTCAACCCGTCGGATCCCGAGGTTCTTGCCGCCGAGCGCAGACGCGGGTCCGGCCGCGTGCGCACGTTCGCTCTCACCGCATCCGAGGCCAAGCTGGACCTGGGCGGACGGTCCGTGCGGACGTGGGCGTACAACGAGCAGGTGCCGGGCCCGCTCGTCCGGGTGACCGCCGGCGACACGCTCGACCTGACGCTCACCAACCGGCTGCCCGCCAACACCACGCTGCACTCGCACGGGGTGCGGCTGCGCTGCGACATGGACGGCGTGCCCGACCTGACCCAGCGGGCCATCCACCCCGGGACCGACTTCCGCTACCGCTTCGCCATCAAGCACCCCGGGACCTATCTGCTGCACTCCCACGTCGGGATGCAGCCCGACCGGGCGCTGTACGCGCCGCTGGTGGTCGACGACCCCAGGGAACCCCTCTCCTACGACAAGGAGTGGGTCGTGGTGCTGGACGACTGGCTGGACGGCGTGGAGGGCTCCACCCCCGAGAACGTCCTGGAGCAGCTCAAGCCCGGCGGCCCCATGGACATGGGCGGTATGGACATGGGGAACATGGCCATGGGTCCCGGTCACGGCAGCGCCGGTCCCGGCCGGTCGGCGAGCGCGCGCCCGTCGTCCAGGAAGCCCTCGGGCCCCAACCGGGTGCTGCACGACTCGCACAGCCGCATCCTGCACGGGGAGGGCGGCAGCGTCGCCTATCCGCACTACCTGATCAACGGGCACCTGCCCGGCAGTCCCCCGGTGTTCCGCTGCCGTCCGGGCGACCGCGTCCGGCTGCGCTTCATCAACGCCGGTTCCGAGACCGCCTTCCGGGTCGCGCTGGGCGGCCACCGGATGGCCATCACGCACACCGACGGCTATCCCGTGAAGCACAAGATGACCGACGCCCTCATCATCGGCATGGCGGAGCGTTACGACGTGCTGGTCACCGTCAAGGACGGCGTCTTCCCGCTGGTCGCGCTCCCCGAGGGCAAGAAGGGCAAGGCGCTCGCCGTCCTGCGCAGCGACAAGGGGAAGGGGAATCTGCCCCCGGCCGGCGTCCGCCCGGACGAACTCGACGGGAAGACCGTCCCCGCCCGCCGCCTGCTGCCCGACGACTCGGTGGCTCTCGCCCGCCGTGAACCCGACCGCGAGATGCGCATCAGGATCACCGGCAGCATGAAGAAGTTCGACTGGGGATTCGACCACAAGGCCTATTCCCCGCAGCAGCGCCACCCGGTCCGGGCCGGCGAACGGGTGCGGCTCACCCTCATCAACGCCACGGACATGTGGCATCCGATGCACCTGCACGGACACACGTTCGCGGTGGCCGGTCTGGACGGCGTGGGTGCGCGCAAGGACACCGCGATGGTGCTGCCGCACCGCAAGCTGGTGGTCGACTTCGACGCCGACAATCCGGGGCTGTGGATGCTGCACTGCCACAACCAGTACCACTCGGAGAGCGGGATGATGACGGTGCTCGGCTACAAGAGGTGACGCCCGGGGCACCTCGGCGATGCCCCGGGGCGCGGGTGAGCGTGCGCCGGCCCGTTCGGTTTCCGCGCCCCCGGGCCGGTCAGCTCGGGCCGCTGTCCAGTTTCTGGCCCTTCAGCAGGAACCAGGCCACCGCCGAGGCCGCGAGCAGGACCGCCGCGCCCGCACCGCAGGCCAGGTGAAGGCCGTGGACGAAGGATTCGCGGGCCGCGTCGAGCAGCGCCTCCGCCTGGTGCGGGGGCAGCTTCGCCGCGGCCTGCGCCGCCGCGCCCAGGGACTCGTGGGCCCCGGCCGGGGTGCCGGCCGGACCCGCGAAGTCGCGGTAGACACCGGTCACGATCGAGCCCAGCAGGGCGATGCCCAGGGCCGCGCCCAGTTCGTACGCCGTCTCGGAGACCGCCGAGGCGGCGCCCGCCTGCTCCTTGGGCACGCTGGAGAGGATCACGTCGGCGGTGACCGTGAAGGAGAAGCCCGCGCCGACGCCCACGACCAGCAGGGCGGCGCCGAGGACCGGGTAACCGGTGGACCGGCCGAGCATCGTCAGCACGGCCAGGGCCAGTCCGACGGCCGCGAGGCCTCCCGAGACCACGGTGCGGACCGACAGGCGCCGGGCCGCGCGGCCCGCGATCAGCCCGGCCACCACCGCGCCGACGGCGGCGGGCAGTTCGGCGAGGCCTGCCTCGAACGGGCGTCTGCCCTGCACGAGTTGCAGGTACTGGGAGAGGAAGAACACCAGGCCGGACATGCCGAGGACGGTCAGCAGGTCGGCGAGGACCGCGCCGCTGAAGCCGCGGCGCCTGAACAGCCGCATGTCCAGCAACGGGATCGGCATGGTGAGCTGGCGGCGGACGAAGCCGTACAGGGCCGCCGCGCCCAGCAGGCCGGTGCCGGCGGTCGTCCAGGTGAAGCCGTGGGTGGCCGCCTCCTTGACCGCGTAGACCAGGCCGATCATGCCGACCAGTGAGAGCAGGACGCTGATCAGGTCCCAGGGGCCCGGACGGGGATTGCGGGACTCGGGCAGCGTGCGGATGCCGACGAGCACCAGTACCGCCATCACCGGCAGGTTGATCAGGAAGACCGAGCCCCACCAGAAGTGCTCGAGGAGGAACCCGCCCACGATCGGCCCGACCGCCGTACCGGCGGAGGCGGTGGCGCCCCAGATGCCGACGGCGAGGCTGCGCTCGCGGGAGTCGTGGAAGAGGTTGCGGATGAGGGCGAGGGTGGCGGGCATCAGGGTCGCGCCCGCGACGCCGAGCAGGGCCCGCGCCAGGATCATCAGTTCGGGTGTCGTCGCATAGGCGTTGAGCACGGAGATCGCGCCGAACGCCGTCGCGCCGCCGAGCAGGATCCGCTTGCGGCCGATGCGGTCGCCGAGGCTGCCCATGGAGACGAGCAGACCGGCGATGACGAACGAGTAGACGTCACCGATCCACAGCAGCTGGGTGCCGGAGGGGTTCAGGTCTTCGCTGATGTAGGGGGTCGCCAGACCGAGGACGGTGGCGTCGACGGCCACCAGCAGCACGGCCAGGACGAGGACGGAGAGCGCGAGCCAGCGGCCCGGGCGCTTCTCCATCTCCGCCGCGCGAGCCGGCTGCAGGGTGCTGGTCATGATTCCTCTCTTCGTCGCGCGTCTTCGTCGCGCGCGTTCGTGTGCGGGTGCCGGCGTGCTGCGGGTGCCGGTGTGCGGGTGTTCGTCACGCGTCGGTGCGTCGAGCGCCGCCGAGCAGCAGTTCGACGATCATGTGGGTGAAGTCCTTGGCGGCGACCCGGCCCTCGCTCACGGCCCAGGCACCGGAGGCCAGCAGGCCGTAGAGCGCCTCGGTGAGCCAGGCCGGGGTGAGGTCGATGCGGAACTCGCCGCTCTCCTGACCGCGCCGGAACAGGGCGTTGAGGCGTTCGTCCATCCGGGCCCAGCCCTCGTTCTGCTGCTCGCCCTCGAACAGCTGGTTCTCGGTGTACAGGAAGGCGAGCAGGCCGGCGGCGGGTTCGATCGCGCCGACCAGCCGGTGCACGGCCGCGCCCGCCGGGCCCTCGTCCAGCCGGGCCGCGTCCAGCGCCGCCTCGCACTCGGCGATGCCGAGCGCCTCCAGCGCCCGTACGAGCGCGTCGCGGCCGGCGAAGTGGCGGTGCAGCGTGGCCCGGCTGATCCCGGCACTCTTGGCCACCTCGTCCATGGTCGCGGTGGACTTGCGGGTCAGCAGGGCGGCGGCGCTGCGCAGTACGTGGTCACGATCCAAGGCCATGAGACAAGGATAACCCATGTGAGACACCAATGTCTCACTCACGACACGGATGACTCATAAGTGCTGGTCATCGCGGGGTCTCGTCAGTGCCAGGGCAGCTGTCCGCGCCGCTCCCAGTAGGCGTGCGGGTCCTCCGCCAGCGTGGCGAGGCGGGTCAGCTGGTCCACGTCGAGGTCGACGGCGGGAGCGTGCAGGTTGGAGACGAGCTGCGGGACCGTCGCGGCGCCGGACAGGACGACGCCGGTCCAGGGCTGCCGCAGGATCCACGCGAGGGCCACGGCGTCGCAGCCGAGGGAGGCCTCCTCGGCCACGGCGCGCAGCGCGTCCGGGGCGTGCGGCGCCGCCAGCCGGCCGTTGGCCATGCCCTCCTTGACGATCACGGTGAGTCCGGCGTCGTGCGCCTCGGCGAGGGCGGGTCCCGCCGACGTCTCCAGGACGTTGTACGTCGACTGGACGGTACGGAAGAGGGGCTCGCCGTCGACGGTGACGGCGAGGGCGGCGCGGATGGCGTCGGACTGGGCCGGCCCGCTGGTGGAGAAGCCGACGGTGAGGCCCTCTGCGGCGGCCCGGGCCAGGGTGGCGTGGAGTTCCTTGTCGGTGAGGGCGGGGCTGTCCGGGGTCACCGAGTGGATCTGGTAGAGGTCGAGCCGGTCGCCGAGCAGGGCGCGGGTCTCGGCCCGCTGCCGCTCATAGGTGGCGGGACCGTGGTCCTTGACCTCGTGCCGCTCGGCGTCGGTGGACCAGTCCGCGGTGTAGGTGTAGCCCCACTTACTGCCGATCACGACGTCTTCGACGTCGGGGCGGGCGTCCAGCCAGCCGGCGAGGAACTCCTCGGAACGGCCGTAGGAACGCGCCACGTCGAAGTAGCGGACGCCCTGGGCGTAGGCGGCGTCGAGGAGTTCGTGGGTGCGGGTGCGCAGCGCGTCGACGCTGCGGTTCTCCCCCAGGTCCGTGTCGCGGCCGAGGTTGATGTAACCGGGGCGGCCGACGGCGGCGAGACCGAGTCCGATGTGGCAGGTCGGTGTCGTGGCGTGCGCGAGACGGGCGAAGGGCATCGCGGGCTCCGTTGGTCGGCTGCGGTACGGCTTGCGACCAACGTAACCCGCGACGACGCTCCGCTCCGGGAGCCGGGAGCCGGGAGCCGGGGGCCCGGGAGCCCCGGTGGTGCCGGCCCGTCGGGCGGGTGCGCGTCCGTGGGGGCTCTTCGCGCAGTTCCCCGCGCCCCTGACGGGGCGCTCCCCTGCCGCGCCCCCTTGACCCCGGCCCAAGCATGCCGGGCCAGGGCCCGCCGGCCGGTGCGCGTCCGCTGGGGCTCTTCGCGCGGTTCCCCGCGCCCCTGACGGGGCGCTCCCCTACCGCGCCCTCTTGGCCTCGGCCCATTCGTGCTGGGCCGCCACGTCCGTCCTGATCTCCGCGAGCTGGACGGCGACGGCGCTGGGCGCCGTGCCGCCACGGCCGTTGCGGGAGGCCAGGGCGCCGGGCACGTTGAGGACCGTGCGGACCTCGGGGGTGAGGTGAGCGGAGATCTTCGCGAACTGCTCGTCGGTGAGACCGTCCAGCTCCTTGCCCTCGGCCTCGGCGGCCTTCACGCACTCCCCCGCGACCTCGTGCGCCACGCGGAACGGCACGCCCCGCTTGACCAGCCACTCGGCGATGTCGGTGGCGAGCGAGAAGCCGGCCGGGGCCAGTTCCTCCATGCGCTCGCGGTTGACCGTGAGGGTGGCGATCATGCCGGTGAAGGCGGGAAGCAGCACCTCCAGCTGATCGCAGGAGTCGAAGACCGGCTCCTTGTCCTCCTGCAGGTCGCGGTTGTAGGCGAGGGGCAGGGCCTTCAGGGTGGCGAGCAGTCCGGTGAGGTTGCCGATCAGGCGGCCCGACTTGCCGCGTGCCAGCTCCGCGATGTCCGGGTTCTTCTTCTGGGGCATGATCGACGAGCCGGTGGAGAAGGCGTCGTGCAGGGTCACGAAGGAGAACTCCTTCGTGTTCCAGATGATGATCTCCTCGGCGATCCGGCTGAGGTTCACGCCGATCATCGCGGTGATGAAGGCGAACTCGGCGGCGAAGTCGCGGGAGGCCGTGCCGTCGATGGAGTTGCCGGCGCTGCCGTGCTCGAAGCCGAGATCGGCGGCCACCGCCTCCGGGTCCAGGCCCAGCGAGGAGCCCGCGAGCGCCCCCGAGCCGTACGGCGAGACGGCCGTCCGCTCGTCCCACTGGCGCAGCCGTTCCGCGTCCCGGGACAGGGACTGCACGTGGGCGAGGACATGGTGGGCGAAGAGCACCGGCTGGGCGTGCTGGAGGTGGGTGCGGCCGGGCATCGCCACGTCCGGGTGGGCCTCGGCCAGGCCGATCAGCGCGTCCTGGAGCTCGGCGATCAGGCCGCCGACGATCCGCGCGTGGTCCCGCAGGTACATCCGGAAGAGGGTCGCGATCTGGTCGTTCCGCGACCGGCCCGCGCGCAGCTTGCCGCCGAGGTCCGGGCCGAGGCGCTCCAGCAGGCCGCGCTCCAGCGCGGTGTGGACGTCCTCGTCGGCGATGGTGCCGGTGAAGGAGCCGTCGGCGACGTCCGCCTCCAGCCGGTCGAGGCCGGCGATCATCCGGGTCAGTTCGTCCTCGGTGAGCAGCCCCGCCTTGTGCAGCACGCGCGCGTGGGCACGCGAGCCGGCGATGTCGTAGGGCGCGAGCCGCCAGTCGAAGTGGACGGACGCGGACAGCTTCGCCAGGGCCTCGGCGGGACCGTCGGCGAAACGGCCGCCCCAGAGCCGTACGTCACCGCTGTTGCTGCTCACTTGCGTTGCTCCTCGGAGGTGTGTTCGTGCCACGGGTCTCTGTGTGCGGACGCCTCCCCACCTTTGCAGGCGGGGAGGCGGCTGTCAGGCGATGCGTGCGAGGTGACCCGAAGGCCTTACGCGGGGTCCGCGTCCGGGCTAGGCCTGCAGATCACGCCGTGCGGCGATCTTCGAGGACAGGCTGTAGATGTCGATGAAGCCCTTGGCCGCCGCCTGGTCGAAGGTGTCGCCGGTGTCGTAGGTGGCGAGGTTGAAGTCGTACAGGGACGACGGGGAGCGCCGGCCGGTGACGACCGCGCGGCCGCCCTGCAGGGTCATCCGGACTTCGCCGGTCACGTGCTGGCTGGCCTCGTCGATGAAACCGTCCAGGGCCCGCTTCAGCGGGGAGAACCACTGGCCGTCGTAGACCAGCTCGCCCCAGCGCTGCTCGACCTGCCGCTTGTAGCGGGCCAGCTCGCGCTCGACGGTGACGTTCTCCAGCTCCTGGTGGGCCGTGATCAGCGCGATCGCGCCGGGGGCCTCGTAGACCTCGCGGGACTTGATGCCGACGAGGCGGTCCTCGACCATGTCGATCCGGCCGATGCCCTGGGCGCCGGCGCGCTCGTTGAGCTGCTGGATGGCCTGCAGGACGGTGACGGGCCTGCCGTCGATCGCGACCGGGACGCCCGCCTCGAAGCCGATGACCACCTCGTCGGCCTCGCGCGGGAGGGCCGGGTTGGAGGTGTATTCGTAGATGTCCTCGATCGGGGCGTTCCAGATGTCCTCCAGGAAGCCCGTCTCGACGGCACGCCCGAAGACGTTCTGGTCGATGGAGTACGGGGACTTCTTGGTGGTGGCGATCGGAAGCCGCTTGGCCTCGCAGAAGGCGATCGCCTTGTCCCGGGTCATCGCGTAGTCGCGGACCGGGGCGATGCACTTCAGGTCGGGGGCGAGGGCGACGATGCCGGCCTCGAAGCGGACCTGGTCGTTGCCCTTGCCGGTGCAGCCGTGGGCGACCGTGGTGGCGCCGTGCTTCTGGGCGGCGGCGACGAGGTGCTTGACGATCGTCGGCCGGGAGAGGGCGGAGACCAGCGGGTAGCGGTCCATGTAGAGGGCGTTGGCCTTGATCGCCGGGAGGCAGTACTCGTCGGCGAACTCGTCCTTGGCGTCGGCGACCTCGGCCTCCACCGCGCCGCACGCGAGGGCGCGCTTGCGGATGACGTCCAGGTCCTCGCCGCCCTGGCCGACGTCGACCGCGACGGCGATGACCTCGGCGCCCGTCTCCTCGGCGATCCAGCCGATGGCGACGGAGGTGTCCAGACCGCCTGAGTAGGCGAGTACGACGCGCTCGGTCACGGGTTTTCTCCTCACAGTGCATTCGCTGACATGCATGAGTATGCAGCAGTCTGCATGATTCGTCAATCGCCCCTTTCGGGGGAACGCGCGGATCACCCTGATGCGGTGCGCCCTCCAGGGGCCGCCGAACATCGTCCGGGTGCACGGCCGGGGCGAGCCGGTCTTCCGCGACGACCCGCGCTTCGGGAGCTGCTCACCCGGTTGCCGGACGCCGACCCCGGCGTACGGACTGCGGGCGATCAGCGTCGTCCACGCCGGGCTGGTACGGGACAGCTGCGGGTACGCCGTGCCCCACCTGGCGTACGAGGAGGACCGGGACCTGCACGGCAAGCGGTTCGCGCGCGAGGACGACGCCTCACCGAGCGCCTGCGTCACCAGGAAGGAGTACGTCGCGACCAGCCCGGACGGACTGCCCGGGCTGCCGCTGCCGCTCCCCCCGTCTAGCGTCTGAGCCATGCGCCCCGGTCTCGCCCTCGCCCTCGCCTCCGCCTCCTGTCTGGCCCTGGCCGGCTTCGCGCCCGGCCCCGAGCCGGCACCGCTGCCCGCACGGCTGGCGGACACGGGCGGCGGCACCCAGCTGATCACCGCCGAGGCACCCGCGACCGACTCGACGACGGGGACGGTCACCTGGTGGGACCTGCGGGACGGGCAGTGGGTGCGGACCGGGACCGCGCCGGCCCGGTTCGGGGCGAACGGGCTCGTGGAGGGCGGCTCCCGCAAGCAGGGCACCCAGACCACTCCGACCGGCCTGTACGACCTCCCCTTCGCCTTCGGCATCAAGGCGCCGCCGGCCGGCACGAGCGTCGAATACCGGCCGGTGCTGGCGAGTTCCTGGTGGTGCCAGGACAACGACTCGAACTCGTACAACCGTTGGACCGAGCCGCTGCCTGCCGACTGCCGCGCCGCCGAGTCGGAGCACCTGATCGACTACGGCACGCAGTACGCGCACGCCGTCGTCATCGCCTTCAACTACGAGCGGCCGGTCCAGGGCCGCGGCGCCGGCATCTTCCTGCACGTCAACGGGCAGGCGGCGACGGCCGGATGCGTGTCGGTGCCGCAGGAGGCGATGCAGCGGATCCTGCAGTGGGCGCGGCCGGCGAGCCACCCGCACATCGCGATCGGCACGGTGGACGGCCCCACGGCGCTCACCCGCTACTGAGCACGGTGGACGGCCCCGTGGCGCCCACCCGCCGCCGAGTGCCGTTGCGCGGCCGTGCGCGATGCCATCATGTTCCCCTGTGCGCGGGAGGGGAACCGGGAACATGGACGAGGCACGCAAGGCCCTGCTCATCGGCATCGGCCAGGCACCGGCGGTGGCCGACACGCTGGAGCCGATCGACGAGCCGGTCGAGGCGGACCTGCGGCTGATGAGTACGGCGCTGCAGGCCTCCGGCTACGAGGTGGAGACGCTGCCCGGCGCCGGGCTGAGCCTGATCAAGTCGAAGATCTACGAGGCCGCGGCGGCGACCCCGGCGGGCGGGACGCTCCTGCTCTACTTCTCCGGCCACGGCCTGCGCGTCGGCCGCACCGACTATCTCGTCCCGGCCGACGCCGTCCCGCCGGCCGACGGCAACTGGCGGGCACCGTACACGGATCTGCTGCTGCCGGCCAACATCAGTCCCCTGCTGGCGGACTGCCGGGCCGGGACCGTGCTGTGGCTCATCGACGCCTGCCGGACCGACACGGCCTGTGCCGGCGAGGCGTTCGGCAACAGCATCGACAACGGCCCGCCCACCGGCGGCTTCGCGGTCCTGACCGGCTGCTCGGCCGGCGAGCACAGCGGCTGCACGAGTGAGGGGAGCTTCTTCACCCGTGGACTCGCCGACGCCCTCGGTCCGTTGACGCCGGCCCGCACGGTCCAGGACGTGTTCGCCACCGCGCGGGCCAGGACCCGGGAGGCCGCCCGGCGCCACGGACTGCCCCAGACCCCCCTGATCCGCTACGGCACCCACGCCGAGACGGAGACCAGGGAGCGCGAGATCTGCGGCGGTCGTCCCCTCCTCGAAGCCTGGCTGGACGCGGCGCGGTCGACCCCGCTGTGGCAGCGGGTCACGGCCGGGGACGCGGCGAGCGTGCCCGGCTTCCAGGACGCCCTCGGCGTCTTCACCGAGGAGTGCGCACGCTCCGTCCATCTCGCCCAGCAGCGTCTGCCCTTCCCCGATCCGTGGGCCGACGACGGGTATCCCGTCCGGCTGCTGTGCGAGCGGCTGCCCCAGTTGCTGCCCGCCGACCAGCCGCTGGCGGCGATCGAGGTGGCTCTGCTCGTCGCGGCTCCGTTCCTGCACGAGGTGGCCTGGGCGCAGCGGATCGGCCAGGCGGCGGAGGTGTCGCCCGGGGACCTGGAGAGCCCCGGACACGGGAGCGCGCACCGCCGGCACTATGAGCAGATCGTCGGCCAGTACGGGCGCCTCGCCCGCCAGCTGGCCCACTGCCGGGACCGCGACCGCGTCGAGGACGCGAACGCGATCGTCATGTGGCTGGTGCACCGCTGGATCGCCGACCGCTTCCGGACCGACGACGAGGGCGTGCCGGCCCCGGCCGGCGAGCTGCTGGCCGCCCGGCTCGGGGTGCCGGACGAGAGGGTGCAGGAACTCTCGGACCTGCTGCACACGATGGCATCCGCCCTGGCCGCGGACGAGCCGTTCGACGAGTCGCACCACTGGGCGTCCCGCAAGGTGCTCCTGTCCGGCGGTTACCAGACGCTGCGGATCCGCCCCCTGGCCGCGCTGCTCCGGCTCGCCGGTCTGCTGGCCGTGGACGTGCGCACCCTGCCGGACATCGTGGCCGAGCACCTGGCCGTGACGGACCCCGTGCTGCCCCAGCAGACCGTCGCGATGGCGCGCGGCCTGAGCTGGCACCCGGACGGCAACGCCCTGCACCTGGACGCGCTCTGCCCGCACCAGGCCATGCACGCGGCCCTCGCGGACGTCGCGGAGGAGGCGGACCGGCTGGCCGCGGAGACCGAGCGCCTGGCCGGTGATCTGCGCGAGGCGGAGGCGGCGCTGCTGTCGGCCGTGCCCGGCCGCGTCACCGACCGCGACCTGCGGCCGCTCCGGCTGGGCAGCCAACCCGCCTACGAGGTACCCCTGCTGCGCTTCCACCTCGCCCAGACCGAGGTCCGGGACCTGCTGATGGGAGAGCAACTGTACGGCGGGCGGCCGGAACTGGCGCTTCGGGAGCTCTACCAGAACGCCATGGACGCCTGCCGCTACCGGGCCATGCGCCGCGAGTACCTGAACCGCATCGCGTCCCCGCCCGCCGACTGGTCGGGCAGGATCGTGTTCACCCAGGGGCGGGACGAGCGCGGCCGCTACGTCGAGTGCCGGGACAACGGCGTGGGCATGAGCGCGGAGCAGCTCAAACAGACCTTCACGCGCGCGGGCAGCCGCTTCGAGCGGTCCCGGTCCTTCCGCCAGGAGCAGTCCCGGTGGCTGCGTCACGACCCCGCTCTGCGGCTGTACCCCAACAGCCGTTTCGGCATCGGGGTGTTCAGCTACTTCATGCTCGCCGACGAGATGACGATCGTCACCCGGCAGGTGAGCCCCGAGGGCATCCCGGCCGAGCACGCCCTGCGGGTGGAGATCCCCAGCAGCGGAAGCCTCTTCCGCATCCGGCGCCACGACGGGTCGGACGACGGGCTCGCCGAGGGCGGCACGCGGGTGCGGCTGTATCTGGGCGAGCGCCGGGCGACCGACCGGCTTTCCTGCGTGTCGGTGCTGCGGGAACTCGTCAGGGTGAGCGAGTTCACCCTGGAGGCCACGGAGCAGGGGGGACCGTCGCACGCCTGGGACCCGGGGGTGCTGCAACCCGGGCCGGGCGAGACCCCGGACGGAGCGCTCGTGGCCGTACCGGACACGCTGTGGTGGGTGCTGGGGGAAGGCGCGACCCTGTGTGACGGCATCGTGACCGACCACAAGCCGTTCGGCTACGTGGTGAACCTGACCGGACCGCACGCCGGGAAGCTCAGCGTCAGCCGGAACGAACTGCAGGCCTTCGACGCGGAGTGGGTCGGGTCCCTGTGGCGGCAGGGGGCCAAGGCGCTGGTCGACTGGCCCCACCTGTCGGTCGACTGGCTGGCGCGTCTGGACGAGAAGAGCACGGACCTGGCCAGGGTGCTGGACGGGGAGTGGCGGGGGAAGGGGCTCCGCGTGCCGGGGTGGCACGGAGAGAGCGTGGAGCTGGACCGGGTGGGCTGGTTCCACCTCGACCGCGTCGTGGCCGACAGCGCCGGGAGACTGAGCCAGGGCGGGTTCGACGAGATCCTTCCGTGGCGGTCGGCCGCGCTGGGCCTGACGAGACGGAACGTCGAGCCGCCGACGAGCCTCGCCGGACATCCGGTACCGGCGCCCGGGGACGCCAGGATCGCGACGTCCCGTTCGCGTCACTGGCCGCGGATCGTCGCCGACGCGGCCACACACCGGCTGCCCCTGGCAGAGGTGCTGCGCCGGCAGCGCGGCCTGCGCATCGTGGATCCCGACTTCGCACCACTGCCCATCCGTGAAGGCGACCTGGAGTGGGTCCCCGACGCGGAGGACCTCGCCCTCGCGGAGTGTCTGCACGACGCCGGGAAGGGCCAGGGCATGGTCGTGAACGGCTCCGGTGCACCGCACTGGGGTGGTCTGGTGCTGGCCTCGGCACGGCTCTCCCTCCCCCTGGGCGAGCTGGTGCGCCGTCTGGCGCGGTTCACCGCCCTTCTTCCGGTGGCTCCGCCCGAGGTGCCGGCGCGTCACGAGCACCACGTGTGCGCCGACAGCGACCTCGACGAGCTCTTCTTCCGCTACCGCACCGCCCAGTCCGTCACCTGGCGGCTGCCGGACGGCCCCCTGGAGCTGAGCCAGCTGTGCGAGAGCGGGAACCTGACCGCCCAGGAGGTGGCGCAACGGCTCGGTGACTTCGCATGGCTGGGCTGGAGCGCGCCGGCCGCGGAGGAGATCGTCCGCTGGCAGGACCTCGACCAGGAGCTGCACGACGTCGTGAGCCTGTTCATGTCCGAGGCCGAGGACGGCTCGCGCGTACTGCAGTGGGGGGCCACCGTGGACTACGCCGACACACTCGAGACCGACCTCGCGGAGGCCGACGAGCGGCTCGCGGCGCTGGCCGAGAAGCTCGGACTGCGTTACCGGCGCAGGTACGCCGACGGCGCCCCGCCTTCCCACATCCCCTCGCCCGACGCGGCCGTGCTCGTGAGGCGGTTGAACGACTTCGACATCGGCCTCGAAGCGGGAGTGAGTCTGGAGGACCTGGCCGTCGTCCGGACGGACGATCTCGACCTGGAGACAGCCGTCGACGACCTGCGGGCCTCGGGTGTCCGGGTCCCGGACGACATCTCCCTCCTCTTCGCATGGGACGAACTCCCGCTGCGTGATCGCTACGTCCTGTCGGGCAAGGAACCCTTCAACGAGGAGGAGGACTACGCGGCTCCGGAGCTGACCGCGGCCGCCCTCTTCCACGCCGCGGAGCGGCTCAACGAGCCGCTGAAGGACGTCTGGTCGCTGGCGGCCGGGCACGCCGGACGCTTCGGGCTCACCGTCCCCCCGCTCCCCGAGGAGCTGGCCGACATCCGCCCCACCGCTTCGATGAAGGACGCGGTCGCCCACCAACCGGGCCGTGCCGCCCTCGACTTCGGCACCGCGGCATGGGTGCGCCTGACGCCTCTCGCCCTGGCCCAGTACGCCCGGAAGTCGGCGGTCGACGCGGCGACCGCCTACCTCCGGCTGCGTCCGCTGCGGGCGATCGGCGCCCTCGTTCCGGAGCTGCGCGACGACGACGTGGCGGCCCTGCCGGCCGGCGTGCCCGACGGCCGGGACGTCGTCGCGCTGGGCACCGGGCACCGCGTGTCGCGCCGGCAGGACCCCTACCATCCCCTGGACCTGGTGAGCATCGCCGGCCGGCTCGGCGAACCGCTCCCCCGCACGGTCGCCCGCATCGCCCCGTACCTGCCCCTGTGTCCCGTCCCCGGCGTGCTCCCCGAGGTGCCCGACGTCATCCCGCTCTGGCAGGATGCGGCGCTGCTCACCCAGGGCTGCAACGGCCTGCTGCCCGCCCTCGAAGGCACCGTGACCGCGGCGCAGGTCCGGCTGGCCGCGCAGGCCACCGGTGAGAGCGAGGCGTGGGTCAGGGCACGGCTGCGGCTGTACGCGACGATGTTCGGCCTGGCCGGCGACGCGTTGCAGGACAACGGCGCAGAGGACGAGCGGGGAGGCGGCGGCGATGAGTGAGCCCCGCGGCATACGGCACGACTTCGCCACGGCGTACAGCGAGGACTACGTGGGCGTGGCTCCGGAGGAGTTCGTGCGCAGCCCCACCGCCGACGGACAGGGCGTCCGGGTCGCGGGGACCTGCCCGCGCTGCCTGGGCGGCACCGCCACGGAGTACCGCTACGGGACGCCCGGCACCGGTACGAAGGGACTGCTGGACCGGCTGCGAGCCGTACGCCGGGCTCCGGCCCCGCAGGAGCAGGACTCGGCGCTGCTGCGGGAGGTGCACTTCTGCGAGTGCGGGTACGCGCACGGCGGCCTGCCGGCCGACGCCCCCTTCGTGGGCTGCGGAGCGAGCTGGCGGCTGTCCGGCCTGAGCGAGGACGGGGCGACCGGATGAGCGCCGGTTCCGACCGGCGCTGGGCACAGCTCGCGCGCGAACTGGAATTCGCCCAGCTCCCGGAGCTGAGGCGGCAGGCCGAGGGCTGGCGTACCGGGCTGACCGGGCTGACCGCGCTGCTGGCGATCCTGGTCACGCTCAAGGGACGCGACGACCTCACCCGGCTCCCGTCCGCCGCTCAGCAGGCCGTGGGCGTCCTGCTCGGCCTCGCGTTCCTGCTCCTGCTGCTGGGCTCCGTCCTCGCCGTACGCGCCGCTCACGGCGTTCCCGGCGCCCGGGTGCTGCTGGCCGGTCAGGCGCTGCGCGACTGGACCCGGCAGGAGGTCGACCGGGTCAGCGGGGCGCTGCGGTGCGCGGCCGTGTGCTGTGTGGCCGGAGTGACGCTGGCGGCGGCGGCCGTGATGGTGGCCTGGGTGACCACCGGTCCCTCCCCGGACCATCTGGTGCGGGTCGGGACGACGAGCGGCGAGCGCTGCGGGGAGTTCCTCGGGTCCGGGCCGGACGGAGTGGTGCTGCGCACGGACGGGGGCGGGCGTGCCGTGCTGCCCGCGCCCACCGTCACCTCCGTGACCCCCGTCCCGACGTGCGGCTCCGGGGACTAGCCGTACCCGGGAGGCCAGTGGGTTACCGCCGGTCACGCCAGTTCGCCCCCGCACCGTCCGCCACTGAACACTCGGCGGACCTGCGACGTATCTGTGGGCCAAGGGTCAAGTCCCGACGGAGGAACCGTGACCACCACGCTCGCAGGCGGACGTGCCGCCCGCCGCCAGACGATGCGCCGCATCCGCCCGCGCCGCTCCCCGGCCGTTCCGCTGCTGCTGGCGGTCTGGGCGGGGGCCGCGGGCGTGCTGTGGCTCTGGTGGCACAACACACCCTCGATCGCAGGCGACGACGGCAGGATCCTGAACGCGGGCCGGATCACCGGCCTGCTGGCCGGCTATCTGATGGCCCTGGTCGTACTCCAGATGGCGCGCGTACCCGCGCTGGAACGGCGCGTCGGCTCCGACCGGGTGGCCCGCTGGCACGCGATGAGCGGCCGGTACACGCTCTGCCTGATCGTCGCGCACGTCTTTCTCACCATGTGGGGGTACGCCCTCCAGGCGGGCAGGTCGCTCGGCGACATCGTCCGGCAGACCGTCGACTCCGTCGAGCAGCTGCCGGACATGGGCAAGGCCGCGATCGGCACGGGCCTGTTCGTGCTGATCGGGCTGACGTCGGTGGGCGGGATCCGCCGCCGCCTGCCCTACGACACCTGGTACCACGTCCACCTGCTCACCTACGCGGCGGTGTTCCTGACGTTCTGGCACCAGATCGCCGCCGGCAACGACTTCGCGGTCGAGCCCACCGCCAAGACCTTCTGGTACGCGCTGTACGGCGCGGTCACCGCGCTCCTGATCTGGTACCGGGTGCTGACCCCCGTCCGGCTGAACCTCCGGCACCGGATGCGGGTGGAGGCGGTCGTCGAGGAGACCCCGGGCATCGTGTCGGTGCTGATCAGCGGGCGCAGGCTGCACCGGATCGGCGCGGAGGCGGGCCAGTTCTTCCGCTGGCGCTTCCTGGCGCCCGGCATGCGCTTCAGCTCGCACCCGTACTCGCTGTCGGCGGCGCCCCGGCCCGGTCTGCTGCGGATCACCGTGAAGTCGATCGGCGACCACAGCGCCCGGCTGCGGGAGCTGACGCCCGGCACCAGGGTGTGGGCCGAGGGCCCGTACGGGGCGCTGACCGCGCAGCGCCGCAGCCGGGGCAAGGTGCTGCTGGTCGCGGGGGGTGTGGGGATCACGCCGATGCGGGCGCTGTTCGAGACGTTGCCCGGGGCGGCCGGAGACATCACGCTGCTCTACCGGGCCAACACCACCCAGGACCTGGCGCTGTGGGACGAACTGGCGGCCATCGCCAAGGAGCGGGGCGCCCGGCTGATGTACGCCGTCAACAGCCCGGAGGGCGAGCGGCCGGACATCTCCGCGGAGAACCTCCAGCGGAAGATACCGGACATCGACCACCACGACGTCTTCATGTGCGGCCCGCCGGGGTTCGCGCAGTCGGTGTACGAGGCACTGCGCGGCGCGGGAGTCCCCGCCCGCCGCATCCATCACGAGTCGTTCGAGATGTGAGCGGCAGCGACGAGAGAGCGGGAGCTACCCACCCATGAGGAAGAGCCACCCCATACGGCGGGTCGTGCTGGCCACCGCCGCGACCGTGTCCGGTGTCGTGCTGCTGCTGTCGCTCAAGCCGGCGTCCGACCCGGTCTCGGCGTCGGCGGCGGGCTCGGCCCGGCAGCAGCCGGCGACCGGGCAGGAGACCCCGCAGGGCGGCGCGCAGAAGCCCACCGGCTCCGGCACGGTGACCGGTGACGTGGCGCAGACGCAGTACGGGGCCGTGCAGGTGCGGCTGACGGTCAGCGACGGGAAGATCACCAAGGCGGAGGCGGTCCAGGCCCCCAAGGGCGGTACCAGCGACCAGAAGACCCGGCTCGCCGTCCCGAAGCTCAACCAGGAGGCCGTGGCCGCGCAGAGCGCGCAGATCGACGCGGTGTCCGGGGCCACCTACACCAGTACCGGCTACAAGCAGTCACTGCAGTCGGCGCTGGACCGGGCCGGTGGCTGAGACGGTGACCGGGCCGGCCGAGGCTCCCGCCGCGATACGTCATGCGGAGGAGGTGATGGGGACCGTCTTCTCCTTCGACGTGCGCGGCGGGGAACCGGGCGCGGTGCGGGCCGCGCTCACCACCGCCGTCGCCGGGCTGCACCGTACGGACGCGCTGTTCAGCACCTACCGCGAGGACAGCGAGGTCGCGCGGCTGGCCCGGGGCGAACTCACCGTGCCGCGGTGCGCTCCCGAGGTGGCCGAGGTGCTGGCGCTGGCGGCCGAGGCCGAGCGGCTGAGCGACGGCTGGTTCAGCGCCCGGTACCGGGGCTCGGTGGACCCCACGGGCATCGTCAAGGGCTGGGCGGCCGAGCGGGCGGCGCGGCTGCTGGCGGCGGTCGACGGGGTGCGCGGGGTCAGCGTCAACGGGGGCGGGGACGTCCAGATGCTCGGCGCGCCGGAGCCGCAGCGGCCGTGGCGGGTGGGCGTGGCCGATCCGCTCCGACCCGGGGGCCTCGCGGCGGTGGTCTCGTCGGCGGGCGTGGCGGAGCTGTCCGTGGCGACGTCCGGGACGGCGGAGCGCGGCGACCACATCCTGGATCCGCGCACGGGGCGGCCCCCGGTCACCGACCTCGTCTCGGTGACCGTGGTGGGGCCTCGGCTGACCTGGGTGGACTGCTGGGCGACGGCGGCCTTCGCGATGGGGTCACGAGCGGGCCTCGCCTGGCTGGAGTCGCTGCCGGAGGTGGAGGCCCTGCTGATCACGGCGGGCGACGAGGTGCGGTGCACGGGGGGCTTGGCGGCGAGGCTGGGCTGACGCCTGCCCCGCCCCGTGGCGGAGGGTTCAGTGGCCGTTCTGGGCCAGGCGGAGCAGGTGGTCCGCCAGGGACTGGCCCCCGGTCGGGTCCCGGCTGATCAGCAGGAGCGTGTCGTCGCCGGCGATGGTGCCGAGGATGTCGTGCAGCTCGGCCTGGTCGATGGCCGAGGCGAGGAACTGGGCCGCGCCCGGCGGCGTACGCAGGACCACCAGGTTCGCCGACGCCTCGGCGGAGATCAGCAGCTCCTGGGACAGCCGCCGCATCCGCTCCTCCTTCGCCGACCCGCCGAGCGGCGCGCGCGGGGTGCGGAAGCCGCCCTCGCTCGGTACCGCGTAGATCAGGTCGCCGTCGGTGTTGCGGATCTTCACCGCGTTCAGCTCGTCGAGGTCCCGGGAGAGCGTCGCCTGGGTAACGCTCAGCCCGTCGTCGGCGAGCAGCTTCGCCAGCTGGCTCTGCGAGCGCACCGGCTGCCGGTTGAGGATGTCCACGATCCGGCGGTGGCGCGCGGTGCGGGTCTGCGGCACGGCGGGCCCGGCGCCCGCCGCCTGCTCATGGTCCTGCGCCTGGCTCATCGTCGTCTCATTCCCCGGATCGTCCGTCCCCGTCGGCCGCGTCAAGGATGCCGGGCAGCGCCTGGAGCAGCGCACCCACCTCGTCGTCGTGGAGGTTCAGCGGCGGCATGAGCCGTACGACGTCGGGGGCGGGCGCGTTCACCAGGAACCCGGCCTCCTGGGCCGCCTGCTGCACCTGTGACGCGTGCGGCCCGGTGAGCACCATACCCAGGAGCAGGCCCGCGCCCCGGACGTGATCGATCAGCGGGTGGCCCAGCGCCTCGATCCCGTCGCGCAGCGCGGCGCTCTGCCGCTTGACGTTGTCCAGCAGACCTTCGCGGTCGATGGTGTCCAGTACGGCGAGTCCGGCGGCGCAGGCGACCGGGTTGCCGCCGAAGGTCGTGCCGTGCTGTCCGGGCCGCAGGAGTTCGGCGGCGCGGCCGAAGGCCATGGTGGCGCCGAGCGGCAGTCCGCCGCCGAGTTGCTTGGCGAGGGTGACGACGTCGGGCAGCACGCCCTCGTGCGCCTGGTACTCGAACCAGTTGCCGGTGCGGCCGATGCCGGTCTGCACCTCGTCGAGGACCAGCAGGGCGCCGGTCGCGGCGGTGATGGCGCGAGCCGCCTTGAGGTATCCGGCCGGCGGCACGATCACGCCGTTCTCGCCCTGGACCGGTTCGAGGACGACGAGTGCGGTCTCCTCGGTGACGGCCGCGGCCAGCGCCTGGGCGTCGCCGTAGGGGACGTGGGTGACGTCGCCGGGCAGCGGCTGGAAGGGGATCTGCTTGCCGGGCTGGCCGGTGAGCGCGAGGGCGCCCATGGTGCGGCCGTGGAAGCCGCCTTCGGTGGCGACCATGTGGGTGCGCCCGGTCAGCCGGCCGATCTTGAACGCGGCCTCGTTGGCCTCGGCGCCGGAGTTGCAGAAGAAGACCCTGCCCTCGCGGCCGGCCAGCCGCAGCAGCCGTTCGGCGAGGGCGACGGTGGGCTCGGCCATGAAGAAGTTGGAGATGTGCCCGAGGGAGGCGATCTGCCCGCCGACGGCCTCGACGATCGCCGGGTGGGCGTGGCCGAGGGCGTTGGTCGCGATGCCGCCGACGAGGTCGAGGTACTCCCGCCCCTCGGCGTCCCACACCTTCGTGCCCGCACCGCGCACGAGGGGCAGGCGCGGGGTGCCGTAGTTGTCCATGAGCGCGCTCTGCCACCGCGCGGTCAGCTCTGCGTTGGTCGCGGTACCCGTCATGACGGCTCCCCCTCGGCTTCGTCGGGCACGACCATGGTGCCGATGCCCTCGTCGGTGAAGATCTCCAGCAGGATCGAGTGCTGCACCCGGCCGTCGATGACGCGGGCGGTGGTCACCCCGCCGCGCACGGCGTGCAGGCAGCCCTCCATCTTCGGCACCATGCCGGAGGACAGCTCCGGCAGCAGTTTCTCCAGCTGGGATGCGGTGAGGCGGCTGATCACCTCGTCGGAGTGCGGCCAGTCCTCGTAGAGGCCCTCGACGTCGGTGAGGACCATGAGGGTTTCGGCGCCCAGTGCCGCAGCGAGTGCCGCAGCCGCCGTATCAGCATTGACGTTGTAGACATGTCCGTCGTCCTCGGAACGGGCGATCGACGACACGACCGGGATGCGGCCGTCGGCCAGCAGGGCCTCGATCGCTCCCGTGTCGATCGCGGTGATCTCGCCGACCCGCCCGATGTCGACACGTTCGCCGTCGATCTCGGGCCGGTGCCTGGTGGCGGTGATGGTGTGGGCGTCCTCGCCGGTCAGGCCGACGGCGAGCGGGCCGTGCCGGTTGAGCAGGCCGACCAGCTCGCGTTGCACCTGCCCGGCGAGGACCATCCGTACGACGTCCATGGCGTCCTCGGTGGTGACGCGCAGGCCCGCCCTGAACTCGCTGACGATGCCGTGCCGGTCCAGGGCGGCGCTGATCTGGGGGCCTCCGCCGTGCACGACGACCGGCTTGAGGCCGGCCTGCCGCAGGAAGACGACGTCCTGGGCGAAGGCGCTCTTCAGTTCCTCGTTCACCATGGCGTTGCCGCCGAACTTGATGACGACGATCTTGCCGTTGTGCCGGGTCAGCCAGGGCAGCGCCTCGATGAGGATCTGCGCCTTGGGCAGGGCCGTGTGTTTCCGTGTGGTGCCGCTGGTGCTGGAGTCGCTCATGAGGAGTAGGCGCTGTTCTCGTGGACGTAGTCGGCGGTCAGATCGTTGGTCCAGATGGTCGCGGTCTCGGAGCCCGCGGCGAGGTCGGCGACGATGTGGACCTCGCGATAGCGCATGTCGACCAGCTCGCGGTCCTCGCCGACGGAACCGTTCTTGCACACCCACACACCGTTGATGGCGACGTTGAGCCGGTCCGGCTCGAAGGCGGCCCGAGTGGTGCCGATCGCGGACAGCACGCGGCCCCAGTTGGGGTCCTCGCCGTGGATCGCGCACTTCAGGAGGTTGTTGCGGGCGATGGAGCGGCCCACCTCGACGGCGTCGTCCTCGTCGGCCGCGTTGATCACCTCGATCTTGATGTCCTTGCCGGCTCCCTCGGCGTCACCGATGAGCTGCCGGCCGAGGTCGTCGCAGACCTTCCGCACGGCCTCGGCGAACGCGTCGTACTCCGGGGTGACGCCGGAGGCGCCGGAGGCCAGCAGCAGCACGGTGTCGTTGGTGGACATGCAGCCGTCGGAGTCGAGGCGGTCGAAGGTGACCCTGGTGGCGGCGCGCAGGGCCTTGTCCAGCACCTCGTCACCGAGGTCGGCGTCGGTGGTGAGGACGACCAGCATGGTGGCGAGGCCGGGTGCGAGCATGCCCGCGCCCTTGGCCATGCCGCCGACCGTCCAGCCGTCCCCGGTCGCCACGGCGGTCTTGTGGACGGTGTCGGTGGTCTTGATGGCGATGGCGGCCTTCTCGCCGCCGTGCTCGGAGAGCTGGGCCGCGGCCGTCTCCACCCCCTGGAGCAGCTTGTCCATCGGGAGCAGGACGCCGATGAGACCGGTGGAGCAGACGGCGACCTCGATGGCGCCCCGGCCGAGCACCTCGGCCGTGCGTTCGGCGGTCGTGTGGGTGTCCTGGAAGCCCTGGGGGCCGGTACAGGCGTTGGCGCCGCCGGAGTTCAGGACGACGGCCGAGACCTGGCCGCCCTTCAGGACCTGCTCGGACCAGAGCACCGGCGCGGCCTTCACACGGTTGGAGGTGAAGACGCCCGCGGCGGCACGGCGGGGCCCGTCGTTGACCACGAGGGCCAGGTCGGGGTTGCCGTTGTCCTTGATCCCGGCGGCGATGCCCGCCGCCGTGAATCCCTTGGCTGCCGTGACGCTCACGGTGCGACTCCGATCGTGGAGAGCCCGGTGGTCTCGTCGAGACCCAGGGCGATGTTCATGCTCTGGACGGCACCGCCGGCGGTGCCCTTGGTCAGGTTGTCGATGGCGCCGATCGCGATGATGCGGCCCGCGGCTGCGTCGTACGCGACCTGCACCTGAACGGCGTTGGAACCGTGGACGGACGCGGTGGCGGGCCACTGCCCCTCGGGGAGCAGATGGACGAAGGGCTCGTCGGCGTAGGCCTTGCCGTAGGCGGCGCGCAGGGACTCGCCCGTCACCGGGCCGGCGGCCTTGGCGCTGCACGTGGCGAGGATGCCGCGGGGCATCGGCGCCAGGGTGGGCGTGAAGGAGACGGAGATCCGCTCCCCCGCCACCGCGCTCAGGTTCTGGATCATCTCGGGCGTGTGCCGGTGGCCGCCGCCGACGCCGTACGGCGACATCGAGCCCATCACCTCGCTGCCGAGCAGGTGGGGCTTGGGCGCCTTGCCCGCGCCGGAGGTGCCGGACGCGGCGACGATCACCGCCTCGGGCTCGGCGAGCCGCGCCGCATAGGCCGGGAACAGGGCGAGGGAGACGGCGGTCGGGTAGCAACCGGGCACCGCGATGCGCTTGGCGCCCGTGAGCCGGGCGCGGGCACCCGGAAGCTCGGGGAGGCCGTAGGGCCAGGTGCCGGCGTGCGGGGAGCCGTAGAAGGTCTGCCAGTCGGCCGGGTCCTCGAGCCGGAAGTCGGCGCCCATGTCGATCACGAGGACGTCCGGGCCCAGCTGCTCGGCGACGGCGGCGGACTGCCCGTGCGGCAGCGCCAGGAAGACCACGTCGTGTCCGGCGAGGGCCTGAGCCGTGGTGGCGGTCAGGACGCGGTCGGCCAGCGGCAGCAGATGGGGCTGGAGCGCGCCCAGCCGCTGCCCGGCGTTGGAGTTGCCGGTCAGGGCACCGATCTCGATCTCGGGATGCGCGAGGAGCAGGCGCAGGAGTTCTCCGCCCGCGTATCCGCTCGCTCCGGCCACCGCCGCACGTACCGCCATGTCCACCCTCCTCTGGATGGCATGACTATACGTTTCGCTGCACTTTTATGCAATGAGCCCTGTGCCGGACGCCCGGATGCCGCTTCGGTGCGGGTCCGCGGGATCACCGCCCAGGGGGTCGCGAAGTGCCGCGCCCTGGGCGGCCGACCGGTCGCTCACCGGTGCATGGCGGCCTCCGGTACGGCGTCCGCCGTCGGCAGCATGACCCAGCGGGACACCACGAAGGTCACCGGGATCGCCGCCGCGGAGGCGATCAGCGGGGCGAAACGGCTGCCGGCGTGGAGGACGTCGACGATCACGTACACACCCACCGTGGTGATCAGGAAATTGGTGACGTTGGTCAGCGGGAACAGCAGGAATTTCCGCCAGGTCGGCCGCGTGCGGTAGGTGAAGCGCGCGTTCAGGAAAAAGGATCCGATCATGCTGAGCAGGAATGCCGTCGTATGCGCGGCGAGATAGGGAAGCCGGGTCAGGAACAACAGGTAGAGAACGTAATAGGTCCCCGTGTTGACGGCGCCGACCGCGGCGAAGGTGAGGATCTGCCTCGGCATCCGCCTCGGCGTCTCTCGCGGCATCTGTCCCGGCGTCTCTCGCCGCGTCTGTCTCGACATCAGGGGATGAGGTCCTTCGTCCGTTCCACGTTGGTCGCCTTCACCAGGAAGTGCGGGCGCCCCTTCACCTCGTAGTAGATGCGGCCGGTGTACTCCCCGATGACTCCCAGCATGACCATCTGGACGCCCGCGAGGGCGGTGACCGCGGTGATGATGGTCACATAGCCGGGGGTCTGGACCCCGTGGGCCAGTGCCGCGCCCACGATCCAGGCCGTGTACAGCCCGGCGCACAGCAGCAGGCTGACGCCGAGCCAGAGAGCGGCGCGCAGCGGGCGGTTGTTGAACGAGAGCAGGCCGTCGAGGCCGTAGTTGAGCAGGCTGCGGAAGGACCAGGAGCTGCGGCCGGCCTCACGCGTGACGTTCTCGTACTCGAAGGTGGTGCTCGGGAAGCCCACCCAGGCGAACAGGCCCTTGGAGAAGCGGTTGTACTCCGTGAGGTTCAGGACGGCGTCCACCACACGGCGGGACAGCAGGCGGAAGTCGCCCACGCCGTCCACGAGTTCGACGTCGACGAGGCGGTTGATGACCCGGTAGTACAGGCGGGCGGTGAGGGTCCGGGCGAAGCGGTCGCCGGTGCGGCTGCGCCGGGCGATGACCTGGTCGTGGCCCTGCTCCCGCAGCGCCACCATGCGCTTGATCAGGGCCGGCGGGTGCTGCAGGTCGGCGTCCATCACGATCACCGAGTCGCCCGAGGCGTGCCGGAGGCCCGCGAGCAGGGCGGCCTCCTTGCCGAAGTTGCGGCTGAAGGAGACGTAGCGCACCCGCGGGTCGAGGTCGGCGAGGTGCTTCAGGGCGGCGAGGGTGCGGTCGCGGCTGCCGTCGTCGACGTACACGAACTCCATGTCGTGGCCGAGCGGCAGCAGTTCGTCGGCGACCTTCTGGATCTCCTTGTGGAAGCGGTCTATGACGTCTTCCTCGTTGTAGCAGGGCGCGACGATCGATATCAGCATGATGGGTCCCCCCAGGGCGCGGTCAGGAAGCGGTGGTCACACGGCGCTCGCGCGGTGACGTGGTGGTGGGCGGCGCCGGGGCGCGGCGTCTGCGGCGGACGGCGGTCAGGGTGGTGAGCAGCACCAGGGCGGCGAGCGAGGCGGCCCCCGCGTATCCGCCGAGCCGCAGGCCGGGTGGATGGAAGGTGCAGGTCAGGCTGGTCGAGCCGGCGTCGAGGGGGACGGCGAGCAGGCCGTGGTAGTCCTCGGCGGGCCGGGCGGGGCCGTCCCCGGCGGCGCACCGCCAGCCGGCGATGCGGGGCGCGGCGACGACCGCGATCCCCTTGCTGCCGGCGGGCAGCTCGGCCCGAACGGTGCCGTCGGAGACGCTCACCCGGGTGGCGCCGGTGGCCTTCAGGCGGGCGGCGGCGGCGTGCAGCCGCCCGGTGTCCAGGCAGCCGAGGGCGCCGGCCGGGATCCGGCCGGGCCGCTCCGGGGACAGCTCGACGGTCAGCAGCCCGGAGGCCGGTGTGATGCCGAGCGGTTCCATGGCGGCGCGGTTGCGCGGGAACTCGAAGCGGAACCGGGCGGCGGGGGCCCTGGTGCCGGCGAGCCGTGCGGTGCCGGAGTAGTCCGGGGCCCACAGGTTCACCTGGGTCCCGGCCGGACAGCGGGCCGTGATCGTCGGCCTGGCCTTCGCGTTCCCGGTGCCGACCCGGCCCGCCGGGACCGGCTGCCCGGCGTCGTCGCGCACGACCCGGCCGGGCACGGTGTAGACGCGGCTGCCGAGCAGCAGTTCCTGGTTGCGGTACGGCGACGGGCCGAAGGACGCGGTGCCGGGCGAGGCCCGGACCGTCACCAGGGGCGGCACGTCCTGCCGGGACACGGACACCGGCCCACCGTTTGGCGGCAGGTACTTCTGGTGCGGGTCCGGCGGGTTGTGCACCCGGGCGCCGACGGAGAAGAGGACGTCGGTGACGGCGTTGTCCAGGCTCTGCACGCTGCGGCCGCGCGAGGTCCAGCCGCCGCCGAGGGCGGTGAGGGTGCGGCTGAGGACGTCCGAGGTCAGGCTGCTGTAGTACTGGGCGCCCTGGCCGCCGACCAGCATCGGGTCGTTGGCGACGGTCTGCTCACGGCCGGGGTCGGTGCGGTACGCGGGCCAGCCGTCGGCCTCGGCGACCGCCGCCGTCTGCCGGTCCTGGCGCTGCCCCCAGGGCTCGTAGTCGTCCAGGTGCCCCAGCCGGAGCCGGGTGGCCACGGCGGAGGTCGCCGCCGTCTCCCCGAACTGGGCGCCCAGCAGGAGGGCGACGGCCAGTCCGGCGAGCGCACCGCGCCGGCCGGTGCGGCCCAGCAGCAGGAGCCCGCCCAGCGTTCCCGCGAGGGCGAGCAGGAACACGGTCCAGGTGTACGGCCCGATCAGCTCGCTGCGGGCGGCGACGGCGGCGATCAGGGCGAGCAGCGCGGTCGCGGCACCGAGGGCGCGCCGGTCGGGCGGGCCGTACGCGAGGGCGTGCCAGGCCGCGATGACCAGCAGTCCGCACAGCACGAAGGCCTGCCGGTAGGGGCTGCCCTGCGGGGTGGCGAAGGCGTGCCAGACGAGGTGGGTGGGCGCCCACTGCAGCGACAGGGCGACCGCGAGCACCAGTGCCGTCCAGCCCGCGCGCACGCGGACGGGGACGGCCCGGTGGAAGGGCAGCGCGAGAGCGAGCAGCAGGGCGGTGACGCCGACGTAGAGCGCCGGGGAGCCGAAGCCGTACGTCGCCGGCAGCAGCCGTGCCGCCACGTCCTCGCCCGGCACGGGCGCGAACCGCCGTACGCGGCCCGGGTAGGCGTGCTTGGTGCCGAAGTAGACGACCGTCACGAGCGGGGCGGCCAGGCCCACGCCCAGGGCGACGGTGAGGACGGCGCGGCCGGCCGCGACGAGTGCCTGCCGGCGCGGCGGGCGGGCCAGCACCAGGCGCAGCAGCAGCACCAGCCCGGCGCCCAGGGTGGCCATGTAGGCGGTGTAGAAGTTGGCGGTCCAGGCGAGGGCGACGATCAGGACGCCGAGCACCCGGCGGCGGTCGGCGAGCGCCCACTCGCCGACCAGGCACAGCAGCGGCAGGGCGATCAGTCCGTCGAGCCACATCGGGTTGTAGGAGGCGTCGGCGACACTCCAGCCGCACAGTGCGTACGACGCGCCGAGCAGGCCCGCCGCCCACCAGCGGCCGGGGCGCAGGCCGAGCAGCAGCCAGGCCATCGCGGCGGCGGCCGACGCGGTCTTCAGGGCGGTGACGGCGTACACCGCGAGGTCGATCCGGTCCCTGGGGAACAGGGCGACGAGCAGGGCGAACGGGCTGCCGAGATAGGTGCCGAGGTCGGGCAGGAAGCTGGAGCCGTAGCCGGACTGCCAGTTGACCAGGAGGCCCCCGTCGGCCCTGCCGTGCAGCAGGTCCCACAGGTGCGCGTGGAAGGGCACGTACTGGTTGCCCAGGTCGTTGACGCTGCGGGTGCGGGGGCCGAAGGGATAGCTGCGCGCGAGGACGTCGGCGGCGCAGAACGCCGCGATCGTGACGGCCGCGGCGAGCAGCGCGGCGGCCCGCGTGCGGGACCCACCGGACGAGGTCGAGCGTTCCATTGATCGGCAGGCCCCCAGCGAATTCACTTCATGGATTTCGCCGTCTTAGACGGGGGCACATTCCGAATGGTTGTCCACTCACGGAAAAGTGAGGTGCATCCTTCCGAATTTGGTAAACGAATTATGAATTCCCCGGTGTTCGGGGAAACCAAGGTTTTCCGGAAGGTGATGCCGAGGTGAATCGCCCGCACGGGCGGTGTGCCCGGGCGCTTGACCTTGAGCGCACTCCAACTCCTACGGTTCAGGTCACGGCCGGTGGACAGCGGCCGGGCCACGAGACCGATCACCCGAGGACGGACGAGCCGACATGAACGAGAGCACCACACGTGAGGAGCGCTTCGCACATGGCCTGGAGGTGCTGCGCCGCGTCGACGGCGAGGCGGGACAGCGGGTCATCGACTCGCTCGCCGACATCAGCCCCGAACTGGGGCATCAGATCGTCTCCTGGGGCTTCGGCGAGATCTACGCCCGGCCGCAGCTCGAGCCCCGCGACCGCCAGCTGGTGACCCTCGGCATGCTGACCGCGCTGGGCGGCTGCGAACCGCAGCTGGAGGTGCACGTCAACGCGGCGCTGAACGTGGGTCTCACCCCGGAGCAGATCGTGGAGGCGCTGCTGCACTCGGCCGGTTACTGCGGCTTCCCCAAGGCGCTCAACGCCACCTTCGTCGCGAAGAAGGTCTTCACCGAGCGCGGACTGCTGCCGCTCACGCAGGAGTCGGCGCCGCAGACCGGGGCCGCGGCCTCCTGAGGACGGGTGGCGAACGCCAGCCGCTGCGTCCTGAGTAGCGGGGGCGAACGCGGGCCACTGCCTGAGGACGGTGGCGAACGCCGGCCGCTGCGTCCTGAGTAGCGGGGGCGAACGCGGGCCACTGCCTGAGGACGGTGGCGAACGCCGGCCGCTGCGTTCTGAGTACCGGGGGCGAACGCCGGCCGCTGCCTCCTGCGTACCGGGGGCTGATGCCGCCCCCCTTAAGCTCGACGCCATGAATGCGATGCCGCCGTCCCCGGATCCTGCCCGGCCCGCCGGCCGTCGTGCGGGAGAGGGGTTCTGGCCCGTCGCCGACGTGCTGGCCCATCTGGCGGGGCGCTGGCGGGTGCGCCGCAGCGTGCGGGATCTGGCGAACGGGGACGAGGGGCACTTCGAGGGGACCACCGTGTTCGGCCCGCTCGAGGGCGGCGGCCTGCTGCACGAGGAGTCCGGCGTCTTCACCTGGCAGGGCGTGGCGCGGCCCGCGACCCGGACGCTGCGCTTCCTGCCGGGGCCGGTGCCGGGAACGGCGGACGTGCGGTTCGCCGACGGGCGCCCCTTCCACACGCTGGACCTGACGGCGGGGCACCACGTGACCGACCATCCCTGCGCGGCCGACCTCTACCGGGGCGAGTTCACCGTCCGCGACGCCGGCCACTGGCACTCGGTGTGGCGGGTCCGGGGCCCGGCGAAGGACCTGCTCCTCACCACCGACTACGCGCGCGGCGGGACCGGCCGGGCGCGGACGGCCGGGGTGCGCGAGGCCGGCTCCGGGGGACCGGCCACGTACGCGGGGACATGAGGTCCGGGTGCGCGACGGGACCGGCTAGGCGCGTGACGGCTGTGTGCAGGCGCCGTCGAGGCGGAGGTTCCAGCGGCTCGACCGGCCGGCCACGGTGGTCGTGGACAACGGGCGGACGTCGATGTTCCAGTAGCTCGCGGGCGGCGCCTTCAGGGCGTAGACGAGAGCAGCACGGATGACGGACGGCTCGGCGACCGCGACGATGCGGCCGGCGTCGTCCACCGGCCGGGTGTCGAGCCAGCCGCCCACCCGGGAGATGAAGGCCAGCAGGGACTCGCCGCCGTGCGGTGTGGCACGCGGGTCGGCGAGCCAGGCGTCCACCGCCTCCGGCTCGCGGGCCATCGCCTCGCCCAGCGTCAGCCCGCGCCAGCGGCCCATGTCGCAGTCCCGCAGGGCGAGCTGGACCAGCGGGGCGTATCCGAGCGCGTCACCGGTGGCCCGGCTGCGCGGGGTCGGCGAGCAGTAGCGGAGTTCGGCCGCGGCCAGCGGAAGCAGCTCCGCGGCGGCGCGCTGCACCTCGTCCCAGCCGGCCAGGTCCAGCGGCCGGTCGTCCTCGAAACGCTCGGCGAGCAGCGGGGAACTGCGCGCGGCGGCGACGAACGTCACCCTCAGTGGCATGCGGTGATGGTGAGCCGCGACGGTACGCAGGTCAAGAGCTGCCGCCGGTGCGTCACCGGTGGTGACCGCACGGTCACCCAAGGGGTCGATCATCCCCGGCGGTCTCCGCCTCCACCGTTCGCCGGGGCGGTCGTGTACACCCCGAGCCGACACGGCTGTCGGATGCCCCGGCTGCACCACCTCGCCCCGGCCGCACGAGGCGGACCGGCGCTGCAGCACGTCGCCGCCGCTGCACGAGGCGGCCCGGCACTACAGCACCTGGCCGCCGACTGCACGAGGCGGACCGGCGCTGCAGCACGTCGCCGCCGGCTGCCGGTTCGCCCCCGGCGCTACAGCACCTCGTCGCAGGCCGCGCGCAGCCGCCGTACACCCTCCGTGATCTCGCCCGTGCCGGCGACCGCCGCGAAGCTCAGCCGGAGGTGGGCGGCCGGGGGTTCCGCGCTGAAGTAGGGGCGGCCCGGAGTGAGGGCGACGCCGGCGCGCAGGGCGGCGGCGGCCAGCGCGGACTCGTCGGTGCCGTCGGGGAGACGCAGCCAGAGGTGGTAGCCGCCGGACGGGACGTGCGGGAGGGCGAGTTCCGGCAGCCGCCGGGCGAGCGCGCTCGTCATGGCGTCGCGGCGCTCCTTCAACCCGGCGGAGACCGCGCGCAGATGACGCGGCCAGGCCGGTGAGCCGACCAGCTCCAGGGCGGCCTCCTGCAGCGGCCGGGGGACGAAGAAGCTGTCCACGACCTGGATGGCGCGCAGGCGTTCCAGCACCGGGCCGTGCGCGGCGAGGGCGCTGACCCGGAAGCTCGGCGAGGTCGCCTTGGTCAGCGAACCGACGTGGACGACCACGCCGTCCGGGTCGTCGGCGGCCAGCGGCCGGGGCAGCGGGCCCGCGTCGGCGTGCACCAGGCGCCGGACGAAGTCGTCCTCGACGACGAACGCGCCGGCCTCACGCGCGATGCGCAGCACCTCGGCCCGCCGTCCGGGGGCGAGCACGGCGCCGGTCGGGTTCTGGAACAGCGGCTGACAGACGAAGACCCGGGCGCCGCTGGCCCGGAAGGCGTCGGCGAGCAGATCGGGGCGCACCCCGTCGGGGTCCACCGGCACGGGGACCGGGCGCAGGCCGGCCGCACGGGCGAGGGCCAGCATGCCCGGGTAGGTCGGCGACTCGACGAGCACCGGCGCACCGGGCGGGGCGAGCGCGCGCAGGGCGGTGGCCAGCGCGGCCTGGCCACCGGCCGCGATCAGCACCTCGGCCGCCGTGACGGCTCCGCCGATCCCGCGCGCGAACCACTCCCGCAGCTCCGCCAGCCCTTCCAGCGGAGGTCTCCCCCAGGCGCCAGGCCGCCGCCCGGCCCGGGCCAGGGCCGCCGCCATGGCCCGCTCCGGCTGGAGGGAGGGATGCAGATAGCCGCCGTTGAACTCCAGCACTCCGGGCGGCGGCGCGGCGAGCGAGACCGTGACACCGGCGGCGTCCACGGTGCGCGGTACGAGTTCGGCGGCGGCGTCGGCGCTCAGCGCGACCTCCTGCCAGGAGGTGTCCCCGGCCGGGGCCTGAGGCGCGTAGGGCCGGGCCCGGAACGCGCCCGCGCCGGGCCGGGTGACCACCAGGCCCTCGGCGGCCAGCCGGGCGATGGCCCGCGAGACGGTCACCGGGCTCACCCGGTACCGCTCGACCAACGCCCGGCTGGACGGCAGCTTTCCACCAGGTGAGTAGCGGTGGAGTTCCCTTCGAAGCTGTTCTGCCAGTTCACCCACGCTGCTACTCTGGTTCATGGAGACACAGAGTAGCGCTACTGCCGAAACCCCGATAGCGGTCACCACTCCCCGGGAGCATCCCCGGGAGCACCGGGCACTCGGCACCGGGCTGGCCGCCCTCGGAGTCGCCTCCTTCTCCCTGACCTTCCCCGCCACGGCCTGGGGGCTGGAGAGCTTCGGGCCCTGGTCCCTGGTGGCCGTGCGCAGCGTTCTGGCCGCACTCGTCGCCGGCGGCTGTCTCCTGGTGCTGCGCGTACGGCTGCCGGAGCGGCGCCATCTGCCGGGGCTCGCCGTCGTGGCCCTCGGCGTGGTGCTGGGCTTCCCGATGCTGACCACGCTCGCCCTGCAGACCTCCACCACCGCGCACGCCGCCGTGGTGGTGGGCCTGCTGCCCCTGACCACCGCCGCCTGCTCCGCCCTGCGCACCGGCAGCCGGCCCTCCCGCCGGTTCTGGCTGGCGGCCATGGCCGGGGCGGTGGCCGTGCTCGGCTTCACGGTGGCCCAGAGCGGCGGCGCGCTCACCCCCGCCGACGGCTTCCTCTTCGCGGCCCTGGTGGTGTGCGCGGCCGGGTACACCGAGGGCGGCCGGCTGGCCCGGGTCATGCCGGGCTGGCAGGTCATCGGCTGGGCGCTGGTGCTGTGCCTGCCGCTCAGCATGCCGGCCGCCGCGGTGGCGCTGGCGTACGAGCCCGTGCGTCTCACCGGGCACGGCCTCGCGGGTGTGCTGTGGGTGGCGCTGGGCTCGCAGTTCCTCGGTCTGGTCGTCTGGTACCGGGGGATGGCGGCCATCGGCGTACCCAGGGCCAGCCAGTTGCAGTTGGCTCAGCCGCTGCTCACACTGGTGTGGTCGGCGCTGCTGCTGGGCGAGCATTTCACGGCCGCCGCTCCCCTGACGGCCGTCGCCGTGCTCGTGTGCATCGCCGTCACCCAGCGGTCGTGATCGTGAGGAGGGCCTGAGATGCGCGCATCCAAGGGCGACCGGCTAGTCCAGCACGGCAGGGTGGTCGGCCAACACGACCAGGTCTCGGAAGTCGTCGAGGTACTGGGGCACGAGGGCAATCCGCCCTACCGCGTGCGGTTCCAGGACGGACACGAGGCGATCATGTCCCCCGGGCCCGACTGCCAGGTCGAGCACCACCAGGAGGAGCGGCCGCGGTAGGGCCTGTCCGAACGGTTCCCGTCCGCCGCGCGACGCCCTGCACGCAGGCTCGCCGCACCGGCCCCGGACCCGAGCGCGCCCAGGTCAGCACGGTGGTTTCGCCGTTCGCCCGTAGTGATCGGCGACCACGCGTCCCATCGCCCCGATGGGGTCGGCCGCCACGTCCCGGGCGGCGAAGAAGACGTGTCCGCGCACCTCGGGGTGGCGGGCGGCGAGAGTGAGGTGCCGGGACAGCTCGACCGGGTCCTGCCAGGCCGAAGGCTGACCGGCCGCGCCCGCCTTGTACAGGGCCTCGCCGAGGTACAGCTGCGTTCCGGTGCCCTTGGCGACCCCCGCCCACCAGGCGGCCAGTTCGGCGTAGTCGGCGGTGGCGTGGCCGATGTGCCAGTACAGCTGCGGGACGACGTAGTCGATCCAGTGGCTGCGCACCCACTTGCGGGTGTCCGCGTGCAGGTCGTCGTACGTCTGGACGCCCGCCCGCGTGTCCGAGCCGCGGGAGTCGGTCGAGGCGTTGCGCCACACCCCGAAGGGGCTGATCCCGAACCGGGTGCCGGGCCGGACCCGCCGGATGCCGGCGGCCGTCTCCCGCACCAGCCTGTCGATGTTGTCCCGCCGCCAGGCGGCCCGGCCGGTGAAGGCGCCGCCGTAGCGGTCGTAGGCGTCGTCGTCGTCGAAGGTCTGTCCGGCGACCGGGTAGGGGTAGAAGTAGTCGTCGAAGTGGACGGCGTCGACCGGGTACCGGGCGACCGCGTCGAGCATCGCCCGCTGCACGAAGGAGCGGACCTCCGGCAGCCCGGGGTTGTAGTAGAGCCGCCCGCCGTAGCGCACCACCCAGCCGGGGTGCTTGCGCGCGGGGTGGGAGGCGGCCAGCCGGGACGGGTCGGCGTGATCGGCGATCCGGTACGGGTTGAACCAGGCGTGCAGCCGCAGGCCGCGGGCGTGGGCCTCTTTCACGGCGGTGCCGAGCGGGTCCCAGCCGGGGTTCCTGCCCTGGGTACCGGTGAGGTACTCGGACCACGGCTCGTACGGTGACGGCCACAGGGCGTCCGCGGTGGGCCGGACCTGGAAGATCACCGTGTTCAGCCGGTCGCGCACCGCCCTGTCGAGGTGGGCGATCAGCTCCTTGCGCTGCGCGGCCGCCGTGAGTCCCGGCCGCGAGGGCCAGTCCCGGTTGCCGACGGTGGCCAGCCACATGCCCCGCATCTCGGCGCTCGCCCGGGGCGCGGGCCCGGCCGCCGCCGCGCCCCGGGCCGCCGTGACCGGCACCGCCAGGGCCGCCAGCGTGAAGGCCCGCCGTGACATCCGCCTCATCCGCACGTCCCCACACACTCCGGATCCGCTCCATCACGGATCGTTTCGCGCCCAAGGATGCCCCGACCCGGGCGATCGATCATCGATACTTGGCGGTAACGTGCACGATCGGAGCAGGCGCCCGAAATCCGGAGGTCTGCCAGCGAGCCGGAGAATCCAGCGAAGGGAACGATGTGACCGACATCGAGCGCGTCGGAGTCGTGGGCTGCGGCCAGATGGGCGCGGGCATCGCCGAGGTGTGCGCCCGCGCGGGACTGGACGTCAAGGTCGCCGAGACCACCGGCGAGGCCCTGGAGATCGGCCGTACCCGGCTGTTCAGCTCCCTGGCCAAGGCCGCGGAGCGCGGCAAGATCACGGAAGAGGAGCAGGAGGCCACCCAGGCGCGCCTGAGCTTCACCACCGACCTGGGCGAGTTCGCCGACCGTGACCTCGTGATCGAGGCCGTCGTGGAGAACGAGCAGGTCAAGACGGAGATCTTCCAGGTGCTGGACCAGGTGGTGACCCGCCCGGACGCGATCCTCGCCTCCAACACCTCCTCGATCCCGCTGGTGAAGCTGGCCGTCACGACCTCCCGCCCGGACCACGTGGTCGGCATCCACTTCTTCAACCCCGCTCCGGTGCAGCAGCTGGTCGAGCTGATCCCGGCGCTCACCACCTCCGAGGGCACCCTCAGCCGCGCCCAGGTCTTCGCCGAGAAGGTGCTCGGCAAGCACGCCATCCGCGCCCAGGACCGCTCCGGCTTCGTCGTCAACGCGCTGCTCGTGCCCTACCTGCTGTCCGCGATCCGGATGTTCGAGTCGGGCATCGCGAGCCGCGAGGACATCGACAACGGCATGGAGATGGGCTGCGCCCACCCGATGGGTCCGCTCAAGCTCTCCGACCTGATCGGTCTGGACACCATCGTCTCCATCGCCAACTCGATGTACGCCGAGTACAAGGAGCCGCTGTACGCCGCTCCCCCGCTGCTGCAGCGCATGGTGGAGGCCGGCCGGCTCGGCCGGAAGACCGCCTCGGGCTTCTACAGCTACTGATTACGAAGAGCGACGCTTCGCGGGCCCGGCACCGACTTGGTGCCGGGCCCGTCTGTTTCACACACCGTGTGCGCCCCGGGCACGCATATGCCCATCGCACACGCTCCCCACGCGCCCACCAGGCGAGTTGACTCTTCATGCGCATGCAAGGGATGCGGAACCACCCATACCACCACCGAAGGGAGCGGACACGTGACCGCCGATCCGGAGCATCCCGTGATCCATGGAGAACTCGCAGAGTTACGGCGCCGCCTCGACGTGGCCTACGCCCGCGTCGAGGGAGGGCTGGCCCTGCTCAGCCACCGTACCGAGGAGACCGCGAAGGAGCTGGACGAGCTGAACAGTCGCATGGTGTCCCTCGAGCACACCCGCTGGCCGCTGCCCTCACTGGCCGCGCTCACGGCGCTGGGCGCGCTCGTCGTCACGGTCTGGCAGGCGCTGTCGGCCCACTAGCCCTCCGCGAGCCTGAGATGGTGCAGCAGGAGTAACGCGGCCGCCATGTTGGCGGCCGGGACCTCCCCACGGGCGATCAGGTCGGGAACGAGTTTGAGGGGGACCCATTCCCGGCGGTCCGACTCGAAGTCGTCCACGGGATGCCCGATGTACTCGCCCCGGTCGGACCAGTAGATGTGGTGCCGGGCGTCGGTGAGGCCGTTGGACGGCTCCACGCTCATGAGGTGGTGCAGGGGCCCCGGCCGCCAGCCGGTCTCCTCCTCCAGTTCCCTGGCGGCCGCCGCCGCGACGTCCTCGCCGTCCTCGACGACGCCCGCGGCCAGCTCCCACCCCCAGCTGTCGGTGATGAAACGGTGCCGCCACAGGAGCAGGACCTCGTTGGCCTCGTTGACGACCGTGGCCACGGCCACCGGCCGCAGCCGGATCAGGAAGTGGTCGAGGTGCCGGCCGTCCGGCAGCTCGACATCTGCGAGATTGACGCTGAACCAGCGGTTTTCATACACAGTTTGTTCGTTCTGTTTCGTCCACTGCACGGTTCTGCCACCTTCCGCCGAGTAAGTGGCAATATCGCAGCAGAGGCGGCTCGACCCACAGTGGGCCTACAGCGGTACGCGCAGCGCTCCGTCGATGAGTTCGGCGGCCTCGGCGGTGCCGGCCGCGCCGCAGCGCACCAGATGCTCGCGCACCGCGCGCAGCCGGTCGCGCAGCCGCTGGGACTCCATCCCGCGCGCCTGCTCGGCCATCTGCACGGCCGTGACCACTGCCTTGTCGGCATTGCCCTGGCGCAGTTCGATGGTGCTGAGCATGGCGAGGCGGTGCACCCGCCCCCGGTCGTGGGCCGGATTGTCCACGGCGGCGGCCGCGTGGTCCCGGGCGGCCGCCAGTTCCCCGAGACTGAGCAGCGCCTCGGCCACCTGGACGTTGACCAGCCCGGGCTGGACGTACCCCGTCTCGTCGGGCTCGTGCCCGCGCCGGATGCGGTCGGCGGCGGTCTCGGCGCGCCGTATGCAGGACAGGGCGCTGCCCGAGTCGCCGAGGTGGGCGTACGCCTTGGCCTGCATCGCGTACAGGTCGGAGGCGAGCGCCGGGGTGATGTGCTTGCCGGCGGCGCGCAGCGCGGCCTCGGCGAAGGCGACGGCCTGCCGGTACTCCCGCATGAACAGGGCCTGGTTGACCAGCAGCGCTATCACGTACGCGCCAAGTCCCCGGTCACCGCTGGCCTTTGCCAGCCTGAGCGCCTGGTGGAAGTAGCGCTGGGCGAGTCCGTGCGCGTCGGAGTCGTAGGCGCAGATACCCGCGATCGCGACCAACCCGCCGGTCGCCCGGTGCAGTTGACGGCCCGTGGCGTCGGTGTAGCTGCCGCGCAGCAGTGGCGCGGCCTCGGCGTTGAGGAAACCGACGATCCGCGTCCGGGTCGCGATGCCACCGGCCTTGCGGTACATCTGCTCGTAGTGCGTACGGGCGGCGCGCAGCATCTCGATGTCGGCCGTGGTGACCCGGTGTCTGCCGCCGCGCGAGACGTCGACGTCCTCCGGCGGGTTCTCCCACTCCCACACCGGCATCACGGCGGGTGTCCCGGTGACGGCCGGAGCCCCCAGCACATGGGGCCGCTGCTGTTCGTCGGACCGCCACAGCGCGGTGGCCCGCTCCACGAACCCGCCCAGGGAGCCGGACGGCGCGGCACCCGGCTCGCCCGGCACTCCGAGACCGATGTCGTCCAGCGTCACCGGCCGGTGCAGACGCCCGGCCAGCACCTCGCAGATCAGGTCGGGTACCTGGCCGCGGGGCCGCTGGCCCTTCAACCAGCGCGCCACGGCGGTGTGTTCGTAGCGGAGCGCGAGGCCCCGCCGGCGGCCCGCCTGATTGACGTGGGCGGCGAGACCGGCGTGCGAGATCCCCGCCTCGTCCAGGATGGCGTCGAGCAGAGTGTTGGGCTGCATGGGATGCCCCCCCAAGTGGCCTGGGTGGCCTGGTGCGATCAGCGTAGTGCGTCCGCTTTCACACGGGGTGTGAACGGAACACGCGCATCCGGTGCGTGCGCGCACTGTCGCGGAACGTGTCGGGCTCGGTTGACTGAAGTGCCTCGCAAGAGGTCGTCCGGGCCGCCGGTTCCCCCTCGAATCGCGGCGGCCCGGCCGGCGGCGGTTTCGACGGCGGTTGCGGTGCCGGCCGCGGGGACCGGTGTCCCCGGCGTCGGCAGTGGGCCGGGAGCCGGAGTCGGATGCCGGCCAGGTCAGAGATGTGTCGTCGGCCGCCTGTTCATGGAGGCCGGCCTCGCGCGCGCGGCCGAGCCGCAGGCGTCACCGTCCCGCGCCCCCGTGCGGGGCCGCCCGGCCCTGCCCCGGTCGTTGCGCAGGACGAGCACCGCCACGTCGTCCGCCGGCCGGCCGGCGGTGTGGCGCAGGAGGGCCGTGAAGACCGTGCCCAGGACCGCCTGGGGAGGGGCCGGCTGATCGCGCACCGCCGTGCGCAGCACCTCGCGCAGCGGGAAGAACCGGCCCCTGGCGTCCCGCGCGTCCTCCGCGCCGTCGGTGAAGAGGATCAGGGAGTCGCCGGGGAGCAGCCGGCCGCAGGTCCGGATTTCCGGTTCCGGCGGCAGCGGGAAGGGACCGAGGGGTGGCAGCGGGTCGGTACGGGCCAGCGGCTCGACGGCCGTGCCGCTCAGGCGATACGGCCATGGATGACCGCAGTTGAGGGTGCGCAGCTCGCCGTCCCTGCCGATCTCCAGGAGCAGGAGGGTGACGAACTCCTCCGCGACCGGATGGGCCGGGTCCTGGCCGCCGTGCGCGGGGTGTTCCGCGCGGGCCCGTTCGCGCAGATGCCGGGCCAGGGCGCGCTCCAGTCTGCCGAGGACCCGGCCGAGATCCGGCTCGTCGTGGGCGGCCTCCCGGAAGCTGCCGAGGACGGCGGCGGCGGTACCGAGCGCGGACAGGCCGTGCCCGCGCACGTCGCCCATCACCACCCGGACCCCGTGCTCGGTGCCGATCGCCTCGTACAGGTCGCCGCCGACGCTCGCACCCCGGTCCGCGGAGAGCTGGGCGGCGGCCACGTTCAGCCCGTCGAGGCGTGGCGGCGGCGGGCGCAGGACCACGCTCTGCGCGGCCCGTGCCGCCCGGCGGGCGAGCCTCAGCTCTCGCAGGAGCGTGCGGCGGACCTGGAATATCAGGCCCGTGCCGACGGCGAAGAACACGGCGCTGGTGACGATCCGGGCGCCGAGCCCGTTCTGCTGGGCGAGCGGGCAGCCGAGCTTGTAGCCGACCGCGACGGCTCCCCAGACCGTGGGCAGTACGGCTGCCCGCGCGGTGGGCGCCCGTGCCTTGATGCGGATCATGCCTCTGGTCCCCCATATGGGCCCCGACAGCGGACGGACCGGCCTCGAAAGGCCGGTCCGATTCTGTCGACGGCATGACCCGGAAGGGCCGGATCGCCTCCGATTCCCACCCGAACGAGTGAGCACACCCCGTTCCGGCCCGCATTTATGCAGGCCGGAACGGGGGTGGGCGGTCAGCCGCGGAGCACGGCCCCAGTCCGCTCGCCCGCCAGGGCGACGGCCGCGTCCCGGGCCGCGGAGGCCTCGTCCACGGTCAGCGTCCGGTCGGCCGCGCGGAAGCGCAGCGCGTACGCCAGCGACTTGCGGCCGTCGCCGAGCTGCTCCGCGTTCTCGTACACGTCGAACAGCCGGATGGACTCCAGCAGCTCACCCGCGCCCGCCCGCAGCGCGGCCTCGACGTCCGCGGCCGGGACCGGGCGGTCCACGACGAGGGCGACGTCCTGCGTGGCCACCGGGAACGTGGAGATGCCCGGCGCCTGCGGGACGCCGTCGCCCGCCGCCTCCAGGGCGTCCAGGTTCAGCTCCGTCGCGCAGGTGCGCTCGGGCAGGCCCAGGGCCTTGAGGACCCGCGGGTGCAGTTCTCCCGCATGGCCCACGACCTGCTCCGTGCCGTCGGCGACGACCACCAGCTCGGCGCAGCGGCCGGGATGCCACGGACCGTAACTCCCCTTGCGGACGACCAGGTCGGCACCGGCCTCACGGGCGACGGTGCGCGCCGCCTCGACGGCGTCGGCCCAGTCCGACGGGCGGCCCTTGCCCCACCAGCCGGCCTGCTCGCGGGAGCCGGTGAGCACGACGGCGACGTGCCGCGGCTGCTCGGGCAGCACGGCGTCCAGCCCGGCCAGCTGCTCGTCGGTGGGGCGCCGGTCGACGGGCAGGTGCGCGGCGGCGCGGCGGTCCTCGCGGGGGTGGAAGACCAGGCCCGTCTCGAACAGCGCCAGGTCGTGCGAGCCCCGGCCGTCGTTGCGCCGCAGGGCGCCCAGCAGGCCGGGCAGCAGCGTCGTGCGGAGCGCGGGCTCCTCGTCGCTCAGCGGGTTGGCCAGCTTCACGACCCGGCGGGCCGGGTCGCCCGCCTCCAGACCGAGCTGGTCGAAGACCTGCTCGGCGACGAACGGGTAGTTCGGCGCCTCGACGTAGCCCGCGCCGGCCAGTGCCCGGCCGACCCGGCGGTGCAGCCGCTGGCGGTGGGTCAGGCCGTGACCGGAGACCGGCCTGGGCAGCGTGGAGGGCAGGTTCTCGTAGCCCTCCAGGCGGATGACCTCCTCCGCCAGGTCGTTCGCCTCGAGCAGGTCGGGCCGCCACGACGGGACGGTGACGAGCAGTTCGTCCTGCCCGTAGACGTCACAGCCGATCTCCTGCAGGCGGCGGACGACGGTCTCGCGGCCGTACTCGACGCCCGCGACCTTGTCCGGGTGATCGGCCGGGACGGTGATCGTGTGCGGGCCGGAGGGCGCGACGATCTCCGTGACGCCGGCCTCGGCCGTGCCGCCGGCGAGCAGGACCAGAAGGTCCACGGTCCGCTGCGCTGCGGCCGCGGCCGCCTGCGGGTCGACGCCCCGCTCGAAGCGGCGGGACGCCTCGGAGGACAGCTTGTGGCGGCGGGCCGTACGGGCGATCGAGACGGCGTCGAAGTGGGCCGCCTCGACGACCACGTCGCTCGTGGCGTTCTCCACGTCGTCGTGGTCGGCGATCTCGGTGTGGGCGCCGCCCATGACGCCGGCCAGGCCGATCGGGCCGCGCTCGTCGGTGATGACCAGGTCCTCGGCGTGCAGCTTCCGCTCGACGCCGTCGAGGGTGACGAGCTTCTCGCCCTCCTCGGCCCGGCGCACGCCGATGGTGCCCTGGACCAGCGTGCGGTCGTAGGCGTGCAGGGGCTGGCCCAGCTCCATCATCACGTAGTTGGTGACGTCGACGGCGAGCGAGATCGGGCGCATGCCGACCTTCTGCAGCCGGCGCTGCAGCCAGATCGGGGAGCGCGCCTCGGGGCTCAGACCGGTCACCGTGCGGGCGGTGAAGCGGTCGCAGCCCGCGGGGTCGGTGACCTGGACCGGGTAGCCGTAGGCGTTCGGCGCGGGCACGTCCAGCAGGGCCGGGTCGCGCAGCGGCAGGCCGTAGGCGATGGCGGTCTCGCGGGCGACACCGCGGATGGACAGGCAGTCGCCGCGGTTGGCGGTGACGGCGATGTCAAGGACCTCGTCGACCAGCTCCAGCAGCTCGACGGCGTCCTTGCCGACCTCGGTCTCCGGCGGCAGCACGATGATGCCGTGGCTGCCGTCGTCGCCCATGCCCAGCTCGTCGCCGGAGCAGATCATGCCGTGGGAGGTCTTGCCGTAGGTCTTGCGGGCGGCGATGGAGAAGCCGCCGGGCAGCGTGGCGCCCGGGAGGACCACGACGACCTTGTCGCCGACGGCGAAGTTGCGGGCGCCGCAGACGATCTCCTGGGGCTCGCCCGTCCCGTTGGCCCGGCCGACGTCGACGGTGCAGAAGCGGATGGGCTTCTTGAAGCCCTCCAGCTCCTCGATGGTCAGCACCTGGCCGACGACCAGCGGGCCCTTGAGGTCGGCGCCGAGCTGCTCGACGGTCTCGACCTCCAGACCCGCCGAGATGAGCTTGGCCTGGACGTCACGGCCGGTTTCGGTCGCCGGCAGGTCGACGTACTCCCGCAGCCAAGAAAGCGGGACCCGCATCAGATCTCCATCCCGAACGGCCGGGTGAACCGGACGTCACCCTCGACCATGTCTCGCATGTCTTCGACGTTGTGGCGGAACATCAGCATCCGCTCGATGCCGAACCCGAAGGCGAAGCCGCTGTACCTCTCCGGGTCGACGCCGCACGCGGCCAGCACCTTGGGGTTGACCATGCCGCAGCCGCCCAGCTCGATCCAGCCCTCACTGGAGCAGGTGCGGCAGGGCCGGTCGAGGTTGCCGACGGACTCGCCCTTGCAGACGTAGCAGAGCATGTCCATCTCGGCGGACGGCTCGGTGAAGGGGAAGAAGTTCGGGCGCAGCCGGGTCTTCATGCCCTCGCCGAACAGCGACTGGACCATGTGGTCCAGGGTGCCCTTGAGGTCCGACATGGTGAGGCCCTCGTCCACGGCGAGCAGCTCGACCTGGTGGAAGACCGGGGTGTGCGTGGCGTCCAGCTCGTCGGTGCGGTACACCCGGCCCGGGCAGATCACGTACACCGGCAGCTCACGGTCGAGCAGCGAGCGGATCTGGACGGGCGAGGTGTGGGTGCGCAGCACGACACCGGATTCGCTGCCGCCGTCCTCCCCGCGCACGAAGAACGTGTCGGCCTCGCCGCGGGCCGGGTGGTCCGGGCCGATGTTGAGGGCGTCGAAGTTGAACCACTCGGCCTCGACCTCGGGGCCCTCGGCGACCTCGTAGCCCATGGCCACGAAGACGTCCTCGATGCGCTCCGACAGTGTGGTCAGCGGGTGCCGTGCACCGGCCGGGACGCGGTCGTACGGCAGCGTGACGTCCACGTCCTCCTCGACCAGCACGCGCGTGTCGCGCTCGGCCTCCAGTTCCGCCTGCCGGGCGGCGAGGGCCTTGTTCACGGCGCCGCGGGCCATGCCGACGCGCTTGCCGGCCTCGGCCTTGGCGTGCGGGGGCAGGGCGCCGATCTCGCGGTTGGCGAGGGCCAGCGGGGAGGCCGGGCCGGTGTGGGCGACCTTCGCCTCGTGGAGCGCGTCGAGGGAGCCCGCGGCGGCGAAGGCGGCGAGCGCCTCGTCCCGCATGCGCTCGATCTCTTCCGGTTTCAAGGCCTCGACCTCTACAGGGTCGTACGACTTATTCGGTGCCGACATCTCTTCCCGTGCTTCCGATTGGCTGGCGGATGGTCCCCGTCACCGACTCGCGAGGGCCGTGTGAAGGACACAAAGGTGCCAAAGGCCGAGTCTAACGGGGTGAAGGAACGCGAATGCGCCCGCGGTGCGCTCAGGCCAGATAGGCCGGGGCCGCCACGGGCAACGTAAATCGGAACTCGGCCCCGCCGCCGGCGGCGCGGCCGACCGTGATGGTGCCGCCGTGGGCCTCGACGATGCCCTTCACGATGTAGAGCCCGAGGCCGGTGCCGCCGCGCTTGCTGCCCCGCCAGAAGCGGGTGAAGACGCGGTTCATTGACTCCTCCGGGATGCCGGGCCCCTCGTCGCTCACCGTGACCGACGTGGCTGCGTGCTCGCCGTCCTCGCCCTCGCGGGGGGACGCCGAGGGCGTGATGGCAATGGTGACGGTTCCCTCGCCGTGCCGCACGGCATTTTCGATGAGGTTGCTCAGCACCTGGTCGACCTTGTCGGGGTCGGCCCACAGGTCGGGCAGCGGCTGTTCGATGCGCAGCAGGAAGCGGTCGGCGCGCTGGCCGGCGGCGACGTAGGCCTGGATGTGCCGGGAGACGGCGGCGCCTATGTCGACGGGCTGCCGGCGCACCTCCAGCCGCCCGCTGTCGATCCGGGAGATGTCCAGCAGCTCGGCGATGAGGCGCGTGACGCGGTCGGCGTCGGCGTCGACGGTCTCCAGCATCAGCCGCTTCTGGTCGTCGGTGAAGCGTTCCCACTTGGCGAGGAGCGTGGCGGTGAAGCCCTTCACGGAGGTCAGCGGGGAGCGCAGCTCATGGGCGACGGTGGCGATCAGCTCGGCGTGGCTGCGTTCGGTACGGCGGCGGGCCTCGGTGTCCCGCAGGCAGACGACCACCTGCCGTACGGGTCCGAGCGGCTCGTCGCGCACGTACCGGGCGGAGACCAGCACTTCCCGGCCGCCGGGCAGCAGCAGGTTGCGCTCGGGCTGCCGGACCCGGATCGCCAGTCCGCCGTAGGGGTCGGTGACCTGCCACCAGCGCCGTCCTTCCAGGTCCTCCAGCGGCAGCGCCTTCTCCAGCGACCGGCCGAGGGCGTCGGCGGCCGGTACGGCGGTGATGCGCGCGGCGGCGGCGTTGAAGCCGACGATCCGGCCGTGCTCGTCGGCGACGACGAGCCCGTCGGGCAGCTGGTCGGGATCGACGCCCGGGCCGGTCCCGCGGTCCCGGGGCGCGCGCGTAGGCCGCGCGTCCCGGCCCTCCGGCGCGGTGCTCGTGCCGGCCACACTCATCCCCGTACCCCACCTCTCAGACGGCGCAGGGCCCCGAGCTGGTCACCCTACTAGCTCTGGGTTACGGAGCGGCACCCTCCGGAGGCGCGCTGTGCCCGGGCCGACGCGTAGAGACATACGGCGGCGGCGGTGGCGAGGTTCAGGCTCTCGGCTCTTCCGTGGATGGGGACGCTCACGACGGCGTCGGCGAGCGCGCGGGTCTCCTCGGGCAGCCCCCAGGCCTCGTTGCCGAAGACCCAGGCGGTCGGCCCGCCCATGGCGCCCTTGTCCAGCTCCTCGTCGAGGTCGCGGTCACCGGCGCCGTCGGCTGCGAGGATGCGCACGCCGGCCTCCTGCAGCCCCTCGACGGCACGCTCGATGGGCACGCCGACGGCGACGGGCAGATGGAAGTGCGAGCCGACGGAGGCCCGCACGGCCTTGGGGTTGTACAGGTCGACGGAGGCGTCCGTGAGGATCACGGCCTCGGCTCCGGCCGCGTCGGCGCAGCGCAGCACCGTGCCCGCGTTCCCGGGGTCGCGGACGTGCGCGAGGACGGCGACGAGCCGGGGGCGCGCGGCGAGGACGTCCTCGAACGGGGTGTCCAGGAACCGGCAGACGCCGACCAGGCCCTGCGGGGTGACGGTGGTGGAGATGTCGGCGATGACCTCTTCGGACGCGAGGTGCACCCGGGCGTCCGCGCCGCGGGCCGCTCCGATGATGTCGGCGTACCGCTCGGCGGCCTCGACGGTGGCGAACAGCTCGACGAGCGTGGGCGCCCCGTCCGCACCCCGGTGCCCGGCGGCCTCCCGTACGGCCTGCGGTCCCTCCGCGAGGAACAGCCGGTCCTTGCCCCGGAAGTTCCGCTTGGCGAGCCGGCGCGCGGCGGAGACGCGGGCGGACCGGGGCGAGATCAGCTCAGGGGAGACGGAGGGCATCCTCATACTTTCGAAAACTTGTGGCGCCCCCCGAAGGGGCGCGGGGAACTGCGCGAGCGACCACGACGGACCTGCGGCGGGAGAACGCACCGAGGGCCCCCAACAACAGGACCCGCAAGCCATGACAGCCTGCGGGTCCAGTGAGCGTCGGCTAGAGCCAGCGCGGCGTCACGCGGCCTTCGGCGCGTTGACGTCCGACGGCAGCGCCTTCTGCGCCACCTCGACGAGCGCCGCGAAGGCGTTCGCGTCGTTCACGGCCAGCTCGGCCAGGATCTTGCGGTCGACCTCGATGTTCGCGGCCTTCAGACCCTGGATGAAGCGGTTGTAGGTGATGCCGTTGGCGCGGGCAGCGGCGTTGATGCGCTGGATCCACAGCTGACGGAAGTCGCCCTTGCGCTTCTTACGGTCGTTGTAGTTGTAGACCAGCGAGTGGGTGACCTGCTCCTTGGCCTTGCGGTACAGGCGCGAACGCTGACCGCGGTAGCCGGAGGCCTGCTCGAGGATCGCCCGGCGCTTCTTGTGGGCGTTGACTGCCCGCTTGACGCGTGCCACTTGTTAACTCCTTGTAGCGGGGTCGTGGTGGGTGCTCACACGACCCGGAAACGACTGGGTCCCGGTCCTGACGTACGGCGCTCGGCGAATGGTGAGCGCCGGTGCGTCACTTGCCGAGAAGCTTCTTGATCTTCGCGGCGTCGCCCGGGGCCATCTCGGCGTTGCCGGTGAGGCGACGCGTGACGCGGGACGACTTGTGCTCGAGCAGGTGGCGCTTGCCGGCGCGCTCGCGGAGCACCTTGCCGGAGCCGGTGATCTTGAAGCGCTTGCTGGCACCGCTGTGCGACTTGTTCTTCGGCATAGCGCCGTTCTCTCCTCGTCGGTGGCGCTCCGGTGCCCGGTCGTGAAACCGGGCACGATGGAGCGTCGCTCTTGTATCGGTTACATCCTCGGGGACGGGTGTGTCCCCCGGGATCACGCCTCGGCGGGCTCCTCGAACGGAGCCTCGACGGGCTCCTCCGACGATCCCTCTGCCTCGGCAGGGTTCTGCGACTTACCGGGGTTCGCCTTCGCCTCGGCCTTGCGGGCCTCCTGCGCCTGACGGGCCTCGGCCATCGCCTCGGTCTTCTTCTTGTGCGGACCGAGAACCATGATCATGTTTCGGCCGTCCTGCTTCGGGTTCGATTCGACGAAACCGAGGTCCTGGACGTCCTCCGCGAGGCGCTGCAGCAGTCGGTAGCCCAGCTCGGGCCGGGACTGCTCGCGACCACGGAACATGATCGTGATCTTGACCTTGTCGCCCTGCTTGAGGAACCGGACGACGTGACCCTTCTTGGTGTCATAGTCGTGCGGGTCGATCTTCGGCCGGAGCTTCATCTCCTTGATGACCGTGTGCGCCTGGTTCTTGCGCGCCTCACGGGCCTTCATGGCCGACTCGTACTTGAACTTCCCGTAGTCCATGAGCTTGCACACGGGCGGACGGGCGTTCGCCGCGACCTCGACCAGGTCCAGGTCGTACTCCTGCGCAAGCTCCAGTGCCTTAGCGAGCGGGACAATGCCCACCTGCTCGCCACTGGGACCGACAAGTCGCACCTCGGGAACGCGAATCCGGTCGTTGATGCGGGGCTCGGCGCTGATGGATCCTCCTCGGTAGCACCACGCGACGGTCTGGCGGACAGCCGCGTAACGTCTCTGATCGTTAGACCTAACCGCGCCGAAGCACAAAAAATGCCCCGGACGATCACAGGCGGACGGGCTCCAATGGCTACCGGAGCACCGCCGCGGTGACCGCGGGGCGCACATTCGGGCGACTCCATCGTCCGTACGGAACGATGGTGGCCGCCTGACCGGAGACCCGCCGCCCCGGAGGACGGTCAGGTGGGAGATCGGAGCCTCCACTTGTGGGCCGGTCGTCCTGTTTTCACACATGACATGACCGGCCGGTCGTTGTCCACGTTAGCAGGATCGCCTGACAAGGGCTAATTGAGGGCCGTCGGGCGGGACCGCCTATCGTGTGGGGCATGAGTGACACCCCTCCCGACTCCCCCGACTTCGACGCGATGACCCGGGACATCGCCGAGGTCCCCGCCGTCGAGGTGATCGTGACGGTCGCCGTGAACCTGATGAGCGCCTCCGCCGTGAAGCTCGGGCTCAGCGAGGAGGGCGAGAAGTACAAGGACCTGGACGAGGCCCGCAAGCTGATCACCGCTCTCGCCGGTCTGCTGGACGCGAGCACGACCGAGGTCAGCTCCTTCCACGCGGCGCCGCTGCGCGACGGTCTGAAGTCGTTGCAGCTTGCGTTCCGTGAGGCGTCGATCGTCCCGGACGAGCCGGGCCAGGGCCCCGGTGAGAAGTACACCGGGCCTGTCTACGGCTAGTCCGCCCCGCTCATCCGCGCACGTACAAGGGCTCGCCCGGAGGCGTGGTCCCGGCCGGCAGCAGTGCCAGGTCGAGGCCGCGCACCAGGCGGGCCCTCAGCGTCTCGTCGGCCGCGAGGCGCTCGGCGACCGTCCGGGCGGCCTCGGCGGCCTCGGCGGCCGGGTCGAGGACGAGCGCGAGGGTGCCGTCGGCCCGTCCCGGCCCGAGGTGGGCGCGCAGCACGGCGGGCTCCGCCGCCACGGCCGCGCGGACGGCGCCGACGACGGCCGGGTCGGTGAGCGGATCGGTGCTGGTGCGGCCCTCGGCGAGGGCGAGCAGCGCCGGGCCGGTCAGCTCGAAGGGCACGGGTCCGGCGAGGTCCAGCACGACCGTGTCGGCCTTCTCGTGCGCGGCGGCCTCGAGGGCCTGGTGCAGCGGTACGGCGACCGGGCGGGCCCCGGGGTCCCAGCGGGCGAGGGACTCGGTGGAGGTGAAGGCGGGCAGGGCGGTGCGGTGGCCGGCCTTCAGGGTGGGTACGGCCATGTCGCTGGTCTTCTCGCGGCGCAACCCGTTCCCGTCCTCCTCGACCTCGCCGAGCACGGCGACGACGGGTACCAGCAGACGGGCGCCCCTGAGCGCGTCCAGGACGGGCCCGAGGGCGCTGCGGTCCCCGGCCCAGACGGCGAGCGCGGCGCTCAGCCGGGGGTCGGCGGAGCCGTCGTCGTCGGAGAAGCCGGGGTCGGGGATGTTCTTGTTCGCCACGGTCACCGAGCCTATAGGGGGGAGGCGGCCGGGCTCGTGGGGGGCCGCGGGCTCGCGTACCGGCCGTCCGCGCGACGGGCGGCGGACGGCGCCGCGGCTCTGTGAGCCTTCGGGGGTCGCCCTGCGGCGCATGCGTTCGCCGGCGGCGCGGCCCCGTGGACGTTCAGGGGGTCTCCCTGCGGCCTCTCCACAGGATCACCCCGGCCACCAGCAGGACCGCACCGGCGCTGCCCGCCAGGGGTCCCGCCCAGCCGGACGCGCCGCCGGTGGAGCCGGCGGCGTCCGGGCCGGAGCCGAAGTACTCGTCGCCGTAGGACGCCGAGCGCAGGCCCCGGGGCTTCAGGCGGGCCGCCGACCGCAGCGCGGCCGCCGGGTCGATCATGCCGAAGCCCCGGGAGTCGTCGCGGCCGCCCACCGGGGCGTCCCGGGCGGTGTCCTCCAGGAGCTTCTTGACCTGGGCCGGGGACAGCTCGGGGTGGGCGGCCTTGATCAGGGCCGCCGCGCCGGAGACGAAGGCGGAGGCCGCGCTCGTGCCCCAGCCCTCGTAGTACTTGTGGTCGGGGTCGGCGATCACGATGTTCACGCCGGGCGCGCTGACCGCGGCGTACCAGCGGCGGGTGGAGAAGGAGGCGCGGGTGCCGTACTTGTCCACGGCCGTGGCGGCGATGACGCCCGGGTAGGCGGCCGGGTAGGAGACGTGGTCGCCCTTGTCCCCGCCGTTGCCCGCCGAGGCCACCACGACGACGCCCTTCTTGAGGGCGTACTGCACGGCCTCGTCCTCGCTCGGTTCGGGGTGGGCGGAGTCGGAGTCGTCGCCGAGGGAGAGGTTGATGACGTCGGCACCGTGGTCGGCGGCCCAGCGGATGCCGTCGGCGAGCGCGTTGCCGCGGGTGGTGCGGGCCTTGGAGCGGGCGGGGTCGCCGTCTTCCAGGATCACGCGGACCGGCAGGATCTTCGCTTCCGGGGCGACGCCGAGTACGCCGTCACCGTCCCCGGCTCCGTGGCCGTGACCGGCGATGATGCCGGCCATGGCGGTGCCGTGCCGGGCCCAGCCGCGGTCGCCCGGACCGGCGCCGAAGCCGATCATGTCCTTGGTGGGCAGGACGTTGCCGGTGAGGTCGGGATGGTCGGCCTCGACGCCGGTGTCCAGGACGGCGACGGTGACGCCGCCGCCCTTGGTGGTCCGCCAGGCCTGGGTCAGATGCAGCGCGGACAGGCCCCACTGCTGGCCGCGGAGTCCGTCGGCGTGCGCGGCGGCGGACGGCAGCAGGACGAGGGAGCCGGCCAGCGCGAGACTCACCGCCGCGGCGGCGGGGCGCGGGCGGCGGTGACCGCGGGGCGAAGGCCTCATGCAGGGTTCTCCGTGGCCGAGCCGATGGTCTGGCGCAGGCGCCGTTCGACGCGGTCGGCCAGGCCCTGGGCCTCGTTGCCGAGGCCGGCCTGGGCCGTGGCCGTGGTGGCGCCGGAGCGGACGGCGTCCGCGGCGGGCTGGGGCGAGTCGACGGTACGGCCGTCGGCCCAGCCGGAGACGGCGTAGGCGACGAGGGGGGCGTCGGTGAGGACCGAGACGGTCCAGGTGGCGCGCTGCGCGTCGCCGAAGCGGGCCGCCGCGGTGCCCCGGGCCGCGTACGGCCGGGGCATCAGGTCGCTGCGCCGGTCCAGGCGCTCGTCGCGGAAACGCCGGGCCAGTGCGGCCATGGTGGCCGGGTCGGCCTTGGCGAACAGCAGGCCGACGGTGGTGACGTGGCTCTGGGTCGCGTCGGTGTAGGTGGCGCGCAGGAGCCGGCGGCAGCCGACCGGGGCGAGTGCCTTGTGGAGCAGCGGGTCGAAGGCGTCGGCGCAGCCGCTGTCCGGGGCCACGGCGATCCGGGTCCAGGTGCGGTCGGCGCCGCCGGGACCCGCGCCGGTGCCCTCGACGGTGGGCGGGAACAGCTGGTCGACGGGCGTGCTGTGCCAGAGCGTGGCGGCGGCGGCGTACTGACTGCCGGGAGGGCGTCCTTCCCCTTCCCCGGTGAGCCAACTCCCGGTCACCGCGCCGCCGATGAGACCCAGGCCGAGCACGAGACACGCGGCGGCAGCGGCGGTGCGCGGCCGGACCCGGGGACGCGGCCGGGCCCCGAAGGCCTCGGGCTCCCCGAACGACACCACCGGGCGGACGGCACTCCAGGACAGGGCCGGGTCCGGCGCGGACGGGGCGCTCGCGGGCTGCCGGGCGCCCGCCATGGACCTCCAGCCATCCGCTCCACGCCTCGCCTCCGCGGGGGCTGCGGAACCGGGGGCCGCGGACACGGGGGCCGCGGCGGACACGGGGGCCGCCGGGCCGGCGACGGAACCTCCGGAAGCGGGCGCGGAACCGGCGCGACGACCCGCCGACGCGCCGGACACGCCGCCGGCCGCGGGCACGGAGCCGACGCGAGAGCCGTCCCCGGCCTGCGCGAAGGCACGTGCAGCGCCGGTGACCCCGGAGGGCGCGGTGAACCCGGCAGGCCCGGCAGGCCTAGCCGGCCCGATGGGCCCAGCCGACCCGGTGGGTCCGGTAGGCCCCGTGGGTCCGCTGGGTCCGGTAGGCCCCGTGGGTCCGGGGTGCCGGAGTCCCGGGTGCCGGGGTCCGGGGGCCGGGGGGATCGGGCGGAGGCGGGTCGTCGTCTCCTCGGGGGTCTCCGGAGGGGCGTCCGGGAAGCGGGCCGAGGCGGGCGGCGGTGGCGGGTTCACCGGGTCGGAGATTTCGGGCACGGCGGACGTGCGGAAGGCCGGCCCTGGTCGCCGACCGGCAGCGGTCACCGGCCCGGAGCGCGCGGCAGGGGGCCGTTCACCCAGCTCGGCCGCGCTGGCGGGCGGCCGGGAATCACGCGGGGTGAAGACGGAAGGCTCGTCGTCGGGATCGTCGTCCGTCATCGCTCCGGCCGGGCGCCCGGTACCGGGGTGGGCGGACCGGGAGTCCGGGCGCGAACCCCAGGCCGATGCCGGTGCACCCGACGCCGGTCCCTGCCCGGGAAGTTGGGGAGCAGCCGGTACCGGACCGCGCTCGGAAAGCCCGGAGACGCCCGACACCGCGCCCCGCTCGGAGGGCCCGGGGGCGTCCGCCGACGGGGCCGGTCCGGAGCGGTGGGGGGCGCTCGGGGGGTGCAGGGGCGGGCGGGGGACGCGGGGTGTTCGGGCGGGGCGGGGCGGTTCGGCCGTGGGCGGGGTCGAGGGGCGTGGCGGCACGGGGGCGTGGCGCGGTTCCGAGCTCATGCACCCCCCGTTTCCTCGTGCCCGGGCCGTCTTGCCTACGCGGGCCGTGCTCCTCCCCGGCCGCGCCCGGTGCGGAAGCTCTCTCCCGGGCACGCATACCCGTACGGCCGGACGGGCATCCCGGTTCAGCCGGCGCGCCGAGCGCGTCTTCGCCGGGCGTGTTCCGCCGTATGTGCGCGTCACTCTACGGGTTGCCGGCCGGTGACCGGGAACCAGTGCGCGGCACCGGGGCATCTGCCCGGTACGTCCCCCTACCCTGCGGTAATCCTGTCTGGCAGGCTTCCGTCATGACTGCGCTCGCCGCCGACAGGGCCCGTTACGACAGGGCCACCGCCCATCTCGACGCCCCCCTCGCGATCGTGGACCTGGACGCCTTCGACGCCAACGCGGACGATCTCCTGCGCCGGGCCGGCGGCAAGCCGGTCCGGGTCGCGAGCAAGTCGGTCCGCTGCCGCGCCCTGCTGGAACGCGTCCTGGCCCGAGACGGCTTCCGGGGCCTCATGTCGTTCACCCTGGCCGAGTCGCTGTGGCTCGCCCGCTCCGGGTTCGACGACGTCCTGCTCGCCTACCCGTCCGCCGACCGCGCCGGGTTCGCCGAGCTGGCCGCCGATCCCAAGCTCGCCGCCGCCGTCACCGTCATGGTGGACGATCCGGCCCAGCTCGACCTGATCGACGCGGCCCGCGCCGGCGGGCGTGAAGTGGTGCGGGTCTGCCTGGAGTTGGACACCTCGCTGCAGCTGCTCGGCGGCCGGGTGCGGGTCGGGGCACGCCGCTCACCGCTGCGCTCCCCCGCTCAACTCGCCGAGCTGGCACGGTCGGTGGCGCGGCGCCCGGGCTTCCGGCTGGTGGGAATCATGGCGTACGAAGGGCACGTCGCCGGGGTCGGGGACGCGGTGGCCGGGCGGCGGCTGCGGTCCCGGGCGATCCGGCTGATGCAGGCCGCGGCCCGGCGGGAGCTGGCCGAGCGGCGGGCCGCCGTGGTGCGCGCGGTGCGCGCGGTCGTCCCCGGCCTGGAGTTCGTCAACGGCGGTGGCACGGGCAGTGTGCAGTACACCGCCGCCGAGGACGCGGTGACGGAGATAGCGGCCGGTTCGGGGCTGTACGTGCCGCGTCTGTTCGACAACTACACGTCCTTCACGGGCCGTCCGGCCGCCCTGTTCGCCCTTCCGGTGGTGCGGCGGCCCGGTGTCGGTGTCGTCACGGTGCTCGGCGGCGGCTACCCGGCCTCCGGTGTCGCCGGACGCGACCGGCTGCCGGTGCCGTACCTGCCGGAGGGGCTGGCGTACGACCCGCAGGAAGGGCCGGGCGAGGTGCAGACCCCGCTGCTGGGCGCGCCCGCCGACGACCTGCTCATCGGCGACAAGGTGTGGTTCCGGCACGCCAAGGCGGGCGAACTGTGCGAGCGGTTCGACGCTCTGCACCTGATCGAGGGGGACACGGTGACGGCGACCGTGCCCACCTACCGCGGCGAGGGCCACACGTTCCTCTGAGCGCCCGCCGGTTGCACGCGGGCGCCCGTCAGTGGACGGTGTCCGCCTGGTCCGGCACCACCGAGCCGTCGGGGCGGAGCACCGGCCCGCGGGTGCCGTCGGGGGCCGTGCGGGCCGTGGTGGAGCAGGGGTAGGGATCGGGCCTGCGCGGCAGCGGTTCGAGGAACATGGGGTTGATCAGCCAGCGGCCGTCGGCGTCGTCGTAGGCCCGGCACATCAGCTCGGCCTTGTTCCGGTTGAGCACGACATGGGCGCCGGTGGCGTCGTCCACGAAGGTGACGTCGGTGTCGGCGTCGCCGCCCGCGACGGCGGGCCGCCGCTTCCAGGGCTGCTTCTGCCAGGCCCGGACGCCGCGGACGCCGTAGATCTCCTGGTTGATCCAGCAGCGCTTGCCGTCGATGTACGGGATGGCCGCGCCCCGGGAAGCGGGCACGTCTCCGCAGCCCTCGTTGCGGGTGGTGATGCGTCCCCGGTGGTCGAGGACCGAGCGGATGGCGATGGTGTGGGCCGCGTCCACGCCGATGGCCCGGGACCAGACCTCCGTGATGGGTTCGGAGCCGGCGGAGACGACGTAGACGCGGAATCCGGCCCGCTGGAGGGTGCGGACGAGGTCGCGCTGCTGGTCGTAGTAGCGGATGTACGCCGGGACCGTGTGGGTGCCGAGGGTGCGGGTCGCGCCGATCGGTGCGGCCAGGGCCTCGGAGCGGGCGGCGCGGGTGTAGGCGGCGACCTCGGCGGGGGTGCGGCCGGCGAAGAGCTGGGGCACCCAGGCGTACTGCGGCACGGTGCGCCGGTGGTTCCACCGTCCCGCGAAGGCGGCGGCCCCGCTCGTGGTCGTGCCGTTCTCGCGGATCTCGACGATCTCGTCGGTGCAGTGCGGACGGTCGGAGGTGCGCAGGGGCTCCCCGGCGCCGGTGCCGCAGGCGGTGGCGAGGGCCCGGTCGGCGGTGTCCGTCAGCCAGGCGCTGGTGTCCTTCCAGCGGGCGGGACGCAGCAGCCGGTCGTGGCGCAGCGCCCAGGAGAGGGTGGCGTCGGTGACGTCGTTCTTGGTGATCGTGTTGTCCCAGTCGAACGCGGCCACCGCGCCCCGGTGTCCGGAGCAGGTGCCGCGGGCGTCGATCACCTGCTGCAGCCGCTCACGGTTGTGGCCGTACCAATCACCGTGCAGTCGTGGGCAGTTGGCGGACAAGGTGCCGGCTTCGGCGGTTGCGGTGGGCGCGGCCGCCAGGACGGCGGCCGCTGCCAGGGTCCACGCGGAAAGCTGTCGCATACGACGGGGACCGTACACCTCGGGCCTACAGGGGCGTGACGTACGCGCCCGAGATCCCGCCGTCCACCAGGAAGTCGGTGGCGTTGACGAAGGAGGAGTCGTCGCTGGCCAGGAAGGCTACGGCGGCGGCGATCTCCGCTGCCTCGGCGAACCGGCCGACCGGGATGTGGACGAGTCGGCGGGCCGCCCGCTCCGGATCCTTCGCGAACAGCTCCTGGAGCAGCGGGGTGTTGACCGGGCCGGGGCACAGGGCGTTGACCCGGATGCCCTCGCGGGCGAACTGCACGCCCAGCTCGCGGGACATGGCGAGGACGCCGCCCTTGGACGCGGTGTAGGAGATCTGGGAGGTGGCCGCGCCCATCCGGGCGACGAAGGACGCGGTGTTGATGATGGAGCCCCGGCCCTGGCGGCGCATGTAGGGGATGGCGGCCTTGCAGCACAGGTAGACGGAGGTGAGGTTGACCTCCTGGACCCGCCTCCAGGCCGCCAGGCCGGTCTCCAGGATGGAGTCGTCGTCGGGCGGGGAGATGCCGGCGTTGTTGAAGGCGACGTCGACGCTGCCGTAGGTGTCGTACGCCGTCTTGAACAGCGCCTCGACCTGCTCGGGGTCGGTGACGTCGACGCGGACGAAGAGGCCGCCGACCTCGTCGGCGGCGGCCTTGCCCGCCGTCTCGTCGATGTCCGCGCAGACCACCTGGGCGCCTTCGGCGGCGAGACGGCGGGCGGTGGCGAGGCCGATGCCGCTGCCGGCTCCGGTGACGACGGCGGTACGGCCGACCAGGCGGCGGCAAACGTTGGTGTCGGTCACTGTGCGGGGCCCTCCGTGCTGATGAAGACGTTCTTGGTTTCGGTGAATGCGGTCAGGGCGTCGGGGCCCAGCTCCCGGCCGAGGCCGGACTGCTTGAAGCCGCCGAACGGGGTCCAGTAGCGGACGCTGGAGTGGGAGTTGACGGACAGGTTGCCGGCGCGGACGGCCTGGGAGACGCGCAGGGCGCGGCCGATGTCCCGGGTCCAGATGGAGCCGGAGAGGCCGTAGGGGGTGTCGTTGGCGAGGCGGACGGCGTCCTGCTCGTCGGTGAAGGGCAGGAGGACGGCGACGGGGCCGAAGATCTCCTCACGGGCCGCCGGGCTGTCGTGCCGCTCCCCGGTGAGCACGGTCGGCGGGAACCAGAAGCCGGGTCCGTCGGGGGCTGCGCCGCGCAGGGCCGGGGTGTCCGCGGGGACGTACGACCGGACCCGCTCCAGCTGCCGGGCGGAGATCAGCGGGCCCATCTGGGTCTTCTCGTCGGCCGGGTCGCCCACGACGACGGCGGCGAGCGCGTCGGCGAGGAAGGCGCGGGCCTCGTCGTACACCGACTCCTGGACGAGGATGCGGGTGCGGGCGCAGCAGTCCTGGCCGGAGTTGTCCACGAAGGAGGACGGGTCCAGGGCCGTGGCGAGGTCGGCGTCGGCGAAGACGACGTTGGGGCTCTTGCCGCCGAGTTCGAGGGTGACCGGCTTGACCAGGCGGGCGCAGCGCTCCATGACCTCGCGGCCGGTGGTGGTGGAGCCGGTGAACACGATCTTGGCGACGCCGGGGTGGTCCACCAGGGCGCGCCCGGCGGTGTGGCCGTAGCCGGGCAGCACCTGGAAGAGGTGCTCGGGCAGGCCCGCCTCCAGGGCGAGTTCGGCGAGGCGGAGCGCGGTCAGCGGGGTGGTCTCGGCCGGCTTCAGGACGACCGCGTTGCCCGCGGCGAGTGCCGGGAACGAGCCCCAGGCGGCGATCGGCATGGGGAAGTTCCAGGGGGCGATCACGCCGATGACGCCGAGAGGTTCGTGGAAGGTGACGTTCCAGCCGCCGGGGGCCGGGATCTGCCGGCCGAGGACGCGTTCGGCGCCGCCGGCCGCGTACAGCAGCAGGTCGCGTGCGTTGCCGGCCTCCCAGCGGGCGTTGCCGACGGTGTGGCCGGCCTCCTTGACCTCCAGCCGGGCGAGTTCCTCGTTGTGGGCGTCGACGACGTCTGCGAAGCGGCGCAGCAGCCGGGCCCGGTCGGCGGGTGCGAGGGCGGCCCAGCCGGCCTGGGCGCGTGCGGCGCGTACGACGGCGGCGTCCACGTCCTCGGCACCGGCGGCGGGGACGGTGGCGACGACCTCCTCGGTGGCGGGGTTGAGGACCTTCAGCTCGTGGGGGTCGGACACGGGGTGACCTTTCACAGGCGTCGGAACACGGGTGTCGAGGGCGGACCGGCAGGAGGCGGATCGGGAGCGTTCGCGGGGGCGCTCACAGGCGTTCGAAGGAGCGGCGCAGCTCCCAGTCGGTGACCGCGGCGTCGTAGGCGTCCAGCTCGACGCGCGCCATGTTCCGGTAGTGGGCCACGACCTCGTCGCCGAAGGCGGCCCGGGCGATCGGGCTGTGCTCCCAGAGTTCGGCCGCCTCGCGCAGGGTGGTCGGCACCTGGTCGAAACCGGCGGTGTAGGCGTTGCCGGCACACGGGTCGGGCAGTTCGAGCTTGTGCTCGACGCCGTGCAGACCGGCCGCGATCAGCCCGGCCACGGCCAGGTAGGGGTTGACGTCGCCGCCGGGCAGGCGGTTCTCGAAGCGCATCGAGCGCCCGTGGCCGACCACGCGCAGGGCGCAGGTGCGGTTGTCGTGACCCCAGGCGACGGCGGTCGGGGCGAAGGAGCCGGGCTGGAACCGCTTGTAGCTGTTGATGTTCGGGGCGTAGAGCAGCGAGAAGTCGCGCAGGGCGGCCAGTTGCCCGGCGAGGAAGTACCGCATCACGTCGGACATCCCGTCGGGGGCCGCCATCGCGTTGGCTCCGTCGGCGTCCGTCAGCGAGAGATGGATGTGGCAGGAGTTGCCCTCGCGCTCGTTGTACTTGGCCATGAAGGTGATCGAGACGCCTTCCTGGGCGGCGATCTCCTTGGCTCCGGTCTTGTACAGGGCGTGCTGGTCGCAGGTGCGTAGGGCCTCGTCGTAGCGGAATACGATCTCGTGCTGGCCGGGGTTGCACTCGCCCTTGGCGGACTCCACGGTGAGGCCGGCGGCGGCCATGTCGTTGCGCAGGCGGCGCAGCAGGGGCTCGATGCGGCCGGTGCCGAGGACGGAGTAGTCGATGTTGTACTGGTTGGCCGGGGTCAGGTTCCGGTAGTTCGCGTCCCAGGCCTGCTCGTAGGTGTCCTTGAAGACGATGAACTCCAGCTCGGTGCCGACCTGGGCGGTGTAGCCGAGTTCGGCGAGCCGGTCCAGCTGGCGGCGCAGGATCTGGCGGGGCGCGGCGACCACCGGGGTGTCGTCGTTCCAGGCGAGGTCGGCGACGAGCAGGGCGGTGCCGGGGTGCCAGGGGACGCGGCGCAGGGTCGTGAGGTCGGGGTGCATGGCGAAGTCGCCGTAGCCGCTGTCCCAGGAGGACATCGCGTAGCCGTCGACCGTGTTCATCTCGGTGTCGACGGCGAGGAGGTAGTTGCAGCCCTCGGTGCCGTGGTGCAGGACCTCGTCGAGGAAGAAGCGGGCGGCGAACCGCTTGCCCTGGAGACGCCCTTGCATGTCGGGGAAGGCCAGGACGACAGTGTCGATCTCACCGCTCGCGACGAGGGCATGCAGTTCCTCGGTGCTGAGCGGGGCGGTGCGGTGTGCCACGGGAAAGCCTCCTTGGGCGCCTTCGCGCTTCTTCGGCCGGGCCGGGAGTCATAAGGTATTGCTCTGAACCATTGCTTGGGAAGGGGGTGGGGCGGATGTCGCGGGAGACGGAGTGGGACGGGGCGCGTGCCCAGGAGACCGGCGACCGGCTCGCACCGGTGCTGCGGCCGGTGCGGGCGGGCAACGGCTTCGAGGAGGCGCTGGAGCAGATCCTGCAGGTCGTGCGGCTCGGTCTGGTGCCGGGCGGCGAGCGGCTGCCGGCCGAGCGGGACCTGGCGGAGCGGCTCGGGATCAGCCGGGTGACCCTGCGCGAGGTGCTGAAGGTGCTGCAGGACCAGGGGCTGGTGGAGGCGCGGCGCGGGCGGTACGGCGGCACCTTCGTACGGCCCCGGGCGGACGCGGGCGGCGAGGACGAACTGCGCCGGCGCATCGCCGAGGTCGACATCGAGGACGTGCTGCGCTTCCGGGAGGTGCTGGAGGTCGGGGCGGCCGGGCTGTGCGCGGCACACGGGCTGACCGAGGCGCAGTCCGAGCGGCTGCGGCAGGCACTGGACCGCACGCACGAGGCCCCGCTCGCCGACTACCGGCGCCTGGACACGCTGCTGCACCTGACCCTCGCCGAGCTGTGCGGTTCGCCGTCCCTGACCGCGCAGTACGCCGCCGTCCGGGCCACGGTCAACGACCTGCTCGACTGCATCCCGCTGCTGGTGCGCAACCTGGAGCACTCCCAGCGGCAGCACACCGCGCTGGTGGAGGCGGTGCTGGACGGGGACGCGGACGGGGCGCGGGAGATGATGCGCGAGCACTGCGCGGGTACGGCCGCCCTGTTGCGGGGCTTCCTGGCGTAGCACGCTTCTGCAAAGGTATGCGGGTGCACCTTTGACTTCCAGGGAGGGCGGCATGACCGTACGACCGCTGATCGGTGTGAGCACGTATCTGGAGACGGGCGCGCGCTGGGGCGTGTGGGAGCTGGCGGCGGCGCTGCTGCCGGCCGCGTATCCCGGCATGGTGCAGCGGGCCGGCGGCCTGGCCGCGATGCTGCCGCCGGACGCGGCGGAGCACGCGCCGGCCGCGGTCGCCCGGCTCGACGGGCTGGTGATCGCGGGCGGACCGGACGTCGACCCCGCGCGCTACGGCGCCGAACGCTCCCCCCGTTGCGGGCCTCCGGCACCCGAGCGGGATGCCTGGGAGCTGGCCCTGATCGACGCGGCCCTGGCCGCGGGCGTGCCGTTGCTGGGGGTCTGCCGGGGCATGCAGATGCTGAACGTGGCTTTCGGCGGCAGCCTCGTCCAGCACCTGGACGGGCACGCGGAGGCGGTCGGCGTCTTCGGCGGGCACCCGGTGAAGCCGGTGCCGGGCACGCTGTACGCCGGGATCGTCCCGGAGGAGCTGACGGTGCCGACGTACCACCACCAGGCGGTGGAGCGGCTCGGCGAGGGACTGCTGCCGTCGGCCTACGCGGCGGACGGGACCGTGGAAGCCGTCGAACTGCCACCGGACCGGGGCTGGGTGCTCGGGGTGCAGTGGCACCCGGAGATGGGCGAGGACCTCCGGGTGATGCGGGCCCTGGTCACAGCCGCCACCTGAGCCGGACCGGAACGGCCGCGGCGGGCCAGAGGATGAGCGTCACACGAGGCACGGTCGGGAAAGGGCGAGCCGCCCGCCGGGCCGCGTCACCCCCGCCGACGGCGGCTCCCTGGCCACTTCGCCGCGCGTCGGGGACAGCCGCTCCCGGCCCGGCCCGCATCACCCCACGTCAGCCGCAGCCGACGCCGACAGTCCGAACGGGCTCGTGGGTCGGCGCGGCGTCCCCGACGCGATCCCCCGGCGGCCACAGCCCTCGGCCCCCGCCCGCGTCACCCCCGGGTCAGCGACAGCAGTTCCCGGGCCGGGCCGGTCGGCCGGTGGCCCGTCGGCCACACCGCGCGCAGGTCCCGGCGCAGCGGCACGCCCTCCACCGGAATGCCGACCAGGCGCCGCAGGGCCAGCTCCTCCCCCACCGCCAACTCGCTCAGCACGGACGGGCCCGCGCCGCTGACCGCGGAGGCCTTGACCGCCGTGGTCGAGGACAGCTCGATCAGGGGCCGGGCCAGTCCGCCGAGGGCCGCGTCCAGGACCTGACGGGTGCCGGAGCCGCGCTCGCGCAGGATGAGCGGGGTCGCCGCGAGTTCCTCCGCCGTCACGGGCCGCCCGCGCCGGGCCCACGGATGGCCGGGGGCGGTGACGACGATCAGCCGGTCGTGGGCGATCACGGCGGAGTCCAGGCCGGTCGGCACCGACAGGCCCTCCACGAACCCGAGGTCCGCCTCGCCGGACAGCAGCAGCTCCGCGACCTTCGCCGAGTTGCCCGCGAGCAGGGAGACGGCGGTGTCGGGACGCTCGGCGTGCAGCGCGAGCAGCCAGCCCGGCAGCAGGTACTCGGCGATGGTCATGCTCGCCGCGACCCGCAGACGCGAGTCCCGCCGGTCGCGCAGTGCCCGCGCGCCCGCGTCGAAGGCCGCCGCCGCCTCCACCACCCGGCGGGCCCAGTCCGTGACCAGGGCGCCCGCGTCGGTGAGCCGGGAACCGCGCGGCGAGCGGTCCACCAGGGCCACGCCCAGCTGCCGCTCCATGGAGCGCAGCCGGCTGCTGGCGGCCGGCTGGGTGATGCCGACCTCCCGGGCGGCCGCACCCAGACTGCCCAGCCGCGCCACCGCCAGCAACAGCTCCAGTGCGGCCAGATCCGGTACCCGGTAGCCCAGTGACTCCGTGCGCTCCCGCTGCCCCTCCGCCTCACTCATAAGACCAGCTTATGCCCTCATAGGATTGAACTCCCTGGTCAGGGGCGGGCAACGGGGAGACGGTGGGACCATGGTCACCGCAGCCCAGCCCCTGCCCGCCCCCGTCCTGCCCCGTGCCGCCCGGGTCCGCCACCTCGGCCCCAACTGGTACGCCTCCGTCATGGGAACCGCCGTCGTCGGTTCGGCCGGCGCCGCGCTGCCCGGACACCCGAGCGGGCTGCGTGGTGTCTTCGCGGGGTTCTGGGTGCTGTCGCTGCTCATGCTGATCGTCCTGCTGGCGGCGCGGGCGCTGCACTGGGGCCGCCACGGCGACCAGGCCCGCGCCCATCTCCTCGACCCGGCCGTGGCCCCCTTCTACGGCTGTCTGGCCATGGCCCTGCTGGCGGTGGGCGGCGGCGCCATGACGGCCGGGCGGCCCCTGCTCGGCACCGGACCGGCCGTGGCCCTCGACACCGTGCTGTTCACCAGCGGCACGGCCATCGGGCTCGCGGCCGCCGTCGCCGTCCCCTACCTGATGCCGGTACGCCATCGCGTCGAGCCGTCCCAGGCCACCCCGGTGTGGCTGCTGCCGCTGGTCGCGCCCATGGTGTCGGCCGCGCTCGGCCCCCTGCTGGTGCCCCGGCTGCCGCCGGGCCAGCCCCGGGAGAGCCTGCTGCTCGGCTGCTTCGCGCTGTTCGGGCTGAGCCTGTTCGCCACGCTGCTGATGCTGCCGCTGGTCTTCGGCCGGCTGATCACCTCGGGTCCGCTGCCGCTCGCGCTCACCCCGACGCTGTTCCTGGTCCTGGGCCCGCTCGGGCAGTCCACCACCGCGACAGCGCTGATCGCGGACGCCGCTCCCGGTGTCGTACCCGCCCCGTACGACCGCGGCCTCGGGGTGTTCGCCGTGCTGTACGGGGTGCCGGTCATGGGGTTCGCGCTGCTGTGGCTGGGACTGGCGACGGCGCACGTGGTGCGGGCCCGGCGGCGGGGCATGGGGTTCGCGATGACCTGGTGGGCGTTCACCTTCCCGGTGGGCACCTGTGTCACCGGGGCCGCGGCACTCGCCCGGCACACCGGACTCGCCGGGTACGAGGCCCTGGCCGTAGGGCTGTACGCCGTTCTCCTCGCCGCCTGGCTCGCGGCCGCCGGCGGGACGCTGCGCGGCCTGCTCAGCGGCCGGCTGCTCCAAGGGCCCCGGCCAGCACCCGTGGAGCCCGCGCCAGCGACGGGCCGTACCAGGTCAGGTGCCGTCCGCTGACAAGTGCGCAGGGCAGGCCGGGGAAGGCCTCCGGACCGTCGCCGGCGGTGAAGCGGTAGGGCTCGTCGGGCAGGACCACCAGGTCCGGGGCCTTCGCGCGCAGCTCCTCCAGGGGTACCCGGGGGTACCGCTCGGGGTGCGCGGCGTAGACGTGGTCGACGCCCAGGCGGGCCAGGAGGTCACCGGCGAAGGTGTCCCGGCCGAGGACCATCCAGGGGCGGCGCCAGACCGGTACGACCGCCGTCCTGCGCTCCGCCGGCTCCGGCAGCGCGGTCCAGGCCTCCTCCGCCTCGTCCAGCCAGCGCGGGCGTCCCCGCGCGCCGCACGCGGTCAGCACCCGGTCCAGCTCCGTGCAGGCCTGTGGCACGCTCCGCACCTCCGTGACCAGCACGTGCAGGCCGGCCGCGCGCAGCGCGTCGAGGTCGGGGGCGCGGTTCTCCTCCTCGTTGGCGATCACCAGGTCGGGGGCCAGGGCGACGATCCGGTCCAGCGCCGGGTTCTTCGTACCGCCTACACGGGCGACGTCCAGGTCCTCGGGACGGCAGCACCAGTCGGTGGCGCCGGCGAGGGCCCCGGGAAGCGTCACCGCGACGGCCTCGGTGAGGGACGGGACCAGGGAGACGACCCGCACTACGCGGCCCCGGCGGGGTCAGCGCCCCCAGGAGGCGCGGGGAACCGCGCGAGCGGCCCCGGCGAACCCGCGCACGGCCGTCGGGCCGCCCCGGCACCCATCTAGCGGGACCTGTCCTGGACGGCCTCGATGTGTTCGGCGACCGCGACCACGACGACCCGGGTGTCCGGGACGGTGGCCCGCCAGCGGTGCCGGACGCCACCGGTCAGGTACAGGGTGTCGCCACGGCCGAGACGGTAGGCGCGGCCCTCCGCCTCGATCTCCACGGCACCGTCGGCGACGTACATCAGCTCGTCGTTGCGGTGCTGGAACTCGCGGCCCGCGTCGTGATCGCCGGTGAACTCGGAGGCGTGCAGCTGGTGGTGGCCGCGCACCAGGGAGCGGGTACGAGGGTCGAAGACCCCTTCGGCTTCGGCGAGGGGCTCGGCGCGGACGACGTCCACGCTGGCCGCCGGGTCGGCGGCGGCGAGGAGCTCGACGGCCGTCGTGCGCAGGGCGTCGGCCAGCTTCTCCAGGGAGCTGCTGCTGGGGCGGGCCCGGTCGTTCTCGACCTGGCTGAGGAAGGGCACCGACAGGCCGGTGCGCTCCGCCACGACCGCGAGGGTCAGCTCCAGCGCACGGCGGCGTCGCCGGACGGCCGCGCCCACCCGCACGGGCTGCTGCTCTTTGTGGTCGCCCATCGCTCCGGCTCCCTCCCTCGCTCGTCGTGCCGCTGTCCGGGTGCCCACTAGGGGGCACACCTCTTCCGATGACTTGTCTGCACCCTACGCATGTTCGGCAAACCGTTTCATGCGGCTGTCGCATCCCCGGCATGGCCACGGGCCCGCACCTCACGGTTCACGCCAGTCCGCAGGGGGTGTGGAGTCTCGCGGAGGACCATCCCTCCAGAGGATGAATATGCCGACCAGCTGGGCCTGGAGCCCTGCCGCAGGCCAACGATCATCACCCACCGTGATTGGCCGGATCGCTCCCGTGTCCCACACGCCACAAGGGGCGGACCGCACCGTACACCCATCGTCGTACGGTGTGATCCGCCCCCCGGGCGGGCGTCCGGGCCCGTCAGGTCACCCGGCCGCCCGGCTCTGCGCCCGCTGTCCCGCGACCGGGGCCCACTTGTCGACCAGCCCCGGGTCGCGGCCCAGCCAGGCACGCACGGCGTCCTGCTCCTTGCCCTTGCCGGCCTTCTGGATCTCCGCCTCCAGGCCGGTGAGCTGCTTCTCGGTCATGGAGAAGTCCTTCAGCCAGCGGCCGACCTCGGGGTTGTCGGCGGCGAAGCCCTTACGGGTCAGGGTGTGCACCCCGTCGCCCTTGCCCCAGGCACCCTGGGGGTCCTCGAGCTTCTTCAGGCCGTAGTCGTTGTACGCCCAGTGCGGCGACCACAGGGTGACGACGACCGGCTGCTTCCTGGCGTAGGCGCGCTTGAGCTCGGCCAGCATGGCCGGGGTGGAGCCGTCGACCACGTCGTAATCGCCCTCGAGGCCGTACGCCTTGAGCACCTTGCTCTTGAGCAGGCCCATCTCACCCGCGCTGGGCTCGATGCCGACGATCTTCCCGCCGAACTCCGAGGCGTGGGCCTTCAGGTCCGCCAGGGAGTTCACGTCCTTCACGTAGGACGGCACGGACAGCTCCAGCGACGTGGGGCCGAACCACGAGCCCAGGTCGTCGAGCTGCTTGCCGTACTTCTTCCAGTACTCGGCGTGCGTGGTGGGCAGCCACGAGTCGGTCTCGAAGTCCAGCTGGCCGGTGGCGAGGCCGGTGTAGAGGGGGCCGGCGGCGTACTGGCTGGTGGTCACCTTGAAGCCGCGCTGCTCCAGCAGCTCCTTCCACAGGAAGGTGGAGGCGATGCCCTCGTCCCAGGGGATGTAGCCGATGCTCACCTCCTTGCCCTTGCCGACGTTCGTGCCGGAGGCCTCGGAGCTGCCGGCGGAGGAGCCGAAGATCCCGAGTCCGCCCGCGGCCAGGGCGAGGACGACCACACCCACCACGGCGACCACGGGGCGCGGACGGTACGCCCACGCGCGCGTGGGGGCCTTCGCGGCGGCCCTGCGGCCCAGCGGGGACAGCTGGGTGCCGAGGGCGCCGGTGACGCGGTCCAGGTAGATCGCGAGGACGACGATGCCGACGCCCGCCTCGAAGCCGTAGCCGATGTCGAGCTGGCCGATGGCCTCGTTGACGGCACCGCCGAGGCCGCCGGTGCCGACCATGCCGGCGATCACGACCATGGACAGACCCAGCATGATCACCTGGTTGACACCGGCCATGATGGTCGGCAGGGCGAGCGGCAGCTGGACCCGCCACAGGACGTCGCGCGGCGTGGTGCCGAACGCCTCCGCGGCCTCCACCAGTTCGGCGTCGACCTGGCGGATGCCCAGCTCGGTCATGCGGACGCCGGGGGCGAGCGCGAAGATCAGGGTGGCGACCACACCGGCGGCCGTGCCGAGGCCGAAGAAGAGCATGGCCGGGATCAGCAGGACCATCGACGGCATGGTCTGCAGCAGGTCCAGCACGGGCCGTACGGCGGCGCTGACCGCCCTGGACCGGGCCGCCCAGACGCCCAGCGGGAGGGAGATCACCAGGGCGATCACGGTCGCCACGAGCACCAGGGCGAGGGTGGACATCGCCCGGTCCCACAGCTCCAGCGAGTCGACGAGCGCGAATCCGGCGAAGGCGAGGACACCGGCGAGCAGGCCGCGCAGCCACCAGGCGACGACGGCGAGGATGCCGGCCATGAGCAGGGGCTGGGGGGCGGCGAGCACGGCGTCGATGCCGTCGTACATGCCCTCCATGACCGCCTTGATGGCGTCGAAGAGCCAGGAGAGATGGTCGACCAGCCAGTTCACACCGGAGTCGACCCAGTCGCCGAGGGGCAGCCTAGGCACGGGAGATCACCTTCTTCGGGCCGGTGCCGCACGCCGTGGGCCCGTCCTCTTCGTCGCCGAGGAACCCGACCAGGCGCTGCCGGGGCACCACCCCGACGAGGGTGCGGCCGGCGTCGAGGACGGCGACCGGGTGGGACAGCCGGGCGCTGATCGCGCACAGCTCGGTGAACGGCGTCGCAGGCGTCGCGGTCTCGCAGTCGCAGTCCGCCTCGTCACCGCGCAGTTCGGTGTCCATCACGGCGGCGGCGGTCAGCACGCGGGAGCGGTCGACGTCCTGGATGAAGGAGGCGACGTAGTCGTTCGCGGGGCGCAGCAGGATGTCCTCGGCGGTGCCGGTCTGGACGATCCGGCCGTCGCGCATGACGGCTATCCGGTCGCCGAGCCGCATGGCCTCGTTGAGATCGTGGGTGATGAAGACGATGGTCTTCTTCAGGGTCTTCTGCAGTTCCAGGAGCTGGTCCTGCATGTCCCGGCGGATCAGCGGGTCCAGGGCGCTGAAGGACTCGTCCATCAGCAGCAGGTCGGCGTCGGTGGCCAGGGCGCGGGCCAGGCCGACGCGCTGCTGCATGCCGCCGGAGAGCTCGTCGGGCCAGGACTTCTCCCACCCGGCCAGGCCGCACAGGGCGAGCGCCTCGTCGGCGCGGCGTGCGCGCTCGGCGCGGGGCACGCCCTGCACTTCCAGACCGTAGGCGGCGTTGTCGCGGACGCTGCGGTGCGGGAAGAGCGCGAAGTGCTGGAAGACCATGCTGATCTTCTTCGCGCGCAGCTCGCGCAGGCCGCGGTGGGTGAGGGCGGTCAGGTCCTCGCCGTCGAATCGCACGGTGCCCGCGGTGGGCTCCAGCAGCCCGTTGAGCGTGCGCAGGAGGGTGGACTTGCCGGAGCCCGAGAGCCCCATGACGACGAAGATCTCGCCCTCGTCGACGCGGAAGGAGGCGTCGATCACGGCGGCGGTGGTCCCGTCGGCGCGCAGTTCCTCCCGGTCGGCGCCTCGCCGCAGTCGTTCCACTGCTTCGTCCGGTCGTCTGCCGAACACCTTGTACAGGTGCTCCGCCTCAAGCCTCGCTTGCACGCGTACCTCACGTCTCGGGGACAGGGAGAGAGGACGAGGGCCGGCCGACAGGTCGGGGCGACGGGCCTCGTTCCGAGGCGGCGCCTCCCCAGGTCGGGCCGGGGCAAACCCCGGCGTGGCCGGCCTCACGGCGATGCGCATCGCGCAACGTGTTCCGGCATATGGGGTCGCTGTCGGTGCCGTGCGGCATGATGCGAACGTGACCGGACGACTGATGCTCCTCGACACCGCCTCGCTGTACTTCCGCGCCTACTTCGGCGTGCCGGACTCCGTGAAGGCACCGGACGGCACCCCGGTGAACGCCGTGCGCGGGCTGCTGGACTTCGTCGACCGGCTGGTCAAGGACCACCGGCCGGACGAGCTGGTGGCCTGCATGGACGCCGACTGGCGGCCGCAGTGGCGGGTGGACCTCATCCCCACCTACAAGGCGCACCGGGTCGCCGAGGAGCACACGGGCGCCCCCGACGAGGAGCAGGTGCCGGACACGCTCTCCCCGCAGGTGCCGGTGATCGAGGACGTCCTGGACGCGCTCGGGATCGCCCGCGTAGGGGTCGCCGGGTACGAGGCGGACGACGTGATCGGCACGTTCACCGCGCGCGCGGACGGCCCGGTGGACATCGTCACCGGCGACCGCGACCTGTACCAGCTGGTGGACGACGCCCGCGGGATCCGGGTGCTGTACCCGCTCAAGGGGGTCGGCACCCTGCAGCTGACCGACGAGGCGGTGCTGCGCGAGAAGTACGGGGTCGGCGGGCGCGGCTACGCGGATCTCGCGCTGCTGCGCGGCGACCCGAGCGACGGCCTGCCGGGCGTGGCCGGGGTCGGCGAGAAGACGGCGGCCAAACTGCTCGCCGAGTTCGGCGACCTGGCCGGGATCGTCGCGGCGGCGGCCGATCCGCGGGCCAGACTCACGCCGGCGCAGCGGAGGCGGCTCACCGAGGCCGGGCCGTACCTCGCGGTCGCCCCGAAGGTGGTGCGGGTGGCCGAAGACGTGCCGCTGCCGGACGTCGACACCGCCGTACCGCGCGGGCCGCGCGATCCCGCGGCCCTGGAGGAGCTGGCGAAGCGCTGGGGACTGGGCGGCTCGCTGCAGCGGCTGCTGAGCACGCTCGCCGAGCGGCACTGACGGGAATTTTCCGGTAAAGGGCACTCGTCGGGTAGTCGGAAGAGAGGTACCGAAGCGGAGCGGGATGCTAACTTAGGTAAACCTAACCAATTTGCAGGAGGCCGTGATGGCAGAGCGCCCTGGACGAAAGCCGCGCAAGGCCCGTACCGCCCGGGTGGTGCGGACCGAACGGCTCACCCCGCACATGCAGCGCGTGGTGCTCGGCGGCGACGGTCTCGAGGGATTCACGGCGGACACCTGCACCGACCACTATGTGAAGCTGCTGTTCGGCCCCGAGGGCGTGACCTACCCGGTCCCCTTCGACCTGGAGCGGATCCGGGCCGAGTTCCCGCGTGAGCAGTGGCCGGTGACCCGGACCTACACCGTGCGCGCCTGGGACCCGGAACACCGGGAGCTGACCCTGGACTTCGTCATCCACGGCGACGCGGGCCTGGCCGGACCGTGGGCCGTCCGCGTACAGCCCGGCGAGGAGATCCACTTCATGGGTCCCGGTGGCGCCTACGCACCCGACCCCGAGGCCGACTGGCATCTGCTCGCCGGTGACGAGAGCGCGCTGCCCGCGATCGCCCGCGCCCTGGAGGCGCTGCCCGCCGGCGCCCGTGCGCACGCCTTCGTCGAGGTGCCGGGTCCCGGGGAGGAGCAGAAGATCGACTCCGAGGTGCAGGTCTCCTGGCTGCACCGCGGGGACCGGCCGGTCGGCGAGGCCCTGCTGGAGGCCGTGCACGCGCTGGACTTCCCCGAGGGACGGCTGCACGCGTTCGTGCACGGCGAGGCGACCTTCGTGAAGGAACTGCGCCGCCTGCTCCGCGTCGAACTGCAGACCCCGCGCGAGGACCTGTCCATCTCCGGCTACTGGCGCCTCGGCCACAACGAGGACGGCTGGCAGGCCTCCAAGCGGGACTGGAACGCCCGCATCGAGGCCGAGCAGGAGAACGGCGCGCAGGCGGCCTGAACCCGCCGCCGCGGCATCCGCCGCGGCCGCAGCACCCGGAGGGCCACCACCCTCAGGTCGCCGTCAGGGGGCCACCACCCTCAGGTCGCCGCCTCGTTGATCTTGCCGAACGGGATGTGCACGCTGGGCGTGGTCCGCGACGTGCTCTCCAGGTGGGTCACCTGGTCGTCGAAGAAGATGTGCGGGTTGAGCACCTTCATGACCGCGCCCTTGTCTATGCCGCCGAGGAAGAAGGCGTCGTCGACCCGCACGCCCCACTCCTTCAGGCTCCGCACGGCACGCTCGTGCGCGGGCGCGTTGCGCGCGGTCACGATGGACACGTGGACGCGCGTCGCGTAGCCGGGATCGCTCCTGCGCCGCTCCTCCTCCCGCCGCTGTATGCGGTTCACGCCGGCGAGGAAGTCGCGCAGCGGCCCGGGATCGTGCGGGGTCGCCGCGTTCCGGGCCTCGTGCGCGCGGAACGCCTCCAGCCCGCCGGACTGGTACACCCGTTCCGCGGCGTCACCGGCGAGCACGCCGTCGAAGTCGAAGGCGATCCGCAGCTCCGGGTCGGCGGGGTCGTCCGCGTACGCCGAACCGAGCACGTGCCCGGCCGGCAGCCCGGCGGCGACGGCCTCACGCACGTCACGCTCGTCGGCGGACAGGAACAGGGACATGTTCAGCGCCGTCATGAACGGGTACGGCGAACGCCCCTGCCGGAAGATGGCCCGGCTGATCGGCAGGCCGTGGGTCTGGATCGACCGCATGACCCGCAGGCCGGTGTCGGGGTCGTTGCGGGAGAGGATGATGACCTCGACGAGGGGGTCGTCCGGATCGCTCAGCTCGTTCAGCGACAGCAGCCGCCGCAGGAAGGCGAAGGCGACCCCCGGACGGAGCGTGTCGTCCACGTGCTCCTCCTGGTGGGCCCGGTAGGCCTCTTCGCCCTGTTCCCGGAAGACCGCGTCCGACTCCCGCAGATCGAACAGGGCGCTGGAGGCGACTCCGACGACGAGTCGGTCGGCTAGCTCGAAGGCCGGCATGCGGTGGCACCTCGGTACGGCGGGAATCGGCCCGCCATCATGTCACGGGCGCCGCGCGCGGTGGTGCCGGTTCGTGACGGTCCCGGCCTGTGGCGGCGCCGGTTCGTGGCGGTGGCCGCCGCGGTGGTGCCGCTCAGTCGCCGCGTACGCGGGCGTGGAAGTGCATGTCGTGCCAGCCGTCCGGATGGAGGAGGGCGCTGCGCTTGGTGCCCTCCATCGCGAACCCGGCCTTGGCGGCGACCCGGCAGGACGCCTCGTTGGCGGCGGCGTGGAAGAGTTCGAGGCGGTGGAAGCCGATCTCGTCGAAGGCCCAGCGGCTCAGCCTGGTGGCGGCCCGGGCCGCGACGCCCCGCCCGCGCGCCCGCGCCACGGTCCAGTAGGCGACCTCGGCGACCCCGTCGCCGAGCAGTATCTGCCGCAGCGCGACCCTGCCCTGCAGTTCGCCGCCCGACTCGTCCACCACGGCCCACTGGGCCTCTCGTTCGCCCTCCCACCCCGTCCGCCACTGCGCGATCCAGCCGGCGGCCTCCTCCTCGGAGTCGCAGGTCCTGAGGTGCCACTGGTTCAGCACCGGGTCCTGGAAGGCGGCGTGGACGGCGGACGCGTCCTCGGCCCGCCAGGGGCGCAGGAGCAGGCCGTCACCGGTGGGGAGGGCGGGCTGGGGGGTGCGGGCGAGGGCTCCGGGGGTCAGCACCGGGCTGGTCAGGAACGGCATGATCCACATACTGCCGCGTGCACGGCCGGCACCCACCCGTTTACGGCCTCTACCCTGGATTCGATGAGACGCCGCACCCCGCCCCCGCCCGCCCCGCTCCCCCAGCGCGACGGTGTGGACCCCGTGCGGGTGCGGCTGCCCATGGGCGAGGCCTGGGCCACCGTGCGGGAGCATCTGGTGGGGCGGCTCACGGGGGCCGGTCCCGGGACGATCGAGGGCATGTTCGACGCGGGCCTGATCGTCGGGGCCGACGGCCGGCCGGTGGCGCCGGACGCGCCGTACGAGCCGGGGATGTTCGTGTGGTTCCACCGGGAACTGCCGGCCGAGGTGCCGGTGCCCTTCCCGATCGAGGTGGTGTACCGGGACGAGCACATCGTGGTGGCCGACAAACCGCACTTCCTGGCCACGACCCCGCGCGGCACGCATGTCACCGAGACCGCGCTGGCCCGGCTGCGGCGCGAGCTGGGCATCCCGGCTCTGACGGCGGCGCACCGGCTGGACCGGCTGACGGCGGGACTCGTGCTGTTCACCGTGCGGCCCGGGGAACGCGGTGCGTACCAGACGCTGTTCGGCAACCGGCTGGTCCGCAAGGAGTACGAGGCGGTCGCGCCGTACGACCCCTCGCTCGCCCTCCCCCGGACCGTGCGCAGCAGGATCCTGAAGGAGCGCGGGGTGCAGGCTGCGCGGGAGGTCGAGGGCGAGCCGAACGCCGAGACATACGTGGAACTCGCCGGGCACCGGGACGGACTGGGCCACTACCGGCTCGTCCCGGCGACCGGGCAGACCCATCAGCTGCGCGTGCATCTGAACGCGCTCGGCGTGCCCATCCTCGGCGACCCGCTGTATCCGGAGGTGACCGGCCCGGTGCCGGCCGGTGACTTCCGGCGTCCGCTGCAACTGCTCGCGCGGAGGCTGGGGTTCACCGATCCGGTCACCGGGGCGGAGCACGCGTTCGTCAGCGGGCGCGCGCTGCGGGCCTGGACGTCGTACGAGACCTGGGCCGGCGGGGACTGAGGCCACCGCTCACTCGCCGCGCCACCAGCGCAGCAGGCGCTGCCAGACCCCCCGGGGCCCGGCCGGCTCCGGACTCGGAAGGACGGGGCCGGGGGCCGGGGCGGCCGGCACCGGCCGCGGTTCGGCCGCGGTTGCCGGCTCGCCGACCGCCGTGCTCACCTGCCAGTTGGCGCGCTGCTGCGGCAACGGCATGGCGCGGGGCGGCAGATCGACGTCCTGCTGCGGCTTGGGATCGAACTGCACCGGCAGGGCCACCAGCTGCCGGGAGGCGATGGACGCCCGCCAGCGCAGCTCCTCCTCCGGGCAGTCGAGCCGGATGTCGGGCAGCCGGGTCAGCAGGGCGTCGACACCGACGTCGGCGATGGCGCGGCCGATGTCCTGGCCGGGGCACTCGTGCGGGCCGCCGCCGAAGGCCAGGTGGGAGCGGTTGCCCTGCATGCCGGCCGACAGGTCCGGGCGGATCCGCGGGTCGAGGTTGCCCGGCGCCGGGGCGAACAGCAGCCCGTCGCCCTTGCGGATGCGCCGGCCGCCCAGTTCGGTGTCCTGCTTGGCGTAGTAGCCGAAGACGGTGCTGAACGGCGGCTCGTCCCACAGGGACTGCTCGATCGCCTCCGGCACGGTCATCTGGCCGCCGTTGAGCTGGGCGCGGAACCCCGGCTCCGTGAGGACCATGCGCAGCGCGTTGGCGAGCAGGTTGGCGGTGGCCTCGTAGGCCGCGAAGAGGACGAGCCGCAGGTGTTCACGGACCTCGTCGTCGGAGAGCCCGGCCGGGTGGGTGATGAGGTGACTGGTGAAGTCGTCCTCGGGCCGGGCGCGGCGCCGGGTGGTGAGCCGGCTCAGCGCGTCCATGACGTAGGTGTGGCTCTGGATGGCGGTCTCGGTGCCCTTCAGGGCGTCCCGGGCGGCCTGCACCATCCGGTCGTTGTACTCCTCCGCCATGCCGAGGATCTCGCACATGACGGCCATCGGCAGGTGCTCGGCGAACTGGGAGACCAGGTCGGCCCCGCCCCGCTCGCAGAAGCCGTTGACCAGGCCCTGGGTGTAGCGGCCGATGTGGCGGCGGACGCTGCGGTGGTCGATGGTCGACATGGCCGCGGTGACCGCGGCACGCAGCCGCTGGTGCTCGTCGCCCTCGGCATGGGAGCAGATGGGCTGCCAGGCGATGTGCGGCATGAGCGGGTGGTCGGGCTTGACCGTGCCGTCCAGCAGCGGGGACCAGATGCGGCTGTCGCGGGTGTACTGCGAGGGACTGCGCACCAGCTGCAGGTTCTCGGCGTGCCCGAGCACCACCCACATGGGTACGTCGTCGTGCAGCAGGACGGGGGCCACTGAGCCGTGCTGGTCCCGCAGGCGCTCGTAGAGGCCGCCGAGGTCCTCGGCGTCGGAGCCGTAGAGCCGGTGCAGTCCCCCGGGGCCCAGGCCGTGCGCCGGGCAGCCCGGCGGCGGGCCGGAGGTGGGGTCTGTGCCGGTGAGGGACGAGGATTCAGGCGTCACGGTGATCTCTCCGGAACGGATGGTGGGTCGTGGGGTGGGGGTCAGGTGAGGGCGCCGGACAGGGCGATGGAGTGCAGGAAGCGCATGAGGGTCATCAGCACGTCCTTGCTGGAGGCCCGGCGGCGCACGTCGCAGTCCATGATCGGGATGTCCGGGGCGAGGTCCAGGGCGGTGCGCAGTTCCTCGACCGGGTAACGGGGCGCGTCGGGAAAGGTGTTGACGGCGACGACGAACGGCACGCCGCGCTCCTCCAGCCGGCCCATGACGTCGAAGCTGACCTCCAGGCGCCGGGTGTCGACCAGGACGACCGCGCCGAGGGCGCCCTCGAAGAGGCCGTTCCACAGGAACCAGAAGCGCTCCTGGCCGGGGGTGCCGAACAGGTAGAGCACCAGCTTGTCCGTGATGCCGATGCGGCCGAAGTCCATGGCCACGGTGGTGGCCGTCTTGGAGTCGGACCCGTAGTCGTCGTCCACGCCGATACCGGCCTGGGTCATGGTCTCCTCGGTGGTCAGCGGGCGGATGTCGCTGACGGAACCGACCATGGTGGTCTTGCCGACGCCGAAGCCGCCCACGATCACGATCTTCACCGCCGCCTGGGCCGTGAGCGGCAGATGGTCCTCGGTGCGTGGGCCGGGGAGGGTTTCAGAGCCGTTGAAGTCCATGCATCACCGCTTCGAGGAGTGAACGGTCGGGAAGCGCCTGGCGGGCGATCGAGGCGCGCGCCTGCACCAGTTCGGCCGCGATCAGCTCGGTGATCAGTACGGTCATCGCACTGAACGGCAGTTGCAGATAGGCCGACAGCTCGGCCACGGACAGTGGGGCGGTGGAGAGCCGGAGCACTGCCGCCTGCTCGGGCGAGGCGGCCGGCGGCGGCGTGGAGCGCGCCACGATCAGGGTCACGAGGTCGAGTTCGGCCCGGCCGCCCTCGGCGGACCCGGCGATGGTGTACAGGCGTTCGGGGTTCCTGGGCGGTGCCTCGCCGTTCTCCGCCTTGGGGGGCGGCGCGGGAGGGGCCGGCTCCTGCCGTGGGCCGCGCCGTTTGCGTCGTGGAGGAGTCATACGGTCTGCCCGTTCCGCCGGGGCGGACTGGTGAGGTGGGCGCCGATCCGGACGACGAGGTCGCGCATCATGCCGCTCATCCGGCCCGGCTCGCAGGTCACGTCGGCGAGCACGGCGAGGTAGGCGTTGGCGCCGGCGTTCATGAGGTAGAAGTAGCCGCCCTCGATCTCGAAGACGACGACCTTCATCTCCCCGGCGCCGGGGATCTCCTGGATGATGGCACCGGCCAGGCTCTGCACGCCCGCGCAGGCGGCGGCCACCCGGTCCGCGGCGTCGGGGTCGCCGCCGTAGCGGGCGATGCGCAGCCCGTCGGCCGACAGGACCACGATCATCTCGATGCCCGGCACGCCGTCGTTCAGCTGCTTGAGCATCCAGTCCAGGTTCGCTCGCTGCTGGATCACTGGAGGTTCCCCTCGTCGTCGCCCTCGGCGGGGCCGTCCGAATCGTTGAGCAGGTGCAGGTACTTGGTCGGGTTGAGCGTGAAGTCGGTCAGTTCGGACGCGGTGGCGTCCGCGGGCATGCCCTTCCTCAGGCCGTCCCAGAACGCTTCCATCCACATGCCCGGCGGCCGGTCCAGGAGCTTCTTGCGCTCGGGGTCGATCTCGGGTTCGGATTCCGGCTCGGCCCTGGTCTGGGACCAGATCGTCGGCCTGCCCTCACGTTCGGCGCGCTCGATGGCGGCCTGTTCGGCGTACCGCTGGCTGAGGGGCGTCTTCACCCTGCTGCGGCGCTGCGGCAGGCCGCCCGCGGTCCACTCGGTGACCTCGGGGACGTCGTCCTCCATGGAGATTCCGGCGGGAATCTTGGGGCTGGTGGGGCGGCGCTTCTTGGGCGGGCGCTTCGGGCCCTCGACGGCGCCGAGTTCGGGCTGCGGTACGCCGGTGGCACCGATGCCGTGCGCGGCGCCCACGCCGGGCTCGGTGGTGGTCATGACGCGCGGGACGATGAGGATCGCGCGGACGCCGCCGTAGGCCGAGGCGCGCAGCGAGACCTCCATGTCGAAGTGCTTGCAGAGCCGGCCGACGACGGCGAGGCCGAGACGCGGGTTCTCGCCCAGGTTCTGCGCGTCGTCGCCGTTCTTCGCGTCCTCGATCATCTGCTCGATGCGGGCGCGGGACTCCTCGCTCAGGCTGACGCCGGCGTCCTCGATCTCGATGGCGATGCCTGCCTGCACCTCGGAGGCGGTGACGTGCACCTTGTTCGAGGGCGGCGAGTAGCGGGTGGCGTTGTCGAGGAGTTCGGCGGCCGCGTGGATGACCGGCTCGACGGCGGTGCCCTTGATGTTGATGTTGACGATGGAGCTCAGCTCGATACGGCGGTACTCCAGGATGCGGGACATGGCACCCCGCAGCACGCTGTACAGGGAGACCGGCAGGGGCCACTGGCGGCCGGGGCGGCCGCCGCCGAGGACCGAGATGGTGTCGGCGAGCCGGCCGATCAGCGAGGTGCCGTGGTCGAGCCGGAGCAGGTCGTCGAAGACCTCGGGGTTGCGGCCGTGGTCCTCCTCCATCTCCCGCAGCTCCTTGGCCTGCTGGTGGACGATGGCCTGCACGCGGCGGGCGATGCTCACGAAGGAGCGCTCGGTGGCGTCGCGCATCGAGATCTCGTGGTCGGCGCCGCGCAGCGCGACCCGGAACATCTCGCGGTACGACTCGTGCAGCCCGCGCAGCTCGGGGTCCACGTCGTAGACGTTGCGCAGCACGTCCCGGAGCGGTTCCCCGGCGCGCAGCCGGAGCAGACCGGTGGGCAGGACGTCGACGGCGAAGCGGGTGATCAGCTCGTCCTGGGCGGCGAGCCGGTGCTCCAGGTACGCGCAGTGACGGGCATGTTCGGCCCGCGCCTCGCGGAGCAGGCGGCCGCGGCGGGCGGCCTCCGCGCCGGTGGCGAGGACCAGCAGCACGGCCAGCGCCCCGCACAGGCCGACGGCGAGCCGGGCCGCCGCCGGTACCAGGGCCACGGCGGCTCCGCCGGCGGCGGCCATCAATATGGCCGGCGGCAACAGCACGCGCGCATAGGGACGTTCACGGCCGCCGGGAGGCTTCTGAACACTCACCATGGATGCCTTCTGGGACGAATCGGCTGGGTGTCGGGGGTGCTTTCGGGGGGAAGGTTCATGGAACGACGGGATCTTCCGGATGTCTGGGAACAAGCGCACGAATTCACCTCAACTCGGTGCGCCGCGGGCGAGCTTAGTCCGACCGGATCATCGCCGTGTCATATTCGGCAAGCACCTGAATCCCCCGCACGACTGCGGTACTCTCAGCTCCATTTGCACGCTGGGCTGTCATTCGCACACGTTCGGTCACCATGCACGGGCATGCGAAAGTCACTCACCGTGAAGGGTGAAAAGTGACCCGGACTCGGATGACGCGCGCACCGCGCCGATCACGACGCGGGTGAACTCCCCGGCGGTACACGCGGGTTGCGGGGCGCGCCGCGGATCCGCCACGCGCCCGCGCCCCGCCTGAGGACGGTCAGCCCACGGACGAGTAGGCGACGACACCCCGCAGCAGCTGATCCACGGCCTTGCGCGCGGTCTTCGCCACGGTCGACCCCTCGATCGGGGCCGCCGCCGAGATCTGCCCCAGCACGTCGATCACCTGCTTGCACCAGCGCACGAAGTCGCCCGCGGGCATCTCCGCCTCGCGCAGCACCTCGTCGAGGCCCTTCCCGGAAGCCCACATGTACGCGGACCAGGCGAACCCGAGATCCGGCTCCCGCTGGCCGACCCCCTCGGTCTGGTTGATCCGGAAGTCCTCTTCCAGAGCATCGAGCCGGCCCCAGATCCGGACCATCTCACCGAGCGCGGCCTTCGCCTTGCCCGAGGGCAGCTTGGGCGCCATGGCGTCGTCACCGACCCGGGACTCGTACACCAGGGCCGAGACGCAGCCGGCCAGTTCGGCGGGGGTGAGGCCCTCCCAGACGCCCTCGCGCAGGCATTCGCTGGCCAGCAGGTCGAGTTCGCCGTAGAGCCGGGCGAGCCGCTTGCCGTGCTCGGTGACCTCGTCACCGCGCAGGTAGTCCATCTCGGTCAGCAGCGCCACGATCCGGTCGAACGTCCGCGCGATGGTGTTCGTGCGGCCCTCGATCCTGCGCTCCAGCTGGGAGGTGTCACGCAGCAGCCGGTGATAGCGCTCGGCCCAACGGGCATGGTCCTCACGGTCGTCGCACCCGTGGCACGGATGCGCCCGGATCGCGGTGCGCAGCCGGGCGATCTCGCGGTCGTCCGCGGCCTGCGACCGCTTCTTGCGCGCCCGCTCCGGAGGAATGTGCCCGGCCTTGGTGCGCAGCGCCGAGGCGAGGTCCCGGCGGGACTGCGGCGAACGCGGGTTGAAGTTCTTCGGGATCCGCATCCGGTCCAGCGGCTCCACCGGCACCGGGAAGTCCATGGACGCCAGCCGCTTGACCTGCCGTTCGGCGGTCAGCACCAGTGGGCGCGGGCCGTCGTGATGGTCGAGGCCGCGGTGGCCGTTGGACCGGCCGGCCGGGATGCCGGGGTCGAGGACCAGCGCGAGCCCCGCGTACTTGCCCGTCGGCACGTGGATGACGTCCCCCGGCTTCAGCTTCTCCAGCGCTACGGCGGCCTCGGCTCGCCGCTCGTTCGCGCCCTGCCGGGCCAGGTCGGTCTCGCGGTCCTTCAGCTCGCGGCGCAGCCGCGCATACTCCTCGAAGTCGCCGAGGTGGCAGGTCATGGAGGCCTTGTAGCCCTCCAGGCCCTCCTCGTTGCGCTGCACCTGGCGCGAGATCCCGACGACCGACTTGTCCGCCTGGAACTGCGCGAACGAGGTCTCCAGCAGCTCGCGGGAGCGGTGCCGGCCGAACTGCTCGACCAGGTTGACCGCCATGTTGTACGACGGCTTGAAGCTGGAGCGCAGCGGATAGGTGCGCGTGCCCGCGAGACCGGCCAGGTGCTCGGGGCTCATACCGCGCTGCCACAGCACGACGGCGTGGCCCTCGACGTCGATGCCCCGCCGGCCGGCCCGGCCCGTCAGCTGCGTGTACTCGCCCGGCGTGATGTCGGCGTGCTGCTCGCCGTTCCACTTGACGAGCTTCTCCAGCACCACCGAACGGGCGGGCATGTTGATGCCGAGCGCGAGGGTCTCGGTCGCGAACACGGCCTTGACCAGGCCGCGCACGAACAGCTCCTCGACGACCTCCTTGAAGGTCGGCAGCATGCCGGCGTGGTGGGCGGCGATGCCCCGCTCCAGGCCCTCCAGCCACTCGTAGTAGCCGAGGACGTGCAGATCCTCCGTCGGGATGGAGGCGGTGCGCTCCTCGACCAGGGCCCGGACCTCCTCCCGCGCCTCCTCGTCGTTGAGCCTCAGGCCCGCGTACAGGCACTGCTGGACGGCGGCCTCGCAGCCGGCGCGGCTGAAGATGAAGGTGATGGCGGGCAGCAGCCCCTCGGCGTCGAGCCGCTCGATGACCTCCGGCCGGCCCGGCGTCCACACGCGCGAGCGCTGCCTGCGCTCCCGCTCCCGGTCGGCCTCGCGCATCGCCCGGCCGCGCCGCCGGTCCTGGTACGACGGCCGGGTGGCCTCCATGCGGGCCAGCCGGGCGAGATCGGGGTTGACGGCCTTCTTGTGGCCCTCGCCCTCCTCGAACAGGTCGTACATCCGTCGCCCGGCGAGCACGTGCTGGAACAGCGGCACGGGCCGGTGCTCGGAGACGATCACCTCGGTGTCGCCGCGGACCGTGTCCAGCCAGTCACCGAACTCCTCGGCGTTGGACACGGTCGCCGACAGCGACACCAGCGTCACCGACTCGGGCAGGTGGATGATCACTTCCTCCCAGACCGCGCCGCGGAAGCGGTCGGAGAGGTAGTGCACCTCGTCCATGACCACATGGCCGAGGCCGAGGAGGGTCTGCGAGCCGGCGTACAGCATGTTCCGCAGGACCTCGGTGGTCATCACGACCACCGGGGCGTCCGAGTTCACGCTGTTGTCGCCGGTGAGCAGCCCGACCTTGTCCGCGCCGTAGCGGCGGCACAGGTCGGCGTACTTCTGGTTCGACAGCGCCTTGATGGGGGTCGTGTAGAAACACTTCTTGCCCTGCGCGAGGGCGAGGTGGACGGCGAACTCGCCCACGATCGTCTTGCCCGAACCGGTGGGGGCGGCCACGAGCACGCCCTTGCCGGCCTCGAGTGCCTTGCAGGCCTCGATCTGGAAGGGGTCGAGGCCGAAGTCGTACATCTCGCGGAAGGACGCGAGCGCGGTGGCCTGCTCGGCTGCCCGCCTGCGGGCCGCCGCGTACCGCTCGGCCGGTGAGAGGTCCTCTGTCATCGTGCTTTCGAGCGTACCGGGCCACACCGACAACAGGACGATCATTATCCGGAACGTGCACGGAACGTGGACGGAGCGAGAGAACACGCATGCCCTCGTCCCGAGGGGGACGAGGGCAGCACGCGGCAGCGGATCGGCGCGGGATCAGGTCACGTCGTCGTAGCCGTTGACCCGGTCCGTGCGCGTCTGCTCCGGTAGCGCACGCGCGGCCGGAACGGGTTCGATCTCGCCGATGTCCCCGGGCGTGAGGTCCAGCTCCGACGCCTCGTCGTCACCGGGGCCCGTGGCCTCGCGGCGGGCCCGGCGCCGGTCGTTGAGCACGGCGATGGCCACGGCGATGAAGTAGAGCGCCCAGATCGGCGCCGCCAGCGCCAGCATCGTCATCGGATCGGGGCTCGGCGTCGCCACGGCCGCGAAGGCGGTGATGCCGACGACCATGCCGCGCCACCAGCCCGCCATGCGCCGGCCGGACAGCACACCGGTGAGGTTCAGCATGACCAGCAGCAACGGCATCTCGAACGCGAGGCCGAAGACGACCACCATGCGGGTGACCAGGTCCAGCAGGTCGTCCAGCGGCAGCAGGTTCTCGGCACCACTGGGCGTCAGGTCGATCATGAACTTCGCCGTGGTGGGCAGCACGTTGAACGCGAGGTAGCCGCCACCGAGGAACAGCGGGAAGCCGAAGGCGACGAAGGCGTAGGCGTACTTCTTCTCGTTGCCGTGCAGCCCCGGCGCGACGAAGGCCCACAGCTGGTAGAGCCAGACCGGCGACGCGAGCACCACGCCGGCCATCAGCGCGACCTTCAGGGCAAGGGTGAACGGCGCCAGCAGGCCACTGACGGTGAGATGCGCGCAGTGGACGTTCTTGGACTTGGCCAGCTCCCCGAAGGACTGGTGACAGCCGATCTCGTCGAGCACCGGCTGGGTGATGAAATCGATGATGTCTCGGTAGAAGAAAGCCGCGACGATCGTGACGACCAGGATCGCGAGAACACCCTTCGCGAGCCGGTTGCGCAGCTCACGCAAGTGATCCGCGAGCGGCATCCGCCCCTCGGGATCACTCTCCTTCTTGCGGGCAGACTTGAGCAACCCACATCCTCATCTCGTGCAGCGGACCGGATGCCCCCGGCCCTCGCCTCAGCGCTGGGTCGTGTCCGTCGGCTCGTTGACCGGACGAGCGCTGGTCACGTCGCCGGGAGAGGCCTGGATCGTGCGCTGAGCCGGAGCGGGCTCCTCGGTGGACTGGGCGGTGCCTGCGGGCTGCTTGCCGTCGTCCTTCATCGCCTTCGCCTCGCTCTTCAGGATGCGGGCGGACTTGCCGAGCGAGCGCGCCATGTCCGGAAGCTTCTTGGAGCCGAACACGAGGACGATCACCACAACGAGGAGCAGCAGGTGCCACGGCTCAAGTCCATTGCGGAACATAAAATTCACCTTCTCATCGAGGCGGGCACGTCCGACAGGTCGGACATTCGTCCGAACGTCATGCTGGCAGCGATCGTAACGCCTGGGGATGAACGCGGAACAATCCCTGGGCGTACTCCTGCTCTGCGGACCGCGCCTCGTCCCGGGCCGCGACCAGCAGCGTACCTGGCCGGGTGGGTGAGGTGACAGGGCGAAGTGACCGACGGCGCACCCGCACCGGTACGCACAGGACGTACGCGCCACGCTCAGAGGGCGTCCGCCGAACGGGCCGCGCTCACGGCCGCCCGCTCCAGATCGTCGGCCGCCCTGCTGATACGGCGCCCGGATTCCGCGACCTGCAGCCCGAGACGGCGCGCCTCGAGGAAGACCCGGACGGCGAGCACCCCCAGCACGGCGAGACCCAGGAAACCCACGGCTACCGCGAACATCGGCCAGAACATGGCGCCGAGCCTAGACCGTCCCGCGCCGCGCGCCGCAGCCGGCTACGCCGTGGAGTGCAGCCGCAGCGTCCGCACCCCGCCACCGGTGAGCAGCTCGACGATGCGCTCACCGGCCGGCTTGCGGACCGCGGCGCCGCACTCGGGGCAGGTGAAGGAGTAGAACGTCGTACGGCTGGTGGCGCCGATGGCCAGGCGCAGGGCGCTCGCGCCGAGCTCGAAGCGGCCCCGGCAGTCCGGGCAGCCGGCCCGGAACACCACGGGAACCACTCTCCGCATCCCCGCGAAGGCGGCCGCCACCGTCATCTCTCCCGCACCGGACACCAAAGACTCGCTCAAAGCCCTCGCCCCTCGCTTTCCGAACGTCCGCCCTCGCCGCGCCGCAGCCGGCGCGGCTCACTCGCGCCCTTCGTGCCCCTCGCCCGGCCCCACGGCGACCGCCCGCTCCGCCCCCGGCGGCGCGTCGTACGCCGACAGGGCCTCGCGGGCCGCCCGGCGGGCGCTGTCGGCCAGCTCGGGCGGGGAGACGATCCTGCCGTCACGGCCGAGCCGCAGCGCCAGCCGGCGCAGCGAGGCCGGATCCGGCGTACGCAGGGTGATACGCAGCCCGCCGCCGGGAAGCTCATCGGCGCTGTCGTGCGGGTAGTACTCGGCGACCCAGCGGCCGCCGGGCCCCACCTCGACGACGACCTCGGGATCCTCGGCGGCCGGCTGCACCAGGGCCTCGGACAGGTCGCGCAGCTCCATCTCGGGCGGCGCGGACGGCTCGTCGAGGATCCTGATCTCCGCGACCCGGTCGAGCCGGAACGTACGCCGGGCCTCGCTGCGGCGGCACCAGGCCTCGACATAGGTGTGACCGACGCTGACCAGGCGGATCGGGTCGATCTCGCGCTCGGTGACCTCGTCACGGGCCGGCGAGTAGTACCGGATCCACAGCCGGCGGCGCTCGGAGATCGCCCGGTCGACGTCGGCGAAGACCCCGCCCTCGGACTCGAACGTGACCGACAGGCGGGCACTGGCGCCGGCCGCCTCACCGGCCGCCGTCTCCACCTTGGCGGTGGCCCGCAGCAGGGCCTGGCGGTCCCCCTCCCGCAGGCCCGGCAGGGTGGCCACCGCGCGGGCCGCCACCAGCAGCGCGGTCGCCTCGTCGGCGGCCAGCCGGAGCGGTTCGGCCGCGTCCTCGCCGAGCGCGGCCGGGTTGTGCCACCAGATGCGCTCACCGTCGGTGTCGATGTCCAGCAGATCGCCGCCCCGGAAGCTGGTTCCGCACATGGGCAGCAGATCGAGGTCGCCGACCAGCTCGTCCTCGGTGATGCCGAAGGCGCGCGCGACATCCGCGATCCGGGCGCCGGGACGCTCCCGGAGGTAGGTCACCAGCGACAGCATCCGCCGCGTCTGGTCGATGGCGTTCACGGGCCTGGCCGGTTTGCCTGCCACAGTCCTGCTCCCCCTCAGCCCTTGGCCACGGCACGCAGCCGGTCCACCACGTCCGCGCGCAGCTCGGCCGGCTCGAGCACCACCACGTCCGGGCCGAACTCCACCAGCCAGGCGTCCAGACCGTGCCCGTACGGAATCTCCAACTCGTCCCAGCCGTCACCGAGTTCCCGGACCTTGACGGCCTTCGCCCGAAGGGGGTAGCCGGCGCCGGAGCGCAGCCGGATCAGCGCCGACCGGTCGGCGATCTCACCGGCCCAGCTCGCAACGGTCTCCCGCACCGTGACGACATCCGGCACGGGCGCGGTGAAACCCGTACCCCGGGAACGGACCCTGCCGGTGATCCGGGACAGCCGGAACACGCGCTCGGCCCCCCGGTCGCGGTCGAACCCGGCCAGGTACCAGTGACCGCGCCAGCACTCCAGCGCCCACGGCTCGACGTGCCGGGGCTCGGGACGGGCCGCCGACGCCTTGCGGTAGTCGAAGAGGACCGGCCGGCGGTCGCGGCAGGCCAGCATCAGCGGCTCGAAGGCCGCCTCGTGCACCGGGATGCGCGGCTCCAGAGCACCGTGCGCCCCGTACGGGTCGACGTCCTCGGGCAGGCCCGCGGCGCGCAGCTTCTGCAGGGCACCGCTGGCCGCGCCGGCCAGCCGGGCCTGCTGCCAGACCTTGGCCGCCAGCCCCAGGGCGGCGGCCTCCTCGGCGTCCAGGGTGATGGCCGGCAGCCGGTTGCTGTCACGGCGGGCGAGGTAGCCGATCTCACCGTCGAGGTTCTCCACGGTCTCGATCACCAGACCCAGCTCGCGCAGGTCGTCCTTGTCCCGCTCGAACATCCGGTTGAAGGAGTCGTCACTCCCGGCTTCGAGGTAGGCCTCGACGGACTCGCGCAGCTCGCGCTTGCTGAGCGGCCGCCGCGTCCCGAGCAGACACAGCGCGAGGTTCATCAGCCGCTCGGCCTTGGCAATGGCCATCGACGCCCTTCGCCTTCCCTATGGTGCTTCCGACCGATGACCGTACCGCTCCCGAGCGGCGGGACAAAGCCGGAGCCGGGAAGGCGGTCCCGCCCGGTCGGCGGAGGACGGCGAAGAGGGCCCGTGCACACGGCACGGGCCCTCTTCCGACCGGATCCGGTCAGCGCTTGGTCACGCCCACCAGGTCACAGACGAAGATCAGCGTCTCGCCCGGGGCGATACGGGCACCGGCGCCACGGTCGCCGTAGGCGAGGCGCGCCGGGATGACCAGCTGGCGGCGGCCGCCGACCTTCATGCCCTGCACACCCTTGTCCCAGCCCGCGATGACCTGGCCGACACCGAGCTGGAAGTCCAGCGCGCTGCCGCGGTTCCAGGAGGCGTCGAACTCCTCGCCGGTGGAGAACGCGACGCCCACGTAGTGGACCTTGACGAAGTCGCCGGCCTTGGCCTCCTCGCCGTCGCCCTCCCAGATGTCCTTGATCTCGAGGTCAGCCGGGGGCTCGCCGCCCGGGAAGTCGATCTCGGGCTTCTCGATGCTCACGTCAAAAGCTCCTGCTTGTGTACGACACGAAACGCGCACAGTCTTTCATCCCGGCGGCTCTCCCGCCCGCCACGGGCGCGCCAGCGCCCTACATCGCCGCCAGGATGTCCACCGTGAACACCAGGGTCGCGCCCTTCTTGATGACCCCGCCGCTCGGCGGGTTGTCGCCGTAGCCCAGCTCGGGCGGCACCACGATCAGGACGCGGCTGCCGACCTTCTTGCCGGTCAGGCCCTGCGCCAGACCCTTGACCGTCTGCTCCATCTGCTCGACCGAGAACTGGCTGAGCCGACCCGAGTCATAGGTCTGCTGGAACGTCTTGCCGCCGTCCCAGACCAGGCCCTGGAACTGGCACAGCACCGTCTGGTCGGCCTTCACCGGCGCGCCGTCACCCTCCAGGACATAGGCCGACACGAGCTTCGACGGCGGGGAGGTCTTCGGCACGGTGACCTTCGGCACCTTGCCGTCGGTGTTCGTGCCCACCTTCGGCAGGGCGGCGTCGTTCTGCGCGACCGGCTTGCCCTGGGCGGAACTCTTGGAGTTGAAGGACTCGACCAGGTCGATCACGAACACCAGCGTGTCGGTGCCCTTGATACCCGCCTGCGGCTGACCCGACTTGCCGTAGCCGTAGGCGGGCGGCACGGCGATCTCGATCCGGCTGCCGATCTTCTTGCCCGCCAGCGCGTACCGCCAGCCGTCGATGATGGTGCCCTGCGCGAGCTGCATGAGCAGCGGCCGCCCACGGTCGTAGGAGTTGTCGAAGACCTTGCCCGTGCTCCAGATCTGGCCCAGGTAGTTCGCCTCGACGAACTCGTTCTCCGCGACCGGCCGGCCACTGCCCGCGATCAGCGTCTTCACCGCGAGGTTCTTCGACGGCTCCCCCGGCCCCTTGGCGATGGTCGGCTTCTCACCGAACTTCACACCCGCCGTGACCGCCGGCAGCGGCCCGTCCACGATCTTCGGCGGCGGCGCACTCGACGGCGACGACGATGCGCTGGCCTTGCTGGAAGCGGACTTGTCGTCGCCGCATCCGGCGACGGTGACCAGACCTGCGGGAAGAGCGGCGAGGAGAAGTGAGCGTCGGCGCACGGAAGAGCCTCGTAATCGGTCGATCTTGTGGATGGCGTGCGCGCAACTCTACGGCGTGAGTCGGGCGCCGTACGGGAAACGTACGGCGCCCGTGTGGCGTTCCGGCGTTTCGGTGCCCGAACGCTTGACTCGGCACATGTCGCTACATTCCGGCGATCAGCTTCTCCACCCGGTCGTCCACCGAACGGAACGGGTCCTTGCACAACACGGTGCGCTGCGCCTGGTCGTTGAGCTTCAGATGCACCCAGTCGACCGTGAAGTCCCGGCGCTGCTCCTGGGCCCGCCGGATGAAGTCGCCGCGCAGCCGGGCGCGAGTGGTCTGCGGGGGAACCGACTTGCCCTCGAAGATCTTCAAGTCGTTGCAGATCCGGGCGGCTTGCCCCTTCTTCTCCAGCAGGTAGTACAGGCCACGACGACGGTGGATGTCGTGGTAGGCGAGGTCTATCTGCGCGACCCGCGGATGCGACATCGTCATGTTGTGCTTGGCCCGGTACCGCTCGATGAGCTTGTACTTCATGACCCAGTCGATCTCGGTGGCGATCCGGTCCAGCTCCTCGTTCTCGATCGCCTCGAGCGTGCGGCCCCACAGCTCCAGGACCTGCGCGACCGTCCCCGTACGGATCCCCCGGCGGTCGCAGAAGTCCACGGCCTTGTCGAAGTACTCGCGCTGCACCTCCAGCGCCGACGCCTCCCGGCCACTGGCCAGACGCACCTTGCGCCGGCCCGTGATGTCGTGGCTGACCTCGCGGATCGCCCGGATCGGGTTCTCCAGCGTCAGGTCACGCATCACCGTGCCCGCCTCGATCATGCGCAGCACCAGGTCGGTGGCACCGACCTTCAGCAGCATCGTCGTCTCCGACATGTTCGAGTCGCCGACGATGACGTGCAGCCGGCGGTAGCGCTCGGCGTCCGCGTGCGGCTCGTCCCGGGTGTTGATGATGGGCCTCGAACGCGTCGTCGCCGAGGAGACGCCCTCCCAGATGTGCTCCGCACGCTGGCTGACGCAGTACACCGCCCCGCGCGGCGTCTGCAGCACTTTGCCCGCGCCGCACAGCAGCTGCCTGGTCACCAGGAAGGGAATGAGGATGTCCGCGAGCCGGGAGAACTCCCCGTGCCGCGCCACCAGATAGTTCTCGTGGCAGCCGTAGGAGTTGCCCGCCGAATCGGTGTTGTTCTTGAAGAGGTAGACGTCGCCCGCGATTCCCTCCTCGTGCAGGCGTCGTTCCGCGTCCACCAGGAGTCCTTCGAGAATGCGCTCGCCGGCCTTGTCGTGGGTGACCAACTCGGTCACGTTGTCACATTCGGGTGTCGCGTATTCCGGATGTGAGCCCACGTCGAGATAGAGCCGGGCGCCGTTTCGCAGAAAGACATTGCTGCTGCGGCCCCATGACACGACACGGCGGAAGAGGTACCGCGCCACCTCGTCAGGAGACAGGCGGCGCTGTCCCCTGAACGTGCACGTGACGCCGTACTCGTTCTCCAGCCCGAAAATGCGGCGGTCCATGACTGAACATTACGCCCGATCCCCTGAGCTGAAACGGGGTTCGGCAGCTCGATTTGGATCAGTTTCCGATGAAGCCGCAACGACCGCGCCCCGCGCGGGAGCTGCGAGGACCCTTCCGGTACCCAGCAGGACCAGCAGGGACACGGCCCCCGCCGCACCCGGCAGCGCGAAACCCCACAGTGCGCCACCGGCCTGGACCACCGGCCCCGCCAGGCCCGTTCCCACCGAGGCACCCACGGTGAACGTCGTCACGAGCCACGAGAACGCCTCGGTGACCGTCCCCACCGGCGCGTGCCGGTCCACGATGATGAACGCACAGGCGATGCACGGCGCCAGGAACACCCCGGAGACCACACTCAGCAACACCATGGTGACCGCGCCCGGCATCAGCATCAGCGGCAGGTAACACACCGCCAGGAGTGCCACCAGCACACGCAGTCGCCGCTCGGGCACACCGGCCCACCGCCGCGCCCCGTACACGGTGCCACCGGCCAGCGCACCCAGCCCCAGCCCGGCCATCAGCCAGCCGTAGACCGCGTCACCGCCGTGCCCGTCGGCGTACGACACCGAGGCGACCGTGATGGAACCCAGCGCGATCCCGACGAACAGGAAGGCCGCGAGCAGCGCCACCAGGCCCGGCGAACGCAGGGCACCCAGCCAGTGTGCCTCGCGCGGGGCCGAGCGCCACGCACGCGAGGGCGGCGAGAGGACCACCGACAGCGCGCCCAGCACCCCCAGCAGGTTCAGCACCAGCAGGGCGGCACGCTCGTCCCACAGGGACGCGCACAGCGTCACCAGCAGCGGCCCGACCGTGAACATGATCTCCTGCGCGACCGCGTCCATGGCGTACGCCGTGTGCACCTGCTCCTCGCGGCGCAGCACCGACGGCCACAACGCCCGCAGACCGCCCTCCAGCGGCGGGGCGAACAGGCCGGCCGCCGCCACGGCCGCATAGGCGAGCGGCAGCGGATCGGTGCCGGACACCGCGAAGACGGACATGGCCAGCGCCGCGAGGACCGCCGCCGGCAGCTGCACCCGCGGCTGCCCGTGCAGGTCCACCAGCCGGCCCAGCACCGGCTGGCCGACGGCGTTGGCGACGCCGTAGACGGCCGCCAGCGCGCCCGCCAGGCTGTAGGTACCGCCCTCGGCGCGCACGAACAGCACCAGCGCGATCGCCGCGGTCGCGTTGGGCAGCCGGCCCACCAGCGTGCCGGTGAGCAGCCGCGTCGCGTGCCGCGCCCGCAGGATCTCCAGATATCCCGTGGCCATCTGCCGCCCTCCCGCGACCCGCCCCGGGCGTCTCGACGGCCCGGAGTTTTACGTATAACGTCTTCTCCCATACGTACCATGTGCGCTGTTCACACGTCCAGACGACCGGGAGTGAGCCGAGGGCTCGCCGGAACCGGCACCGGGACGCGAGCGCGCCGAGGCCCCACCGGCTTGAGCACGACCGCGGCCCCGGCACCGGCCCGCACCCCCGCAGGCGAACGACCACCGAAGAGGAGCACGCCCACGGTGGCACCCAGCAACACGCGCCCGACCAGCCGTGACGTCGCCCAGGCGGCCGGAGTCTCCCAGGCCGCCGTCTCCCTCGTCCTGGGCGACAAATGGCGCGGCCGCGTCTCCGCGGCCACCGCCGAACGCGTCCGCGAAGCCGCCCGCGACCTCGGCTACCGCCCCAACCTCGCCGCCCGCAACCTCCGCCTCGGCCACACCCGCACCGTCCTCCTCGTCGTCCCCGCCCTGACCACGGAGTTCTTCGCCGGCGTCTACACCGGCGCCGCCCGCGTGGCCGCCGAACACGGCTTCGGCGTCGTCCTCTACCCCTCCCCCGAAGGCGTCGGCCCCGCCCGCGACCCCTTCGCCTCCGCACAAGCCGCCCTGGACGGCGTCATCGCCTCCTCCATGGCCGCCGACGCCCTCACCGCCATCCGCGGAGACCAGCTGCCCCTCGTCATGCTCGACAGCGACCCCGACGGCAGCCTCGGCGCCGCCACCGTCAACCTGGACATCGCCGACGGCGTCCGCCAGGTCGCCGACCACCTCCTCGGCCTCGGCCACCGCCACGTCCTCCACCTCGCCGCGGACGTACCCTCCTGGACCTTCGAAGTCCGCGCACGCGAACTCGCGGCCCGCATGGCCGCCGTACCGGGCACCCGGATCACCACCGCCCCCGCCCCGATCTCGATCGACGGCTCCCTCGCCGCCACCGAAGCCGCCTTCACCACCCCCGGCCCCCGCCCGACCGCCGTGATCTGCGACGACGACAAACTCGCCGCCGGCGCCTACAAGGCCCTGCGCCGCCTCGGCCTGCGCATCCCCGACGACGTCTCCGTCACCGGCCTGGACGACCTCGCCCTCGCCACCGCCCTCGACCCCGAACTCACCACCGTGCGACTCGACGCCGAACTCTTCGGCGAACGCGGCATGCAAGCCCTCCTCGCCGTCCTGGAGCACCGCCGGCCCGAACGCGCGGACATCCCCGTCCACCTCGTCGTCCGAGGCTCCACGGCGCCACCACGGACCGCATGACGCCCTCCCCAGCCCACCCGAACGTGCGTGTGCCCCGGCCGGAAGCACCGGCCGGGGCACACGCACACGGGAACGAGCGGGCGGACTACTCCTCCTCGGAGCCCTCCTCCTCGGAGCTCTCCGCCTCGGTCGCCGCACCCTCCGCCGCCAGCAGACGGGACAACTGACGGCCGACGATGCGCTTGAACTTGCGCTTCTGCGGACGCGTACGGTCCAGCACCGCCACCTCCAGCCGCTCGGCGGGGATCTCCCGCTCACTGCCGTTGGTGTCCCGGGACAGCGCCTGCACGGCCAGCTTCAGCGCCTCCGCCAGACTCATGCCGTCCCGGTGCTGCTGGTCCAGGAAGCTGCTGATCTGCTCGGCGTTGCCACCCACCGCGACCGAACCGTGCTCGTCCACGATCGACCCGTCGTGCGGCAGCCGGTAGATCTGGTCGCCCTCCGGGGTCTCCCCCACCTCGGCCACCACCAGCTCCACCTCGTACGGCTTCTCGGCCGCGGAGGAGAAGATCGTGCCGAGGGTCTGGGCGTAGACGTTCGCCAGACCGCGCGCGGTGACGTCATCCCGGTCGTAGGTGTAACCACGCAGGTCGGCGTAGCGCACACCGCCGATGCGCAGATTCTCGTACTCGTTGTACTTACCGGCGGCCGCGAAGCCGATCCGGTCGTAGATCTCGCTGAACTTGTGCAGCGCGCGGGACGGGTTCTCACCGACGAACACGATGCCGTCGGCGTACTGCAGCACGACCAGGCTGCGGCCCCGGGCGATGCCCTTGCGGGCGTACTCCGCCCGGTCGGCCATGGCCTGCTGAGGTGAGACATAGAACGGCGTCGACACCGGTTATCCGTCCCTTTCTGTCATGGTCACTGGATCACCTTGCACGAGAAACCGCACGCTCAGAGCAGAGCGGCCTTCGGACCGTCGGGCTCCTCGAGGCGCCGCTGGAGCACCGAACGGGACAGCTCGGACGTCTCCTCCTCGGTGAGCCGGCGGAAACCGTCCTCGGTGATCACGGTGATGATCGGGTAGATCCGGCGGGCGACATCGGGACCACCGGTCGCCGAGTCGTCGTCGGCCGCGTCATAGAGGGCCTGCACCACCAGTGTGGCCGCCTGCTCCTCGGACAGGTCGTCACGGAACAGCTTCTTCATGGCGCCACGCGCGAAGACCGAGCCCGACCCCGTGGACGCGAAGTTGTGCTCCTCGGAGCGGCCGCCCGTGACGTCGTAGGAGAAGATGCGCCCCCTCTCCCGGTCGACGTCGTACCCCGCGAAGAGCGGGACGACGGCCAGACCCTGCATCGCCATGCCGAGGTTGGACCGGATCATCGTCGACAGCCGGTTCGCCTTGCCCTCCAGCGACAGCTGGGCACCCTCGACCTTCTCGAAGTGCTCCAGCTCCAGCTGGAAGAGCTTGACCATCTCCACCGCGAGACCGGCCGTGCCGGCGATGCCCACGGCCGAGTACTCGTCCGCCGGGAACACCTTCTCGATGTCCCGCTGGGCGATGACGTTGCCCATGGTCGCCCGGCGGTCACCCGCGAGCACCACGCCCCCGGGGAAGGTGACGGCGACGATCGTCGTCCCGTGCGGCGCCTCGATGACGCCCTGGGTGCGCGGCAGCTGCCGGTTCCCGGGCAGCATCTCCGGCTGGTGCTCGGAGAGGAAGTCCATGAAGGAGGAGGATCCTGGCGTCAGGAAGGCAGCTGGTAGACGCCCGGTGCTACGAGTGTTGGCTTCCACGCGTTTCCTTCCACGTATGCAGCAGCCCGCCTTATGGCCTCGGGCTGATCCTTGAACTGCCCCAGTGCAGCGTTGCAGCTGAAGCACAGTACGCCACGGACCCTACCCGTCTCATGGCAGTGATCCACATGTGTGGCCGGGACCGCAAGACCCATGCAGCAGACGCCACCTTGAGAGGCCACCGACCCCTCACGCTCGGCCTCGGTGATGCCGTACCGACGCTTCGGACGGTCCTGCCGCGCACACGTGGCGCGGCAAGGCCTTGCAGCGGGTGGAGAGGCCGTCGGAAGCGGTCGCGTCGCGATGCCGTTCGATGTGCGGTTCGACCTGGCCACACGTGCGACAGAGCTTGTGGCCGGGGGAACCTCCGGTTTCTCCCGAACCGGCTTGCCCATGGCCTCCCGGCGCCGCCGGTGGTGCGCGGCGCTGTTGTCCGCCACGCACTCCCGGCGGTGCGCCCGGAGGCCGTCACGCCGGTTCCTGTCCCGCGCGAATGCCGCGAGGGACACGTCCCGTCCGCACCTCCCGCAGCGCTTCGCGTTCGGCTCGCCGGCCACTCCTGCCCCCCGACTCCTTCAATGTGAAGGAGAAAGCGCCGCTGCGCCTTTACTCGCCACCCTTTTGAACGAAGGACCTCACGAAATCCTCGGCGTTCTCCTCGAGTACGTCATCGATTTCGTCCAGGACGGAATCCACGTCGTCCGACAGCTTCTCGTGCCGTTCCTTGAGGTCCTCCGAGGCCTGTGCGTCCTGGGTCTGCTCCTCGGCCTGTTCGGTCGAGTGCGTCGCCTTCTGCTGGCCGCCGCCGGTGTCCTTGGTCGCCATAACCCTCACCCCGCTCAGTTCGCCTGCCGATCGGTGATGATCAGACCCTACAAGCCGGGTCCGACATCGGCCCCGCAGTTTCGGAGAACCTGCGGGGACCAACTCGATGATTCCCGGGCGGCGGGATTTCCACCCTGTCCGCCCGGGGCGGTTCGAGTACCCGCTGGTACGCCCGCCGATCGCGTTCAGTTGCCGGACAGGACCCTGACCAGGTCTTCCGCGGTGCGGCAGCGGTCCAGCAGTTCCTTGACGTGATTTCGCGTTCCGCGTAGCGGTTCCAGGGTTGGAACGCGCTGCAGCGAATCCCGGCCGGGGAGGTCGAAGATGACCGAGTCCCAGCTGGCCGCGGCGACGTCGTCCGCGTACTGCTCCAGGCAGCGGCCGCGGAAGTATGCCCGGGTGTCCTCCGGGGGCTTCGTGCGGGCCCGCTCGACCTCCTGCTCGTCCAGCAGGCGCTTGATGCGTCCGCGGGCCGCCAGGCGGTTGTAGAGGCCCTTCTCGGCCCGTACGTCGGCGTACTGGAGGTCTACGAGGTGCAGCCGGGCGGCGTCCCAGTCGAGGTCGTCCCGGCGGCGGTAGCCCTCCATCAGCTCCCGCTTGGCGACCCAGTCCAGTTCGCCGGCGAGGCTCATGGGGTCGTTCTCCAGCCGGGTGAGGGTGTCCTCCCACCGGCCGAGGACGTCCTTGGTCTGGTCGTCGGCGTCGGCGCCGTACCGCTCCTCGACGTATTTGCGGGCCAGTTCGTAGTACTCCATCTGCAGCTGGACCGCGGTGAGTGTGCGGCCGCTGCGCAGGGTGACCAGGCGCTTGAGTCCGGGGTCGTGGGAGACCTGGTGGAGCGTGCGCACGGGCTGGTCGACGGCCAGGTCGACCGCGATGAAGCCGTCCTCGATCATGGAAAGGACCAGGGCGGTCGTGCCCAGCTTGAGGTAGGTGGAGATCTCGGAGAGGTTCGCGTCGCCGATGATCACGTGGAGGCGGCGGTACTTCTCGGCGTCGGCGTGCGGCTCGTCGCGGGTGTTGATGATGGGCCGCTTGAGGGTGGTCTCCAGGCCGACCTCGACCTCGAAGTAGTCCGCGCGCTGGCTGAGCTGGAAGCCGTGTTCGTGGCCGTCCTGGCCGATGCCGACGCGGCCGGCGCCGGCGAAGACCTGGCGGGAGACGAAGAAGGGTGTCAGGTGGCGCACGATGTCCGAGAAGGGGGTCTCCCGCTTCATCAGGTAGTTCTCGTGCGTGCCGTAGGAGGCGCCCTTGTTGTCGGTGTTGTTCTTGTAGAGGTGGATGGGCTGGGCGCCGGGCAGCTGGGCGGCCCGTTCGGCGGCCTCGGCCATGATCCGTTCGCCGGCCTTGTCCCAGAGGACGGCGTCACGCGGGTTGGTGACCTCGGGCGCGCTGTATTCGGGGTGGGCGTGGTCGACGTAGAGCCGTGCACCGTTGGTGAGGATGACGTTGGCGAGGCCGATGTCCTCGTCGGTGAGCTGGCTGGAGTCGGCGGCCTCCCGGGCGAGGTCGAAGCCTCGCGCGTCCCGCAGCGGGTTCTCCTCCTCGAAGTCCCAGCGGGCCCGGCGGGCCCGGTGCATCGCCGCCGCGTAGGCGTTGACGATCTGGGACGAGGTGAGCATGGCATTGGCGTTGGGGTGACCGGGGACGGAGATCCCGTACTCCGTCTCGATGCCCATTACTCGCCGTACGGTCATGCGGCCCTCCTTGCCCGGCGGCACCCTCGGTCGTGGGCGCCGCTCAAGTACCGCTGGCGCTCCGGTGCGTGTGCGGTGCCCGTCCCCGCACTGCGCGACTCGGCGGTAGGAACGAGCCTAGAACGCCTTTGCGCTGGTGGGGAGATCATTTGCGTCATTGGCTGCTCCGGTCGTGGCCTGAAAAACGCAAGGGCTGCGGGTACCCGGTGAGGGCACCCGCAGCCGCCCTGCTTTTACAGGTACTGACCGGTGTTCGCCACCGTGTCGATGGAGCGTCCGGTGTCCGCGCCCTGCTTTCCGGTGATGAGGGTGCGGATGTACACGATCCGTTCGCCCTTCTTTCCGGAGATGCGGGCCCAGTCGTCGGGGTTGGTGGTGTTGGGCAGGTCTTCGTTCTCCTTGAACTCGTCCACGCAGGCCTGGAGGAGGTGGGAGACGCGGAGGCCCTTCTGGGTCTTTTCCAGGAAGTCCTTGATCGCCATCTTTTTGGCGCGTCCGACGATGTTCTCGATCATGGCGCCGGAATTGAAGTCCTTGAAGTAGAGGACTTCCTTGTCGCCGTTGGCGTAGGTGACCTCCAGGAAGCGGTTCTCCTCGGACTCGGCGTACATCTGCTCGACCGCCGTCTGGATCATGCTCTGGACGGTGGTGGTCCTGTCGCCGCCGTGCTCGCCGAGGTCGTCGGTGTGCAGCGGGAGGCGTTCGGTGAGGTACTTGCCGAAGATGTCCTTGGCGGCCTCGGCGTCGGGACGCTCGATCTTGATCTTCACGTCGAGTCGGCCGGGGCGCAGGATGGCGGGGTCGATCATGTCCTCGCGGTTCGAGGCGCCGATGACGACCACGTTCTGCAGGCCTTCCACGCCGTCGATCTCGGCGAGCAGCTGCGGGACGATGGTGTTCTCCACGTCCGAGCTGACGCCGGAGCCGCGGGTGCGGAAGAGGGACTCCATCTCGTCGAAGAAGACGATGACCGGGGTGCCCTCGCTGGCCTTCTCGCGGGCACGCTGGAAGACGAGGCGGATCTGCCGCTCGGTCTCGCCGACGTACTTGTTGAGCAGCTCGGGGCCCTTGATGTTGAGGAAGAAGCTCTTGCCGGCGGCCTGGCCGGTGACCTCGGCGACCTTCTTGGCCAGCGAGTTCGCGACGGCCTTGGCGATGAGTGTCTTGCCGCAGCCGGGGGGGCCGTAGAGCAGGACGCCCTTGGGCGGGCGCAGCTCGTGCTCCCGGAACAGGTCCGGGTAGAGGTAGGGCAGCTCGACCGCGTCGCGGATGGCTTCGATCTGGTTGCCGAGGCCGCCGATCTGCTCGTAGCCGATGTCGGGGACTTCTTCGAGGACGAGTTCTTCGACCTCGCTCTTGGGGACGACCTCGTAGACGTACCCGGAGCGGGGTTCGAGGAGGAGGGCGTCGCCGGGGCGGATGGTGACGTCCAGGAGCGGTTCGGCGAGCCGGACCACTCGTTCCTCGTCGGTGTGCCCCAGTACGAGGGCGCGCTCGCCGTCCTCGAGGATCTCCTTGAGGGTGACGATGTCGCCGACGCGCTCGTACTCCATGGCCTCGACCACGTTGAGCGCTTCGTTGAGCATGACTTCCTGGCCACGCCGCAGCTCGTCGAGCTCGACGCTGGGGCTCACGTTCACCCGGAGTTTGCGGCCGCCGGTGAAGATGTCGGCGGTGCCGTCCTCGATCGCCTGCAGGAAGACTCCGAAGCCGGCCGGCGGCTGGGCGAGCCGGTCGACTTCTTCCTTGAGGGCCACGATCTGGTCGCGGGCCTCGCGGAGGGTGTTGGCCAGTCTTTCGTTCTGGGCGGACACGCCGGCCAGGTTCGTCTGCAGCTCGACGATCCGCTCTTCGAGAATCCTCGTGTGTCGCGGAGAGTCGGCGAGCTTACGTCGCAGGACGGCGATCTCCTGCTCAAGGTAGGCGATCTGCCCGGCCGGGTCGTCGGACCCTCGTCCCGGGCGGATGCCGCGGTTCATGTCGTCGTCGTGGGCTGCCACGGTCCTCACCTCCTCCAAGGGGAGCTGGACGCTTCCAGACCCTACCTGGGTGGGTGTCGATTGAAACCCCTAGATCACAAAGACTGTCAAGGTGTGTCGTCGGTCACCCGGTGCGCTCTTCCTCGCACCCAGGGAATACCCACTCAACGTGATGTGGAAGCAGCTTGTTCCGTGCGCGGTGCGGCCAAAACCCTCCAGTCCTGGCCGGAGTTGTCCGTTCCGAGCCGGTGGGCCGGTATGCGGGCAGCCCGAACCGCGCTCGTGCGATCATCACGCAGAGCGATGTCACGGGTGCGCGGTGTCATTGCGGGTTCCGGCCCGAAGTGGTCGCCTCCGGGGCCGGGGTGCCCCCTCTCCTGGTCGCCCCCTCGTACCCGGGGCGGTCCGGGCGAAACCGGGGGCCGGGCGAAGGCGGCCGGAACCGGTGCGGGGCGCGGGGGTAGGGTCGGGTGTGTTCAACAGCCGCCGACGCGGACCTGGCTGGCCCTCGCGGCGCCGGGACCGCACGGCGAACCGACGGCAGGAGAGATGACCGTGCAGCAGGAGGCCCCGGGCGGCGAGGCACTGGAGGTCTGGATCGACCAGGACCTGTGTACCGGCGACGGGATCTGCGCCCAGTACGCCCCGGAGGTGTTCGAGCTGGACATCGACGGGCTGGCGTATGTGAAGGGCGCGGACGACGTGCTGCTGCAGGATCCGGGGGCGACTGCGCCGGTGCCGCTGCCGCTGCTCACGGACGTGGTGGACTCGGCGAAGGAGTGTCCCGGCGAGTGCATCCATGTGCGCCGGGTTTCGGACGGGTCCGAGGTGTACGGGCCCGGGGCCGAGTAGTCCCGGTCAGACGCCGTGCGCCCCGGCCTGGCCGGAGCGGACGAACGCGCCGTCCTTCCACTGCCAGGTGGCCGGGGTCTTCAGGTCGGGGCAGCAACTGGGCACGTCGGGCGTGGAGTAGCCGAGCAGGGTCGCGTCGACGGCGCGCGCGTGTATCGCGAAGTCGGTGACGGTGAGCCGGTCCTTGGGGTCCACGAGGGTGGCGACCAGTCGCGGGCTGCCGCCGGCGGCGGAGCGGGTGAGGACGTAGACGCCGTCCGGTGGGGTGCCCATGGGGGCGTCGCAGTGCACCACGGCGACGGTTTCCGGCCTGCCGTCGCCGTCGAGGTCACCGGTGGCCTTCTTCACGACGACCGCTTTGACGGGTCCGCAGTCCAGTGGGAAGTCGACGCCCGTCGTGCCGGGCGGCGCGACGGCGGCGGGGGCGGACTCGGTCCGGGTTCCGGTTGCGGACTGGGCGGCCGTGGCCGATCCGGGCTGCGCGACGGAGGAGAGGGCCACGACGCCGGCGACGGCGGTGGCCGTGGCGACCCAGTGGATGGGCCGGGTCTGGGTGTGGGCCAGCTCCGGAACGGCGGGGTGCTGCACTAGGAGTGTCTCCTGTGAGGGCTGTGCCGGTGGGAATGGCCAGCATGGTGCCACACCTCACAGTGCGGGGGAACGGCGGGGTCCGGGATTTCGCAGGCGGCACGCCCGTACCACGGGCCGGGGTCCGCGCAGGCGGCGCGCGCGTACGACGGGCCGGGGTCCGCGCAGGCGGCACGCGCGCGTAGCGGGTCCGGGGTTCTCCCGGGCGGCACGGCAGCGCGGGTCGCGTGGCGGGAGGCGAGGCGCCCGAGGGGTGTGGGCTGGGCGGCCGCGCGGCGGGCCGTCACCGGGTGTGGGGCGGGGGCGGTTGTGTGGGGCTGGTGCCGTGTCAAGAAGGAAGCGCCGTGGCCGAGTTCCCACTCTTCGGTGGGAACTCGGCCACG
>NZ_JBICWT010000007.1:0-168272 GCF_043199955.1 Streptomyces sp. NPDC048514 | reverse complement strand
GCGCCCCCCCGGGGGCCCCCCCCCCCCCCCCCCCCCCCGGTCACACCCCCCCCCCCCCCCCCCCCCCCCCCCCCCCCACGGCGCTGTCACGTTGTGGCGTGTGTGGCCGGTCAGCGGCCGGTGCCGCCGTCGGCGTTGGGTCCGGCGTAGTCCTCGCCGTAGGCGCCCTTGGCGGGGCGGCGGCGGCGCATGGGCGGCTCGACGCCGTCCGCGAGGCGGCGGGCGGTGAGCAGGAAGCCGGTGTGGCCGATCATCCGGTGGTCGGGGCGGACGGCCAGACCCTCGATGTGCCAGTTGCGGATCATGGTCTCCCAGGCGGTCGGCTCGTTGAAGCAGCCGATCTCACGGATGGACTCCACGGTCCGGGCGAGCTGGGTGGTGGTGGCCACGTAGCAGCAGACGATGCCGCCCGGGACGAGCGCCTTGGAGACGGCCTCCAGGCATTCCCAGGGGGCGAGCATGTCGAGGATGACGCGGTCGACGTCGGTGTCGGACAGGTTGTCCTGGAGGTCGCCGACGGTGAGCTGCCAGGCGGGGTGCGGGCCGCCGAAGTAGCGCTCCACGTTCTGCTGCGCGATCTCCGCGAAGTCCTCGCGCCGCTCGTAGGAGTGCAGCATGCCCTGGTCGCCGATGGCCCGCAGCAGGAAGCTGCTGAGCGAGCCGGAGCCGACGCCCGCCTCCACGACGCGTGCGCCGGGGAAGATGTCGGCGAAGGCCAGGATCTGCCCCGCGTCCTTGGGGTAGACGACGGCCGCCCCGCGGGGCATGGACAGGACGTAGTCGGGGAGCAGGGGGCGCAGCGCGAGGTAGGCGACGTTGCCGGTGGTGCGGACAACGCTGCCCTCGGGAGCGCCGATCAGTTCGTCGTGCGGGAAGGAGCCCTTGTGGGTGTGGAAGTTCTTCCCGGCTTCGAGCGTGAACGTGTAGTGGCGGCCCTTGGGGTCGGTCAGCTGTACCTGGTCCCCGACCTTGAAGGGCCCGCGCCTGCGGGCGGCACCGGTCGGTTCGGACATGTGAACAGACTACCGGCCTTTGCCGGGGCCGCCGACCACTACGGGGTGGGCCTGGCCATGGCCTTCACGAAGGCGCGCTCGACGTCCGCGGCGGACAGGACGCCGTAGATCTCGCCGGTCTGCTCGACGACCAGGTACTCGGTGGCGGGGGTGGCGCGCAGGGTGTCCAGCAGTTCCTCCCCGGCGAGCTCGGCGGAGACGCGCATGCCGTCGGTCAGGTCCTGGGCCAGGCCGCTGACGACGACCCAGGGCCGGCGGTGTTCGGGTACGCCGACGATGGCGGCCTCGCGGACGAGGGAGAGGGGGTGGCCGTCGGCGTCGACGACGACCAGGGCGCGGGCGCCGGCGGCGTTGGCGCGGCGCAGGGCTTCGGAGAGCGGGGTGTCGGTCTCGACCGGTACGGCGCGTCGGGTCAGGTTGCGGGCACGCAGTTCGGGGAGGTGTTCGCGCAGCCGGGCCATGCGCAGGCTGTTGCCGGCGCCGGTCCAGATGATCGCGGCCAGGATGGCGGCGAGCAGGGCGTCGGTGACGGTGTCCATGCCGCCCGTGTCCTCGCCGCCGCCGCCGAGGGCACCGGACTGGTTGAGCAGCGGCAGGCCGATCAGGACGCTGACGGCGAGGGCGCGGCCGACCCAGGCGGCGGCGACGGTGCCGCTCATGGGCCTGCCGGTGATCTTCCAGACGACGGCGCGGAGCATGCGGCCGCCGTCGAGGGGCAGGCCGGGCAGGAGGTTGAAGATCGCGACGATGAGGTTGGAGACCATCAGTCCGGCCAGCAGCACGCCGGGGACGGTGCCGGCCTCGACGGGCTTCATGGCGAGGTAGAACAGGCCGGCCAGGACGAGGGAGAGCAGGGGTCCGACGAAGGCCAGGACGAACTCGCGGCCCGGGGTCTCGGCCTCTTTCTCGATCTCGGAGACGCCGCCGAAGAACTGCAGCTGGATGCGGCGGACCGGGAGTTTGAAGCGGATCGCGGCAACCGTGTGGGCCAGTTCGTGGACCAGGACGGATGCGTAGAAGGCGACCGCGAAGAAGAGGGAGACCAGGTAGCGGGCGGCGCCCAGTTCGGGCAGCACGCGGTCGAGCTGGCCGCCGAAGACCCAGGTGATCAGGGCGGCGACGAGGAACCAGCTGGGGGCCACGTAGACGGGGACGCCGAAGGGACGGCCCATGAGGATGCCGCCGCCGGGCTCTTTGGGCCGCGGCCGGGGCGGCGGGCCCTTGGCGATGCCGGAGTGGGCGAGGGACCGGTGATCGGGGTGATCGGGGTGATCGGAAGGTTCCGGGTGACCGGAGTGGGTGGTGGTGCCGGTGGGAGGCTCGCCGGGGCCGGTGGGAATGTCGCCGGGGCCGGCGGGACCGGGGCGGCCGGGCGGCCGGTGGGTGGCCGCCGGGGTGTCGTCGTCGCCGTCCGGGGACCGGTCCCCGGGGGGCGGCTGCTGGGGAGGGGCCGGTTCCTCGCGGCGTGCGGGCTCCGGCCCGGTGTGGTCGGTGGGGCCGGTCGCCGGGGCCGTAGGACCTGCGGGGTGCTCGGCCGGCTCGTCGTTGCCGGACCGCGGCTGCCCGCTCCCGCCGCTCACGTCCACGGTGTCCCCTCGTTCGAAGCGTCTTCCGCGCCTGCCCGGGCGGAAGGGTCTCTGGTCGATGGTATGCGGCCGTGGCGGCACGTTTCGCCCCGGCACCCCTTGTGTTTGCCCCGCGGTCGTGCGGCCGATGCGGGCGGCGACCGGCTCACTGTCGGTGGTGGGCCGTAAGGTCTGTGGGCATGGACAGCAGCATCGAGGAGGCGGGCGCCCTGCCGGGCGACGCGGACGCGCCCGCGGGCACGGCCGGGCGGACGGATCCGGCGATCCCTTCACAGCCGACGCCGGCCGGGCCGGAGCGGCCCGCCCCGGCGAGCACGCCGAGCCCCTCGACGCCCCCGGCCACAGAGCCGGTGGCCCGCGCGGCCACCGCGGATGGCGCGGCCCCGGAAACCGCGGGCGGCGCCGAGGCGGAAGGCACGGCCACCGCAGGGCATGCGGATCCGGACGGCACCGCCACCGCAGGGCGCGCGGAACCGGACGGCACCGCCACCGCAGGGCGCGCGGAACCGGACGGCACGGCCGCGGGCGGCGCTGGGGCGGGTGGCGCCGGCGGGGACCGGGACGGGGTCGTCGGTGGGCGGGTCGCCGTCGCGCCCAGCTCGCTGTCTCCCTCCCGGGCCAGTGACTTCATGCAGTGCCCGTTGCTGTACCGCTTCCGGGTGATCGACCGGCTGCCGGAGAAGCCGAGCGAGGCCGCGACCCGGGGCACGCTGGTGCACGCCGTGCTGGAGCGGCTCTTCGACGCGCCCGCCGGGGAGCGGACCGCGCCGCGGGCCAAGGCGCTCGTCCCGGGACAGTGGGACCGGCTGCGCGAGAGCCGGCCGGAGCTGACCGAGTTGTTCGCCGGTGATCCCGAGGGCGGGCGCCTGGCGCGCTGGCTCGAGGAGGCCGAGCGGCTCGTGGAGCGCTGGTTCACCCTGGAGGACCCCACGCGCCTGGAGCCGGCCGAGCGGGAGCTGTTCGTCGAGGCCGAGCTGGAGTCGGGGCTGCGGCTGCGCGGCATCATCGACCGGGTCGACGTGGCGCCGACCGGCGACGTGCGGATCGTCGACTACAAGACGGGGAAGGCACCCCGCCCGGAGTACGCCGAGGGTGCCCTGTTCCAGATGAAGTTCTACGCCCTGGTCGTGTGGCGGCTGAAGCGGGTGATCCCGCGCCGGCTCCAGCTGGTCTACCTCGGCAGCGGGGACGTGCTGACGTACGACCCCGTCCTCGCCGATCTGGAGCGGGTGGAGCGGAAGCTGCACGCACTGTGGGAGGCCATCCGGCAGGCCACGGAGACGGGGGTCTGGCGGCCCCGGCCGACCAAGCTGTGCGGCTGGTGCGACCACCAGGCGCACTGCCCGGAGTTCGGCGGCACTCCCCCGCCCTACCCGCTGCCGGTCCGGGCGCCCGGTTCCGCCACCGGGTGAGCCGGTCCCGGCCGCGCCCCGGGGGCGAGCCCGGAAACGTGCGCAGTGCAGAATGGGGCCGGACTAGCGAAGGAGTGTCACGTGGCCATCCGCGTCCTACTGGTCGACGACCAGCCGCTGCTGCGTACCGGGTTCCGCATGATTCTGGAGGCCGAGCAGGACATCGCGGTCGTCGGCGAGGCCGGTGACGGTCTGCAGGCCCTGGATCAGGTCCGGGCCCTGCAGCCGGACGTCGTACTCATGGACATCCGGATGCCGCGGATGGACGGGGTCGAGGCGACCCGGCAGATCACCGGTCCCGGGCGGGACGGCCCGGCCAAGGTGCTCGTGCTGACCACGTTCGACCTGGACGAGTACGTCGTGGAGGCGCTGCGGGCGGGGGCCAGCGGCTTTCTGCTGAAGGACGCGCCCGCCGACGAGCTGGTGCAGGCGATCCGGGTGGTGGCGGCCGGCGAGGCCCTGCTCGCGCCGAGCATCACCCGCCGGCTGCTGGACAAGTACGCCACGCATCTTCCCTCGGGCGAGGAGCCGGTGCCGGACACCCTGCACACCCTCACCGACCGTGAGGTGGAGGTGCTGAAGCTGGTGGCGCGCGGGCTGTCCAACGCGGAGATCGCGGCCGATCTGTTCGTCAGCGAGACGACGGTGAAGACCCACGTGGGTCACGTGCTCACCAAACTGGGCCTCAGGGACCGTGTGCAGGCCGCGGTGTACGCGTACGAGAGCGGCCTGGTGCGCCCCGGCGCGCAGTAGGCCCTGCCGCCGTGCCGGAACGGGCGGGCGGGCGGGTCCTGCGGCAGGTACCGGTACGACGGCGAAGGGCGCCCCTCCCGGATGGGGAGGGGCGCCCTTCGGCGTGCCGGTGTCACCGTGCCGGTGTCAGCCGCTCACTCCGCGGCCGAGCTCCCACAGCTGCAGGGTCGAGGAGGAGTTGAGGGCGTAGGCGACGCCCGTGATGTCGTCCCGTGCGGCGACGTACTGCTTGCCCTGCCACAGCGGCAGGACGGGTACGTCGTCGGCGACGAGGTCCTGGATCTCCGTCAGGCTGTTGGCGGCGCCGAGGCGGTCGGCCGAGCGGCGGGACTGCGGGATCAGGGAGTGCTGAATGGTGTTGTTGTCGTACGGCGAGCCGAGGAAGTTGTCCTTGTCGAGGAAGGGCGCCAGGAAGTTGTCGGCGTCCGGGAAGTCGGGGAACCAGCCCATGCCGTAGGCGTCGTACTGGCCCTTCTGCTCCGCGGGGCGGAAGGTGGCCCAGGGGTGGCCCTGGATGGAGACGTCGAACAGGCCGCTGCCGCTGAGCTGCTTCTGCAGGATCTGGAACTCCTGCTTGGTGGCCGAGCCGTAGTGGTCGGTGGTGTAGTGCAGGGTCAGCTTGACCGGGGTGGTGATGCCGGCCTTGTCGAGCAGGCTCTTGGCCTTGGCGACGCTGGGGTTGCCGTACTTGTTGAAGAACGAGTTGGAGTGGCCCGTGACGGTCGCCGGGACCAGGGAGTAGAGCGGTTCGGCCTGGGTGCCGTAGACCTTGGAGACCAGTTCGCCGCGGTTGACGATCTGGGCCATGGCCTGGCGTACGGCCTTGCTCTTCACGGAGGGCGCGTCGGTGTTGAAGGCCAGGTAGCGGATCTCGAGGCCCGGCATGTCGACCAGGTCGACCTGGTTGTCGGAGCCGCCGTCCAGCTTCTGGATCTGCGCGGGCGACATGGTGCGGGTCATGACGTCGATGTCGCCCTTGTCGACCGCGGCGCCCATGGCGTCCGCGTCCTGGAAGGCGCGCAGTTCGACCGCGTCGTTGTTGACCGTCACGCTGCCCTTGTACGAGGGGTTCTTGGTGAAGGTGGCGCTGACGATCGCGTCGTCCTTGACGTCGGCCTTGAAGGTGTAGGGGCCGGAGCCGTCCAGCGCGAAGCCGTCGCGCAGCTTGTCCTTCTGGTAGTCCTTCGGGTTGACGATGCCCGCGACCGGAGTGGACAGCTTGTACGGGAAGGTGGCGTCGGCCGTCTTGAGGTGGAAGATCACCTCGCGGTCGCCCTGTGTCTCGATGGTGTCGATCGTGTTCAGCAGGGCGGAGACACCGCTGTCGGCGTTGATGCGCAGCGCACGCTCGATGGAGTACTTGACGTCCGCGGCGGTCACCGGGTCACCACTGGCGAACTGGAGCCCCTCGCGCAGCTTGCAGGCGTAGCGCTCGCTGCCGCTGTCGGTGAAGGTGCAGCTCTCGGCGGCGTCCGGGACGGGGTCGCCCTCGCCCTTGGGCTGGGCCATCAGGGTCTGCACGCTCTGGCGCAGGATGTTCCAGGTGCCGACGTCGTAGGCGTAGGCGGGGTCGAGGGGGGCGGGAGCGTCCGAGGTGGCGGTGAACCGGTCCGTGGTGCCGACGACGATGGCGTCGCCGCTCTTGCTCCCGCTGTCGGATCCGCCGCACGCGGCGAGAACCGGGGTGAGCAGGCCGGCCACCGCCGGCAGCACCAAAGTCTTGCGGTTCATGCGGGAGTTTCTCCAGAGCTGTTCGGGTCCGTGTAACCGGCATGCATGGGTGGTGCGGCGGTTCACGGGGGGTTGCGGCGATGTTCTCGCGACGAGGTTAGTCCGCGTCCGCAGGAGGGTTCGCAGCCGCGTGAGTTGAGCCCCCATCACGCAGTGGAACCGGGTGTGGACGCACCGAAAACCCGACAGCGGCAGGATTAGTGCAGCTTCCCATCAATCGGGACACAAGGGCCCGGCGATCGAGGCCCGACACGGTCGGTCGGCACAGCCGGGCAACGTTGTCGAGGGCCGCCGGAGTGGGGAACGTCACACGCCTAACTGTGCGGGGAGTCAGCGGAATTTCGACCGGACGACCGGTTCGGAATTCCACGGGGTGTACTCTCCCGGAATTTTGTCCAACCCTGACAATGTGATTTGCACGCTGGGTGAACGGCTAGCGCATTTCCGTCATCAAGCGGTGGAGAAATGCCAGGTCGACCTCTTCCAGGGAGGTGACGACGGTGCGGCCCTCGGCCGGCGTGATCGGGGCGATGGAGGGGATGGCGACCACCCGGCAGCCCGCGGCCTCGGCGGCGGCGACGCCGGTCGCGGTGTCCTCGACGACGGCGCATCTGGCCGGATCCGCGCCCAGCTTGGCGGCCGCGAGCAGGTACGGGTCCGGGAAGGGCTTGGTGCGCGAGACCTCGTCGCCGGCGATGGACAGGTCGAAGTGGTGCGGGCCCAGCACGGTCAGTACGCGGTCGATGATGCGGCGGTGGGAGGCGGAGACCAGGGCGGTGGGGATGGCGTGCTCGTGGAGTTCGGCGAGCAGCCGGGCGGCGCCGGGCATCAGGGGCAGGGTGTGGCCGATGCGGTCCTCGAAGCCGTCGTTGAGCAGCACGGAGAGTTCGGCGAGCGTGATGTCGGCGCCGGTGGCCTCGATGAGGAAGCCGGCGCTGCGGGTCATGGGGCCGCCGACCACGACGTGCCGCCAGGACTCGTCCAGGGCGTGGCCGAGGGCGGCGAAGACCTCGACCTCGACGTCCCACCAGAAGCCCTCGGTGTCGACGAGGGTGCCGTCCATGTCGAGGAGCACCGCCTGCAGGGCGGAGCCTTCGGCCGTTCGGGTTCCGAGCGCGGGGACCGTGCTGGTCATCCGGCGCACCTCCTTGAGGGGCGATCAGGCCGGTTCCCGGGCGGGAACCGGCCTGCAGTGGACCGACCAGTGTACGTCTCCGGCGTCCGGAGCGCCTCGTTCGTCACTCATGGCCGGGGTCACACCCGTCGCGAACGCCTTCCGGCGCGGCTCAGGGGGCCTTCCGCGCCGCGCACGGGTGCCGCCGCGCACGGGTGCCGCCGCGCACGGGTGCCGCCGCGCACGGGTGCCGCCGCGCCGTGCGCCTCCTCCGAGGGCCCTCGGAGGGGACTCCGGGGCCTCGGGGGGGGGTCAGCGGGCGTTGAAGTACTTCGCCTCCGGGTGGTGGATCACGATGGCGTCCGTGGACTGCTCGGGATGGAGCTGGAACTCCTCGGACAGCTGGACGCCGATCCGCTCGGGCTGGAGCAGGTCGGCGATCTTCGCGCGGTCCTCCAGGTCGGGGCAGGCGCCGTAGCCGAGGGAGAAGCGGGCGCCCCGGTACTTGAGGGCGAACATGTCCTCGATGTCGGCCGGGTCCTCGCCGGCGTAGCCGAGTTCGGCGCGGACGCGGGCGTGCCAGTACTCGGCGAGTGCCTCGGCCAACTGGACGGACAGGCCGTGCAGTTCGAGGTAGTCGCGGTAGGCGTTGGCCTCGAAGAGCTTGGCGGTCTCCTCGCCGATGCGCGAGCCGACGGTGACGACCTGGAAGCCGACCACGTCCTGCTCCCCCGACTCCTCCGGGCGGAAGAAGTCGGCCAGGCACAGGCGGCGGCCGCGGCGCTGGCGCGGGAAGGTGAAGCGGGTGCGCTCGTTGCCCTGGTCGTCCAGGATGATCAGGTCGTCGTCCTTGGAGACGCAGGGGAAGTAGCCGTAGACGACGGCCGCTTCGAGCATGTTCTCGGTCTGGAGCCGGTCGAGCAGTCCGCGCAGCCGGGGGCGGCCCTCGGTCTCGGCCAGTTCCTCGTACGTCGGTCCCTCGCCGGTGCGGGCCTGCTTGAGTCCCCACTGGCCCTTGAACAGGGCGCCCTCGTCCAGCCAGCTCGCGTACTCCTTGAGCTGGATGCCCTTGATGACGCGGGTGCCCCGGAAGGGCGGGGTGGGGACGGGGTTGTCGGTGGCGACGTCGGAGCGGACGTGGCCCTCCTGCGGGCGCTCCTCGACCTCGACGGCTGCGGTCGCCCGGACCCGGCGCTGCTTGAGTTCGGGCAGTTTCGCGCCCGGCACACCCCGCTTGACGCCGATGAGGGCGTCCATCAGGCGCAGTCCCTCGAAGGCGTCGCGGGCGTAGCGGACCTCGCCCTCGTAGACCTCGTGCAGGTCCTGTTCGACGTAGGCGCGGGTCAGGGCGGCGCCGCCGAGGATGACCGGGAAGCGGACGGCGAGGCCGCGCTGGTTCAGCTCCTCCAGGTTCTCCTTCATGATCACCGTGGACTTCACCAGGAGTCCGGACATGCCGATGACGTCGGCCCGGTGCTCCTCGGCGGCCTCCAGGATCGCGGAGACGGGCTGCTTGATGCCGAGGTTCACGACGTTGTAGCCGTTGTTGGAGAGGATGATGTCGACGAGGTTCTTGCCGATGTCGTGCACGTCGCCGCGCACGGTCGCCAGCACGATCGTGCCCTTGCCCTCGGCGTCCGACTTCTCCATGTGCGGCTCGAGGTGGGCGACGGCGGTCTTCATGACCTCGGCGGACTGCAGGACGAACGGCAGCTGCATCTGGCCGGAGCCGAACAGCTCACCGACGACCTTCATGCCGTCGAGCAGGGTCTCGTTGACGATGTCGAGGGCGGGGCGGTCCTGCAGGGCGGCGTCGAGGTCCGCCTCCAGGCCGTTCTTCTCGCCGTCGATGATCCGCCGCTTCAGCCGCTCGTCCAGCGGCAGGGCCGCCAGCTCCTCGGCCTTGCCCGCCTTCAGCGACTTCGCCGTCGCCCCCTCGAACAGGGCCATCAGCTTCTGCAGCGGGTCGTAGCCCTCCGCACGGCGGTCGTAGATCAGGTCCAGGGCCGTGCCGACCTCTTCCTCGCTGAACCGGGCGATCGGCAGGATCTTGGAGGCGTGCACGATGGCCGAGTCCAGGCCCGCCTTGACGCACTCGTCCAGGAAGACGGAGTTCAGCAGGATGCGGGCGGCCGGGTTGAGGCCGAAGGAGATGTTGGACAGGCCCAGGGTGGTCTGTACGTCCGGGTGCCGCCGCTTCAGCTCGCGGATCGCCTCGATGGTGGCGACGCCGTCCCCGCGGGACTCCTCCTGGCCGGTGCAGATGGTGAAGGTGAGGGTGTCGACGAGGATGTCCTCCTCGCGGATGCCCCAGTTCCCGCTCAGGTCGTCGATCAGCCGTTCGGCGATCTCGACCTTCTTCTCGGGGGTGCGGGCCTGCCCCTCCTCGTCGATGGTCAGCGCGATCAGGGCGGCGCCGTGTTCCTGGGCGAGCCTGGTGACCTTGGCGAACCGGGAGTCCGGACCGTCGCCGTCCTCGTAGTTCACCGAGTTGATCACCGCGCGGCCGCCGAGCTTCTCCAGGCCCGCCCGGATGACGTCGACCTCGGTGGAGTCCAGCACGATCGGCAGGGTGGAGGCGGTGGCGAAGCGGCCGGCCAGCTCCTCCATGTCGGCGACGCCGTCGCGGCCGACGTAGTCGACGCAGAGGTCGAGCAGGTGCGCGCCCTCACGGATCTGCTCCCGCGCCATCTCCACGCAGTCGTCCCAGCGGCCCTCGAGCATGGCCTCGCGGAACTTCTTGGAGCCGTTGGCGTTGGTGCGCTCGCCGATGGCCAGGTAGGAGGTGTCCTGCCGGAAGGGGACGGACTGGTAGAGGGAGGCCGCGCCGGCTTCGGGGCGCGGGTCGCGCTCGGTGGGGGTGACGTCCCGGACGCGTTCGACGACCTGGCGCAGGTGCTCGGGGGTGGTGCCGCAGCAGCCGCCGATGAGCGAGAGGCCGTACTCGCGGACGAAGGTCTCCTGGGCGTCGGCCAGCTCGGGTGCGGTCAGCGGGTAGTGGGCGCCGTCCTTGCCGAGGACCGGCAGGCCCGCGTTGGGCATGCAGGACAGCGGGATGCGGGCGTTGCGGGCGAGGTAGCGCAGGTGCTCGCTCATCTCGGCCGGGCCGGTGGCGCAGTTCAGGCCGATCATGTCGATGCCGAGGGGTTCCAGCGCGGTGAGGGCCGCGCCGATCTCGGAGCCGAGCAGCATGGTGCCGGTGGTCTCGACGGTCACCGACACGATGACCGGCACGTCGAGGCCGAGGGCGTCGAGGCCGCGGCGTGCGCCGAGGACGGCGGCCTTGGTCTGCAGCAGGTCCTGCGTGGTCTCCACGAGCAGCGCGTCGGCGCCGCCGGCGATGAGGCCCTCGGCGTTGCGCTGGTAGGCGTCGCGCAGGGTGGTGTAGGGGGCGTGGCCGAGGGTGGGGAGCTTGGTGCCGGGGCCCATGGAGCCGAGGACCCAGCGGGGGCGGCCGTCGCCGGCGGTGAACTCGTCGGCGACCTCGCGGGCCACCCGGGCGCCGGCCTCGGACAGCTCGTGGACGCGTTCGGGGATGTCGTACTCGCCGAGCGCGGAGTGGTTGGCCCCGAAGGTGTTGGTCTCGACGCAGTCGACACCCACGGCGTAGTACGCCTCGTGGACGGAGCGGACGATGTCGGGGCGGGTGATGTTGAGGATCTCGTTGCAGCCTTCGAGCTGCTGGAAGTCGTCGAGGGTGGGCTCCTGGGCCTGGAGCATGGTGCCCATGGCTCCGTCGGCGACCACCACTCGGGTGGCGAGTGCCTCTCGGAGCGCGGACACGCGGGTCCGGCTGTCGGCGGAGGGGGACGTTGGCGACGAGGCCATGAAGGGGCTCCCTGGAGTGCGACGGCTGTCGGCTATGCGGTTGCCCTGACGGGCGGTGATGCCGCACGGCGCCAGCGTAACCGGGAGTCGGCTTGGATGGGCAGCGGCGTCCACGAGGCGGACTCGGGTGGCCCTCGCGCCTCACTCGGGTCGCGTGTGATGTAACAGGAGTCGACCGACCATTAGCGGGCGGTCGACATGGACCGGTAGTGTTCGACATTGCCGAACGACGGTATGAGACGTGCTGCGGTGTACGACAGGGTCGGCACATGGCGCGCCGGCCGGCGTTCGTCGGCAGTCGAAGGGGACGGAGGCAGGACGGCGATGGCACGGAACATCCAGTCGCTCGAACGGGCGGCCGCGATGCTGCGGCTGCTCGCGGGCGGCGAACGACGGCTCGGCCTGTCGGACATCGCCTCGTCGCTGGGTCTCGCCAAGGGCACCGCCCACGGCATCCTGCGCACCCTCCAGCAGGAGGGGTTCGTGGAGCAGGACGACGCCTCCGGGCGCTATCAGCTGGGTGCTGAGCTGCTGCGCCTCGGCACCACCTATCTGGACGTGCACGAGCTGCGGGCGCGGGCCCTGGTGTGGACGGACGACCTGGCCCGCTCCAGCGGGGAGAGCGTGCACCTGGGCGTCCTGCACCAGCAGGGCGTGCTGATCGTGCACCACGTCTTCCGGCCCGACGACAGCCGGCAGGTGCTGGAGATCGGGGCCATGCAGCCGCTGCACTCCACGGCGCTCGGCAAGGTGATCTCGGCGTACGACCCGGTGGCGCACAGCGAGGCGCTGGACAGCGACCGGAAGGCCTTCACGGATCGCACGGTGTGCGACGGGGGCGACTTCGAGCATCTCCTGGACGTCACGCGCGCGCGTGGTTACGCGGCCGACGTGGAGGAGACCTGGGAGGGGGTGGCGTCGATCGCCGCACCCATCCACGACCGGCGCCGCATGCCGGTGGGCGCGGTCGGCATCACCGGTGCCGTGGAGCGGCTGTGCCGGGAGGGCGAGCTGCGCCCCGAACTGGTCGCCGCGGTGCGCGACTGCGCCCGCGCCGTGTCCAGGGACCTGGGCGCGGGCCGCTTCTGAGGACAGCCCCCGGGGGGACGACCGGGACGCCGGGCGGCGTTCCGGTTCTCGCCCTACCCTGAAATGGACATATCGGACGAGAAGGTACGTCAGCTGATGAAGAGCGATAACCGGCAGCGATCAATAACGATCCTGCATTCGATAACAGAACTCTTGACGCACGCGTAACGCCGAAGCAAGACTCCCGTCCATCGGTCGGCATTGTCGAACACCTACCGGCAATACGCGCTAGAGTGTGACAACGCCAAGGGCCAGCTCATCGCTCTCACCCCCTGAGGGCGCCAGACCCCCGGAGGGACCCGGGGTTCGGCTACCCCTGGACGAAGGACAAAGGAGTCGCGGGTGTCCAGCTCCGACATCTTCATCGGCGAGACCATCGGTACCGCCATACTCATCCTGCTCGGCGGTGGCGTCTGCGCCGCCGTGACGCTGAAGGCCTCCAAGGCCCGTAACGCCGGCTGGCTCGCCATCGCCTTCGGGTGGGGCTTCGCCGTCATGACGGCCGTCTACATATCCGGACCTCTCTCCGGTGCCCACCTCAACCCCGCCGTCACGGTCGCCCTGGCGATCAAGGACGGCTCCTGGACCAACGTTCCGACCTACTTCGCCGGCCAGCTGCTCGGCGCGATGATCGGCGCGGCCCTGGTCTGGGTGGCCTACTACGGCCAGTTCCACGCGCACCTGACCGACAAGGAGATCGTCGGCGGACCCGGCGCCCAGGCCACCACGGCCAAGGCGGTCGAGGCCCAGGAGAAGGGCGCCGGACCGGTCCTCGGCGTCTTCTCCACCGGTCCCGAGATCCGGAACGTGGTGCAGAACCTGGCCACGGAGATCATCGGCACCGTGGTGCTGATCCTCGCGGTCCTCACCCAGGGTCTCAACGACTCGGGCAACGGTCTCGGCATCATGGGCGGCCTGATCACCGCGCTCGTGGTGGTGTCCATCGGCCTCTCGCTCGGCGGCCCCACGGGCTACGCGATCAACCCGGCCCGTGACCTCGGCCCGCGCATCGTCCACGCCCTGCTGCCCCTGCCCAACAAGGGCGGTTCCGACTGGAGCTACGCCTGGATCCCGGTGGTCGGTCCGCTGATCGGCGGCGCCATCGCTGCAGGCATCTACAACGTCGCATTCGCCTGAGAAGCACCGCGGACCTCCCGCACGCGCCGTACGTAAAGCCCCATCACCACGGATCTTTCAGGAGCACACAGTGACCGACGCCCACACCGCAGGCCCGTTCATCGCGGCGATCGACCAGGGCACCACCTCCTCGCGCTGCATCGTCTTCGACCGGGACGGCCGGATCGTCTCCGTCGACCAGAAGGAGCACGAGCAGATCTTCCCGAAGCCGGGCTGGGTCGAGCACAACGCCAACGAGATCTGGACGAACGTCCAGGAAGTCGTCGCCGGAGCCGTCGAGAAGGCCGGCATCACCCGCGACGACATCAAGGCCATCGGCATCACCAACCAGCGCGAGACCACCGTGCTGTGGGACAAGAACACCGGTGAGCCCGTCCACAACGCCATCGTCTGGCAGGACACCCGCACCGACGCCCTGTGCCGGGAGCTGGGCCGCAACGTCGGCCAGGACCGGTTCCGCCGCGAGACCGGACTCCCGCTGGCCGCCTACTTCGCCGGCCCCAAGGCCCGCTGGCTGCTCGACAACGTCGACGGCCTCCAGGAGCGCGCCGAGGCGGGAGACATCCTCTTCGGCACCATGGACAGCTGGGTCATCTGGAACCTGACCGGCGGTGTCAACGGCGGCAAGCACGTCACCGACGTCACCAACGCCTCCCGCACCATGCTCATGAACCTGCACACCATGGCGTGGGACCCGAAGATCGCCGAGTCCATCGGCGTGCCGATGCAGATCCTCCCCGAGATCCGCCCCTCCGCCGAGGTCTACGGCGAGGTCACCGGCGGCAAGCTGGGCGACCTGCTCGGCGGTATTCCGGTCGCCTCCGCGCTCGGCGACCAGCAGGCGGCCCTGTTCGGCCAGACCTGCTTCTCCGAGGGCGAGACCAAGTCGACCTACGGCACCGGCACGTTCATGGTGATGAACACCGGCTCCAAGATCATCAATTCCTACGCCGGTCTGCTGACCACCGTCGGCTACAAGATCGGTGACCAGCCGACGGTGTACGCCCTGGAGGGCTCGATCGCCGTCACCGGCTCGCTGGTGCAGTGGATGCGCGACCAGATGGGCCTGATCTCCACCGCCGCCGAGATCGAGACGCTCGCGCTCTCGGTCGAGGACAACGGCGGCGCCTACTTCGTGCCGGCCTTCTCCGGCCTGTTCGCCCCGCACTGGCGCTCCGACGCCCGTGGTGTGATCGCCGGTCTCACCCGGTACGTGACCAAGGCGCACCTCGCGCGCGCCGTTCTGGAGGCCACCGCCTGGCAGACGCGGGAGATCGCGGACGCCATGGTCAAGGACTCCGGCGACGAGCTGGTGACCCTGAAGGTCGACGGCGGCATGACCTCGAACAACCTGCTGATGCAGACCCTCTCCGACGTCCTGGACGCACCGGTGGTGCGCCCGATGGTCGCCGAGACCACCTGCCTCGGCGCCGCCTACGCCGCCGGTCTCGCCGTCGGCTTCTGGTCCAGCACCGACGAACTGCGCGCCAACTGGCGCCGGGCCGCCGAGTGGACCCCCCACATGGACGCGGAGACCCGCGACCGTGAGTACAAGAGCTGGCTCAAGGCCGTCGACCGGACCATGGGCTGGATCGAGGACGAGAGCTGAGCTGAGCTGAGCCCCTACAGCTCTGACGAGGAGTAAGTACCCGACATGACCAGTCAGTCCACCCTGCAGTCCGTGCCTGCCCTGGGGACGCACCCGGCCTCCGGCTCCAACCCGAGCCGGGCCGAGACCAGGGAGCAGCTCTCCAAGGCGTCGTACGACCTTCTGGTGATCGGCGGCGGCATCCTGGGCATCTCCACCGCCTGGCACGCCGCGCAGTCCGGCCTGAGGGTGGCCCTGGTCGACGCCGGCGACTTCGCCGGTGCCACCTCCTCCGCCTCCTCCAAGCTGCTCCACGGCGGTCTGCGCTACCTGCAGACCGGCGCGGTGAAGCTGGTGGCGGAGAACCACTTCGAGCGTCGTGCGGTCTCCCGCCAGGTGGCCCCCCACCTGGCGAACCCGCTCACCTTCTACCTTCCCGTGTACAAGGGCGGGCCGCACGGCGCCGCGAAGCTCGGGGCGGGCGTCTTCGCCTACTCCGCGCTCTCCGCGTTCGGTGACGGCGTGGGTCACCTGCTGTCGCCGGCCAAGGCGGCGCAGGACGTGCCCGAGCTGCGCACCGAGAACCTCAAGGCCGTGGCGGTGTACGGCGACGACCAGATGAACGACGCGCGCATGGCGCTGATGACGGTCCGCGCGGCCGTCGAGTCGGGCGCGGTCGTCCTCAACCACGCCGAGGTCACCGGGCTGCGCTTCACCAGGGGCCGGGTGACGGGCGCCGACCTGAGGGACCGGACGTCCGGCGACGAGTTCGGCGTCAACGCCCGTCTCGTGCTGAACGCGACCGGCCCGTGGGTGGACCACCTGCGCCGGATGGAGGACCCGGACGCGGCGCCGTCGATCCGGCTGTCCAAGGGCGCGCACCTGGTGCTGAAGCGCACCTCGCCGTGGAAGGCGGCGCTGGCCACCCCGATCGACAAGTACCGCATCACCTTCGCCCTGCCGTGGGAGGACATGCTGCTGCTGGGCACCACCGACGAGCAGTACGAGGGCGACCCGGCGGACGTGTCCGTCGACGAGAAGGACATAGCCCAGATCCTGGACGAGGCCGCGTTCTCCGTCCGGGACCAGCAGCTGCGGCGCGAGCTGATCACCTATGCCTTCGCCGGTCTGCGGGTGCTGCCGGGCGGTCCCGGCGACACCGCCAAGGCCAAGCGCGAGACCGTCGTCACCGAGGGCAAGGGCGGCATGCTGTCGGTCGCGGGCGGCAAGTGGACGACGTTCCGGCACATCGGCCGTACGGTGATGCAGAAGCTGGAGGCGTTGCCGGGTCACCCGCTCGGCGACGACTTCGAGCCGATCTCCTCGCTGCCCAAGAAGCTGCCGCTGCCGGGTGTCGCCAACCCGCGCGCGGTCGCCCACCGGTTGCTGGTGGACCACCCGGCGCCCGGCCCGCGCATGTCCGCGGACACGGCCAAGCACCTGGCCACCCACTACGGCTCGCTGGCCTTCGACATCGCCAGGCTGGCGAACGAGGACACGGCACTGGCCGAGCGCGTCCACCCCGACGCCCCGGAGATCTGGGCGCAGGTCGTCTGGGCCCGCGACCACGAGTGGGCCGAGACGACGGACGACGTGCTGCGCCGCCGCACCACGCTGACCATCCGGGGCCTGGCCACGGACGAGGTCCGCGCGAAGGTCCAGGACCTCCTCGACAAGAAGTAGCCCGGCGCGGCGGGCCGCATGCGGTCCGCGATCACGCGCAGCACGCGCAGCACGCGCAGCACGCGAGAGGGACGGTTCCCGCCGTGGAGCCGTCCCCTTCGCATGCCTGGCGCCGGTCGGCGTCCACCGGGGAGCCGTCCCCTCCGCATGCCCGGGACCGCCCGCCGATGAGCCGTTTCTCGCGGTCCACGCCGTGAGTCGGGCGGCCGAGGCGCGGGGCCGCGTGGCCGGTGCCGGCTCGTTGTGGCTGGTCCCCCGGATTCCCGCAGCCCTCGGTCCGGCCCGTCCGCCCGAGTCGGGACGCGGGGTGTTCGGCGGTGGTGAACGGGGCAGTGATCCGTTCACTGCCCCGTACAAGGGGGCTGCGGGCGCCCCCGCCGGACGCCGTAAGGTTGGTGAGTCAAGCGAGGGCACGTCGGAAGGAGGCACTGGGTGATCGAGCTGGAGGGGGTTCCCGAGCTGATCGACCCAGTCATGGTGGCCGCGTTCGAGGGCTGGAACGATGCCGGTGACGCCGCCTCCGCGGCGGTCGCGCATCTGGAACGCGAGTGGAAGGGCGAGGTGTTCGCGGCGCTGGACGCCGAGGACTACTACGACTTCCAGGTGAACCGCCCCACGGTGTTCATGGACGGCGGCGTGCGCAAGATCACATGGCCGACGACCCGGCTCTCGGTGGTCCGGGTCGGCGGTGACAAGCCGCGCGACCTGGTGCTGGTGCGCGGCATCGAACCGTCCATGCGCTGGCGCTCGTTCTGCAACGAGCTGCTCGGCTTCGCGCACGAGCTGGGCGTGGAGCTGGTGGTCGTCCTGGGCGCCCTGCTCGGTGACACCCCGCACACGCGTCCGGTGCCGGTCAGCGGGGTGACATCCGATCCGGATCTGGCCGAGCGCATGAATCTGGAGGAGACCAAGTACGAGGGCCCGACGGGCATCGTCGGGGTTCTGCAGGAGGCGTGCACGCACGCCGGCGTCCCGGCGGTGTCGCTGTGGGCGGCCGTTCCGCACTACGTCTCCCAGCCGCCCAACCCGAAGGCCACCCTGGCGCTGCTCAACCGGCTGGAGGACCTGCTGGACCTGCGCGTCCCGCAGGGCGAGCTGCCCGAGGACGCGCGCGCCTGGCAGGTGGGCGTGGATCAGCTGGCCGCCGAGGACAGCGAGGTCGCCGAGTACGTCCAGACGCTGGAGGAGGCCCGGGACACCGCCGAGCTGCCGGAGGCGTCGGGCGAGGCCATCGCCCGTGAGTTCGAGCGGTATCTGCGGCGCCGTGACGTCGGCCCCCCGCCGCCGGGCGGGCACGCGACGGCGGACGGCGGGGACGGCGGGTCGTATCTGCGGGACGCGCCCGGGGGGAAGACCAGGCCGCCGAGACCCCCCAGGCCGGACACCTCCGACGGCGTCGAGGGCGACGACGAGGACGGCTCGGAGGACTGAGGTACGGCGAAGGGGCGCCTCCCGTGCGGGGAGGCGCCCCTTCGCCGTGCCGCCGGCGCGCTACGCGGTGCCGCGGCACCCCGCCCGGCGGCTACAGGGCCGTCGTGGCCGATCGCGCGGTTCCCCGCGCCCCTTCCGGGGCACGGGTCGTCACGACGTTCACAGGGCCACGCCCAGCAGGGCGTCCACCGCACGTGAGACCAGGCCGGGCGCGCCCGTCTCCGTGCCCCCCTGCTCCTCCTGGCGGGCCGCCCAGCGGTCGACGGCGGCGAGTGCGGCGGGTGCGTCCAGGTCGTTCGCCAGGGCCTCGCGGATCTCCTCCACGAGCGCGTCGGCGGACGGGCCGTCGGGCCGGGAGACGGCCGCGCGCCAGCGGCCGAGGCGGTCGACGGCCTCCTGCAGCACCTGGCCGGTCCACTCCCAGTCGGCGCGGTAGTGGTGGGCCAGCAGGCTCAGCCGGATCGCGGCGGGGTCCACGCCGTCGCGGCGCAGCCGCGAGACGAAGACCAGGTTGCCCTTGGACTTGGACATCTTCTCGCCGTCCAGGGCGACCATGCCGGCGTGGACGTAGGCCTTGGCCATGGGGAACTCGCCGGTGAGCACCTGGGCGTGCGAGGCGCCCATCTCGTGGTGCGGGAAGGCCAGGTCGGAGCCGCCGCCCTGCACGTCGAAGCCCATGCCGAGGTGGTCGAGGGCGATGGCCACGCACTCGATGTGCCAGCCGGGCCGGCCGCGGCCGAGGGAGCCGCCGTCCCAGCTGGGCTCGCCCTCGCGGGCCGCCATCCAGAGCATCGGGTCCAGCGGGTTCTTCTTGCCCGGACGGTCCGGGTCGCCGCCGCGCTCGGCGGAGAGCAGCCGCATGGCGGCCGCGTCGAGGTTGGACACCTTGCCGAAGTTCGGGTCGGACTCGACGGAGAAGTAGACGTCGCCGTCCAGGTCGTAGGCGGCGCCGAGTTCGCGCAGCCGCTCCACGAGCGGGACGATGCCCGGTATCGCCTCGACCGCGCCTATGTAGTGCTGGGGCGGGAGCATCCGCAGGGCGGTCATGTCCTCGCGGAAGAGGGCCGTCTCCTTCTCGGCGAGGGCGACCCAGTCGACACCGTCCCGGCCCGCGCGCTCCAGCAGCGGATCGTCGACGTCGGTGACGTTCTGGACGTAGTGGACCTGCCGCTTGGTGTCGAGCCACACGCGCTGAACGAGGTCGAACGCGTTGTAGGTCGCCGCGTGACCCATGTGGGTCGCGTCGTACGGCGTGATGCCGCAGACGTAGATACGGGCGACGGGACCGGGGGCGAGGGTGACCGGGCCGCCGGTCGCGGTGTCGTGGATCCTCAGGTCGCGGCCCTGACCAGGCAGGGCGGGGACCTCGGAAGCGGGCCAGGCATGCATGTACATGAGCCTAACCGGCCGCGAGCTGCGTATACGAACGGGATCGGTCCGGATGGCCGGTTGGGTGCTCTTGTGGATCGGACCGCCCTGTGCTTGTGCCCGGGAGCGTGCTCACACCGGCGGCCAGGGGATGGCGGGCCACTCCCCGCCCGGTTCCGGGTGCCGGCCGGAGCCGAGGAGCGCGTCGACCCGCGCGCGTGTGGCGTCGATCTCGGCCGCGGTGACGAGTCCGGCCAGCCGCTCGCCCAGCGGTCCGTCCAGGGCTTCCCGCAGCCCCTGGAGGACGTCGGCGGCCTCCGCGGTGAGCGGCTCCCCGGCCCAGCCCCACAGCAGGGTGCGCAGCTTGTTCTCGGCGTTGAAGGTGACGCCGTGGTCGATGCCGTAGAGCCTGCCGTCGGTGGTGGGCAGCAGGTGGCCGCCCTTGCGGTCGGCGTTGTTGATCACCGCGTCGAGGACGGCGAGCCGGCGCAGCCGCTCGTCGTCGGCGTGTACGAGCAGCGCCGTGCGTCCCTCGCCGACCTCGGCCAGGCCGATCGCCTTCCAGCCCGGCTCGGGCTCGTCGCCGTCGACCAGGGCGAGCAGCTCCGTCCCGGCGTCCACGTCGATCCAGAGCTGGCACATGCCCTCGCCGTACGGTCCGTCGCGCAGGACGGTCGGCGGGACGAGTCCCCAGCCGGTGGCCTCGGAGACCTCGTAGGCGGCCACCTCGCGGCCCGCGAGGGTGCCGTCGGGGAAGTCCCACAGGGGGCGCTCCCCGGCCACGGGCTTGTAGATGCAGGAGGCTTCCCGGCCGTCGAGGGCGACCGTGCAGAACAGCGCCGCGTTGGAGGCCTCGCGGATGCGGCCGCGCACGGTCAGCTCGCCCCGCGCGAGCAGCTCGGCGAGGTCCGCTTCGGTGGCGGTCACGCTCCCCGGCGGTATCCGTTCTGACGCGGGCATACGTGTCCTTCCGGATCGAGCGGGAGGCTGCACAGCGGGCACGGCGGCCGCCCGGCGTTGACGACGTCGAGGGCGCGCTTGGCGAAGGACCTGGCCTGTGCGCCGGTCAGCCGGACCCGCAGCATCGGGGGCCCGTTCTCCTCGTCCTGGAGCAGCCGCTCCTCGGCCTCCGCGAGGTCCTCCTCGGTGTCGGCGTCCAGCTCGACCAGGGCCTGCGCCTCGACGATCATGCGCTGGTCCTCGCCGTCCCAGGCCAGGGCCATGGTGCCGACGCGGAACTCCTCCTCGACGGGGGCCTCCAGCGGGGCCGAGTCGGTGATCTCCGAGGGCGCCACGGCGGGGACGGCCGCGCTGCCGCCACTGCGCCGCACGACCTCGTCGAGCAGTTCGTCCATGCGCTCGGCGAGCGCGGCGACCTGGGTCTTCTCCAGGGCCACGCTGGTCACCCGGGGGCCTGCGGTGGCCTGGAGGAAGAACGTACGGCGCCCGGGCAGTCCGACCGTGCCGGCCACGAAGCGGTCCGGCTGGTCGTAGAGGAACACCTGACGGGACACGTCCTGTCTCCAGTGGATTCGAGAGTTTCGGCGGTGCGGGCCGTGCGGGTCGGCGACCGTGTGGATCGCTTCACCCTACTGCGGCCGACGATCACGGTGCGCCCGCACCACCCCCGACCGGTGCGTCGCCCTCCGCGGGTTCCTCGTGCGGGGCGAGGGAAGCGAGATTCCCGGTGTCGCCGAGGCGAACGAGATAGGGCCTGAGGCGGGTGTAGCGGATCGCGGTGACGGAACACGGTTCCACGGAGATCCGCTGGAAGAGGTCGAGGTGGAGTCCGAGGGCGTCGGCGACGAGGGACTTGATGACGTCACCGTGGGAGCACATGAGGTAGACGGCGCCGGCGCCGTGATCGCGCTCCACGCGCGCGTTCCACTCGCGTACGGCCTCGGCCGCGCGGGTCTGCATGGCCCGCATGGACTCGCCGCCCGGGAACGCGGCGGCCGAGGGGTGGGACTGGACGACCTCCATCAGCGGCTCGTCCTTCAGCTCGGCGAGCTTGCGGCCGGTCCAGTCTCCGTAGTGGCACTCCCCGATCCGTTCGTCGGTGTGCACGCGCAGTTCCGGGCGGGCGCCGAGCAGTGGCCGTACGGTCTCCTGGCAGCGCTGGAGCGGGCTGACGACCGCCTCGGAGATGGGCAGGCCCGCGAGCCGGTCCGGCAGCGCGGCGGCCTGCGCGGCGCCGCGTTCGTCCAGGGCGACGTCCGGAGTCCAGCCGGCGAGCACGCCCGAGGTGTTGGCGGTGGAACGTCCGTGCCTTACGAGGATCAGCGTGGGCATGCGGCAAGGGTAGGTGTTCACCGCCGTGCGGTGGTGGGCGGGCGAAGGGAGAATGCGCCGCGTGATCGTGGACTGCGCCATCTATCGGCACGGGCACCGCAGTGAGGGCCCCGAGGACCTGTCCGACGCGCTGGACGAGGCGCGGGCGGCGGGCGGCTTCGTCTGGATCGGGCTGCACGAGCCTTCGGAGCGCGAGTTCGACCTGGTCACCCGGGAGTTCGGGCTGCATCCGCTGGCCATCGAGGACGCGCTCAAGGCGCATCAGCGGCCCAAACTGGAGGTGTACGACGACTCGCTGTTCCTGGTGCTCAAGCCGGTCGTGTACGAACCCGACAGCGACACCGTGTCGACGGGCGAGATCATGGTCTTCATCGGTGACTCGTTCGTGGTGACCGTCCGGCACGGGGAGGGTGCGCCGCTGGCGGCGGTGCGGCATCGGCTGGAGGAGGAGCCGGAGATGCTGGACAAGGGCCCCACGGCGGTGATGTACGCGGTCTCCGACGCCGTCGTCGACCACTATCTGGAGGTGGCGACGGAGCTGCAGACCGACCTGGACGAGCTGGAGGCGGAGGTCTTCCAGCCGGAGACCGGCGGCTCGCGCAACACCGCGTCCCGGATCTACGCCTTCAAGCGGCAGGTCCTGACGTTCCGCCGGGCCAGCGGGCCGCTGACCGTGCCGATGACGCGGCTGGCCGGCGTCGGCCAGCTGGGCGGTGAGGTGCCGTTCGTGCACGACAAGGCCCGGCCGTTCTTCCGGGACGTGAACGACCACCTCGCGCGCGTGAACGAGTCCGTGGACGGCCTGGACCGGCTGGTGTCGGACATCCTCTCGGCGCACCTGGCGCAGATGAGCGTGCGGCAGAACGACGACATGCGGAAGATCTCCGCCTGGGCGGCGATGGCCGCCGTTCCCACGATGATCGCGGGGATCTACGGCATGAACTTCGACCACATGCCCGAGCTGCACTGGGTGTGGTCGTATCCGGCGGTGATCCTGCTGATGGCCGTGCTCGAGGTGCTGCTGCACCGCCTGTTCAAACGGCGCGGCTGGCTCTGAGCCGGCTCAGGCGTACTCGGCGGTGGTCGCGGTGCCGCCGAGGGCGTTGCGGCGCTCGGGCATGCTGAGGGTGACCATGCGGCGCCAGCCGGTGAGGCGTTCGCAGCCGTGGACGGCGTGGATGCCGGCCGCGAGCAGCGCGCGCTTGGCCTCCGGCCAGCCGAGGATGCGGCCCATGTGGGCCGTCACGGCGAGGCTGACGTCCCGGTAGACGCGGATCTCGGCGAGGGCGCACTCGCGCAGGGTGTGCTGGATCAGCCGGCCGTGCCCGGCGGCGGCCAGGCGCAGCAGTTCCTCGTGGGTGTAGGCGAGGTGGCTGTCCTCGTCGTGCGCGATCATCCGGACTGCGCGGCCGACCTCGGGGTCGTGGGAGAAGCACCTGAGGAGCAGGGCCATCTGCTCCGACGCGCGCTGTTCGGTGACCCGGCTGTGCGCGAGGTAGACGACGACGTCCCGCTCGGTGAGCGGCTCGTCGCGTACGAGCCTGTCGTGGGCGAGGCCGATGCCCTGCCGCTCCAGGAGCATGGTGTAGTCCGTCTCGGGCGGGACGGGGACGGGGACGAGGCCGCGTTTCCTCATCAGGGCGTCGAAGATGCGGCCGTGCTTGTCCTCGTCGGCGCCGTGGCGGGCGATCTTCGGGGCCAGCGCCCGTTCGCTCCGCGGTACCAGTGCGGCGATCCGGCCGTTCTCCCAGCCTCCCTGGGCCTCCCCGCCGGCGGCGATGGAGCAGAAGAGCCGGAAGGACTCGTCGTTCTCGAGGATCTCCTGGAACACACTCCTGGCCGAAAGCATGACGGTCACCTCTCTACAGGATCCGCAAAGAACGAGTCAAATGCGGACAGAGCGGAGCCGCAACAGGGGTGTCGGCCGACTCGGCCGGAAGAAGGACCGCGGGGGTCGTAACCGCGCGGCGCCGGGCGCGTTGTTCCCCGTGACGGCCGTGGCGGGGAAGACCCCCGAGCCCCCACCACGGCCGCTGGGATTTCCGGCCGCCAGGACCTGCCGGCGATTCCCGTGGTCGCCCGAAGTGCGGCGGACGGGAATCGCCGGACGGGCCCTAGGCGAGACCGGCGCGCTCCAGTGCCTCGCTGCCTGCCCGCAGCGAGGCGAGCCGCTCGTCGAGCGTGAAGCCGGCGGGGGCGAGGCTGAGGGTGGTGACCCCGGCGGCGGCGTAGGCCTTCATCCGGTCGGCGATGCGGTCGACGGAGCCCAGCAGCGTGGTCTTGTCGATGAGGTCCTGCGGGACCGCGGCGGCGGCGCCCTGCTTGTCCCCGGCGAGGTACTTCCGCTGGATCTCGGCCGCCTCCTTCTCGTAACCCATGCGCTGCGCGAGCTGGTTGTAGAAGTTCTGCTTGGCGCTGCCCATGCCGCCCACGTACAGCGCGGTGTAGGGGCGGAAGGTGTCGGCGAGGCCGGCCACGTCCTTGTCGTCGCCGACGGCGAGCGGCAGGGTCGGGCACACGTCGAACCCGTCGAGGGTCTTGCCCGCCTTCTCGCGGCCGGCGCGCAGGTACCTGAGCGTGGTCTCCTCGAGGTGCTCGGCGGCGGGGAAGATCAGCAGAGCGCCGTCGGCGATCTCACCGGTCTGCTCCAGGTTCTTCGGGCCGATCGCGGCGATGTACAGCGGGATGTGCTCACGCTGCGGGTGCACGGTCAGCTTGATCGGCTTGCCCGGGCCGCCGGGCAGCGGCAGCGTCCAGTGCTCGCCGTCGTACGTCAGCCGCTCCCGGGTCATCGCCCGGCGGACGATCTCCACGTACTCGCGCGTGCGCGCCAGCGGCTTGTCGAACTTGACGCCGTACCAGCCCTCGGAGACCTGCGGCCCGGAGACGCCGAGGCCGAGCCGGAACCGGCCGCCGGACAGGGAGTCCAGCGTCGCCGCCGTCATCGCGGTCATCGCCGGCTGCCGGGCCGGGATCTGGAAGATGGCCGAGCCGACGTCGATGCGTTCGGTCTGAGCGGCGACCCAGCTGAGCACCGTGGCGGCGTCGGAGCCGTACGCCTCGGCGGCCCAGCACACGGAGAAGCCCAGCCGGTCGGCCTCCTGCGCCACCGCCAGGTTGTCCCCGTCCATTCCGGCACCCCAGTAGCCGAGGTTGATCCCGAGCTGCATGACCGATTCCCCTTACCCGCGAGTAACGTCCCTGTGGGCAGACCTTAGCGCGAGGTGCGGGCCGACGGCAGGCCACCGGGGCGGGGGCGTACCCGCGGGTTCCGGACGACCCCTTCCGCGGTCCGCCGCGGCACCGGGCCCCCGCAACCGCCGCGGTTGTCCACAGGCAACCCACGGCAGCAGTTCTGGCCAGTAATCTCGCGGACATGGAGCAGAGGCATCTCGGCCGTACCGGCCTGCGCGTGTCCCGCATCGGACTCGGCACCCTCACCTGGGGCCGGGACACCGACGAGCACGACGCCGCGGACATGCTGAAGGCGTTCTGGGAGGCCGGCGGCACCCTCGTCGACACCGCGGACGTGTACGGCGACGGAGAGGCGGAGTACCTGCTCGGAAGGCTCATAGACGGGCTGGTGCCGCGCCGGGACCTGGTGATCTCCACCAAGGCCGGCAGTGTCCCCGACCCCGACCGCCGCGTCGACGCCTCCCGCGGCCATCTCCTGGCCGCCCTCGACGCCTCCCTGGCCCGCCTCGGCACGGACTACGTAGACGTGTGGCACGTCCACTCCTTCGACGCCGGAACGCCGCTCGAGGAGACGCTCCAGGCCCTCGACCTTGCCGTAGGCAGCGGCCGGGCCCGGTACGCGGGAGTCGCCGACTTCTGCGGCTGGCAGCTCGCCAAGGCGGCCACCTGGCAGCTCGCGGCGCCGGGCACCCGCACCCGGCTGGCCAGCACGCAGCTGGAGTACTCCCTGCTCCAGCGGGGCGTGGAGCGCGAGGTGCTGCCCGCCGCGCTGGACCTGGGCGTCGGTCTGCTGCCCTCCTCGCCGCTGGGCCGCGGTGTGCTGACCGGCAAGTACCGGCACACCACTCCCCCGGACTCGCGGGGCGCGTCCGAGCAGCTCGCACCCTTCGTCGAGCCGTACCTGGACGACGCGGCGACGCGCATCGTGGACGCGGTGACGACGGCCGCGGACGGGCTCGCGGTCACCCCGCTCCAGGTGGCCCTCGCCTGGGTCCGGGACCGGCCGGGCGTGGCCGCGCCGATCGTCGGCGCGCGCAACGCGCAGCAGCTCACGGCGGCATTGTCAGTGGAGGCCCTTAGTCTTCCTGACGAGATCTGCCGGGCGCTGGACGATGTGTCGGCGCCCGTGCACCGCTATCCCGATCACGACTGGAGCACGCTGTGAGCACGGAGCCGGAGACCGCGGCGGAAGCCGGGCCGGGGACGCCGGACATCCCGGAGGTGCCGGTGCGGGAAGCCGCACCCGCCGAGAGCGGTGCGGACGACGGCGGTACGGCGGCGGACGCCACGGACCGCGCAAAAGCCGAAAAGGCCGAAGCGGCCGAAGAGGCCGAAGAGGCTCAGGACGCTGCGGAGCAGAGTGCTGAGGGGGCCGAAGAAGCGGAGGGGGCCCAAGAGGGGGCCGGGAGGGCCGGATCGGAGACCGCCGAGGCCGGGTCCGAGGTGTCCGAGGCGGAGGCCGAGCTGGCCGCGCAGCGGATCGAGCGGGAGCGCATCGAGCGGCGCAAGGCCGAGAAGGCCCCGATCGAGAGCGGCTCCAAGCTCAGCGGCACCGCTGCCGACCTGCTCGCCGCGGTGCGCGCCGTCGAGGGCGGAGACAAGCCGGCGGCCACGGTGTTCGCGGAGCCCGCACCGGCCCCGCGCCGGCCGGCTCCGGAGCCCGTACGCCGCCCGCAGCCCGCACCCTTCTCCGCCGGCCCCGGTGTGCCCGCACCGGAGACCGTGGCGGCCGTGCGCCAGGTGCTGGCCGAGGGCGGCGCGCCCGACTCGGCCGCCCCGCAGGTGGCCGCGGCTCTGGGCGAGGGCGCGGCCGACGCGCTGCGGGAGGACCCCTGGCGCCTGCTCCGCGTCAGCGGGGTCCGGCCCGAGCAGGCCGACGGCTTCGCGCGGGGACTGCTCGGTGACGGCTGCGGCCCGGACGACGAGCGGCGGGGCCGCGCGATCACCGTGTGGCTGCTGGAGCAGGCCGCCGTCGCGGGACACACCGCCCTGGAACTGCCCGCGCTTCTCACGGCGCTGGGGCGGCAGGGCGTGCCCGATGCGGACGCGGCGGTGCAGAGCTCCCTCGCGGAGGGCGAGGCCCTGGTGTTCCAGGACGCGCTGGACGAGCCCGGCGCTGCGGGCGCACAGACCGCCCGAGCCGCGCAGGCCGCCGAGGACACCACGGACGGGGAGGGCGGGGACGGCGCGGACGGCGACGTGGAGCGGCCGGTCCGGGTGCTCGTCGGCCTCGAACGGTACGCGCTGGCCGAGGAGAGCCTCGCCGACGGCCTGGCCCGGCTGGTCAACTCGCTGTCCACGGAAGCGGAGCAGGCCTGGGAGACGGCGTCCTCCACGGTGTCCGGCGGTGCGGCCGAGCTGGTCCGCGCGGTCGCCGGGCACGGATTGGTGCTGCACACCGGCGGGGAGGCGGCCCGCTGCGAACCGGCCGCGCTGCTCGGTGCCGCCCGCGCCGCCGGTCTGCGGGTCTTCGCCGCCTGCCACACGCCCGACGGGTGCCACCGCTTCGCGGCCCTGCTGGGCGAGGAGCCGGCGGGGCCGGTCGTGGGCACGGTCGCGGGTCTGCTGTCCGGCACCGAGGGCCCCGGCCGGGACCCGGACGGGGCGCTGGACCTCGACCTGCTGATCGTGCCGGACGCGCCCCAGCTGGACGTGGAGGCCGCCGCGATGCTCGTGGAGTCGCTGCCCGACGGGGCGCGGCTGGTGCTCAGCGGCGATCCCGCGGTGCTGTGGTCCGCCGGGCCCGGCCGGGTCTTCGCGGATCTCCTCGCCGCCCGCGCCTGCCCCCAGATCGCCTCCCGACTGCCCGACCCCGGCCCGCTCGGCGAGCTGGTCTCCGGTGTCGGCGTCGGCGAGCTGAACCAGGTGGCCGCCCCCAGCAAGGAGGTCGTCATCGTCCCCGTGCGGGACGCGGGCGAGGCCGTGCACCGGACGGTGCAGCTGGTCGCGGACTCGGTACCCCGGGCGATCGGCGTCCCGGCCGGGCAGACCGTGGTGATCACGCCGGGCCACGGCGGCGCCGCGGGCACCCGCGCGCTCAACGCCGCCCTGAAGGAACGTCTCAACCCCGGCCCCGGCCGCTTCGGCGGTTTCGACCCGGGCGACCGGATCGTCCACTCCCCCGCGCCGGGCCGTTCGGTGCCGGGCGTGGTGGTGCGGGCCGACGCCGACGGGCTGCACCTGACGTGCGCCGGCGTCGCCGTCGTCGTACCGCGGGAGCTGGTGGAGAGCCGGGTGCGGCTCGGCTGGGCGCTGACCGCGCACCAGGCGGTGGGCACCCGCTGGCCGGCGGCGGTCGTGGTGCTGCCCGGTGACGCCGCGCAGACCCTGAGCAGGCCCTGGGTGTACACGGCGTTCGGCCGGGCGGAGCGGCACCTGTCCGTGGTCCACGGGGTGGAAGGGGCGTTGCCGAGGGCGGTCGCGGAGGTCCCTGCCAGGCCCCGTACGACCCGTCTGCAGACCCTGCTGCGCACTCAGGTGCCGGCGGCGGGCTGAGCCGCGCGTTCCGCTCGGCACGGCGATCAGCTGCGGCGAGCGGGGTTCGGCCACGACCGGCGGAACCCGGGCAGGACCCGGCGAGCGGAGTTCGGCCACGACCGGCGGAATCGGGGCAGGACCCGGCGAGCGGAGTTCGGACACGGCCGGCGGAACCCGGGCAGGACCCGGCGAGCGGAGTTCGGACACGGCCGGCGGAACCCGGGCAGGACCCGGCGAGCGCGGCCGGGCCGGAGCCGTACCGCTCTCGGGCCCTACGGCACCGCCCCGCTCCTCACTTCTCGGTGTCGAGCGGTTCCAGGTCCTCGTCCTCGACGAATTCGAGATCGTCTTCCTCGTCGGACTCGTCCTCGTCGTCGAAGACGGCGCTGACGTCGAACCGGCACACCACCTGCTGCTGGTCGGCCTGTTCGAACGGGGCATCCAGCCACTCCCCGGCCTCGGGAGCCTCGTCCGCCGCGGTGACCCAGAGCGTGGAGTCGCCCTCCTCCAGACCGAACTCCGTGTGCCGGGAGGCGATCTCGTCCGGTTCGAACTCGCCGAAGAGGATCCCCAGCGCGCCGGGGATCGTGGCGGCGGCACCCTCGCCGTCGCCGCCGGTGTCCTCGTACTCGGCCGCCTCCACCCGCTGGGCCTGCGCCAGCAGCCGCTGGGGTTCCGCCACGGTGTAGTCGCGGCGGATCAGCACGCTGAGGGCGTTCGGCTCCTCGGGGCCCGCGTACGGCGGCAGCGTGTCCTCCGTGCCCGGGATCTCGAAGGGGGTGACCTCGTCATAGCGGTCGTAGAGCAGTTCGTCGTACGCCTCGGCGGCCGCGGCCAGCTGGTTGAACGCCTCGGAGACGGCCGGGTCGTCCTCCCCCGACCTGCGTTCGACCGCCGCCAGGTGACGGTCGAGCGCGGTCTTGACCGCCTCGGCGGCGGCACGTACCTCGGCAGCGGTGGGCTGCGCAGCATCAGACATAGTGCAGACGCTATCCGTACCGGGCACCAGCCCGCACAATAGATGCGATGCCGGAATACGAATTTGTCGACGTGTATGTGCCTCGCGGGGTGACCCGCAAAGAGGCCGCACGCCTGCTGACGGACCATGCCGAGTACGGACACTGGGAGTTGGACCGACTGAGCCTGCTGCGGGACGGCAGCCGCAAGGTGCGGTTGCGCCGGCGGATCATCCGCCAGGTGCGAGCCACCTGGTGAGACGACGGAGATGAACGGAGCGGCCCCCGCCGGCATGGCGGGGCCCGCTCCGCCGGTGCCGGCAGGCGTGACCGTGCACGCCGGGCCGAACAGCCCCGGACCGCACATGCCGCCTTTCGGGCCCGGCCCAGCCGCTACGCCGCGGCCCGCGCCTTGCGGTAGAGCACCGCGCCCGCGAGCAGCGCGCCCGCGCCGACCGGCAGCGCGAGGCCCAGCGGGACATCGCCGCCGGTGTGCGCGAGCTGGGCGCCGGACGAGCCGTCACTCTGCGCCCTGACCTGCGACGCACCCTTATGGGTCGAGCCATCCACAGCGGGGCCCGTGCCGGGGTGTGCCGGCCCGCCCGGTTGCTGCGGGGTGCCGGGGCTGCCCGGCTGACCGGGATGGCCGGGGGTGCCCGGCTGACCCGGGTTTCCGGGCTGACCGGGGTGCCCAGGCTGACCGGGATGGCCCGGATGCCCGGGGTGCCCAGGCTCACCGGGATGGCCCGGGTGGCCCGGCTTTCCGGGTGGGGTGGTGTGGCCGCCACCGCTGGCACAGTCGTTGCCCGTGGTGGCGTTCCCGGCACCGATGACGTTCACGCTGTTGCCGCAGACGTTCACCGGGACGTCGATCGGCACCTGCACCGTGTTGCCGGAGCCCACGCCCGGCGAGCCGCCGGTGTGGCCGCCCGCGTGCGAGCCGCCGGAGCCGGTGTGGCCGCCCGTGTCGCCGTATCCCCCCGAAGTGCCGCCGTGGTGGGCGCATTTGTTGCCGGCGGACGGGTTGAGGAGCCCGACCACGTTCACGGTGTTGCCGCAGACGTTCAGCGGCACGTGCACCGGCACCTGCACCGTGTTGCCGGACAGTACGCCGGGTGAGCCGGTGGCGGTGCCCGCCGCGCCCGAGTCGGCGTGCGCGTAGCCGCTCGCGGCGGCGATCACACCGGTCGCCGCGGCCATGGTCATCAGGCCCTTGCGGGTGCCCTGTCGCATGCTGAATTCCCCCCTGCCTTCGATTCCCTCTGAACGACCGGTCCGAAAAAAGGACCGGCATAAAAAAGACCGGTCGGCCCCGGAGCGCATGGCGCGTGCTCCGAGGCCGACGGCTCGTGTAAGACGATTCCTCAGGGAGCCGGCGTCACTTGTTGAAGCAGGTGTTGCCGAAGGCGGGGTTCAGGAGCCCGATCACGTTGACCGTGTTGCCGCAGACGTTCACCGGGATGTGCACGGGCACCTGGATGACGTTGCCGGAGACGACACCCGGGGAGTGCACGGCGGCACCCTGAGCACCGGAGTCGGCGACGGCCAGGCCCGCGCCCGCCAGAACGAGCCCACCGGTAGCAGCCGCAGCAGCGACGACCTTCTTGATCATTGTTCCTCCTCGTTGGCAATGCGATCACAATTAGCTGATCGCATCACCTGTAACGAGGAGGAACTAATGGAGCTACGAGCTTATGGTCGCATTCACCCTTCTCAGCAGATCTCGTACGACTGCCCGATTACCTGAGGACAGGGCGTCACGACCCGTCGATGAAGCGGTCGAGCACGCGCACACCGAACTGCAGACCGTCCACCGGCACCCGTTCGTCAACACCGTGGAACATGCCGGCGAAATCCAGCTCCGGCGGGAGCTTCAGCGGCGCGAATCCGAAGCCGCGGATACCGAGGTCGTCGAAGGACTTGGCGTCGGTGCCGCCGGAGAGCATGTACGGGACCGCCTTCGCGGCGGGGTCCTCGGCCAGCAGTGCGGACTGCATGGCCGCCACCAGCGCTCCGTCGAAGGTGGTCTCCAGCGCCTTGTCCGAGTGCACGTCCTCGCGGCGGACGTGCGGCCCGAGCAGCCGGTCGAGGTCGCCGAGGAACTCCTCCTCGTGGCCCGGCAGGAAGCGTCCGTCGAGATGCGCGGTGGCCTCGCCCGGGATGACGTTGACCTTGTACCCGGCGTTCAGCTGGGTGGGGTTGGCGGTGTTGCTCAGCGTCGCGCCGATCAGCTTGGCGATGCCGCCGAGCCTGGCGAGGGTGGACTCCATGTCCTCCGGGTCCAGTTCGGTGCCGAGCGCGTCACCCAGCTCGTCGAGGAAGGCCCGCGTGGTCTTGGTGACCCGCACCGGGAACTTGTGCCGGCCGACCCGGGCGACGGCCTCCGACAGTTCGGTGATGGCGTTGTCGCGGTGGATCATCGAGCCGTGCCCGGCGGTCCCGGCCACGGTCAGCTTCATCCAGTGCATGCCCTTCTCGGCCGTCTGGATCAGGTAGAGCCGCCGCTGCTCGTTCACGGTGAAGGAGAAGCCGCCCACCTCGCTGATCGCCTCGGTGACGCCCTCGAACAGCTCGGGGTGATGGTCGACGAGGTGCCGGGCGCCCCAGGTGCCGCCCGCCTCCTCGTCCGCGAGGAAGGCGACCACGACGTCCCGCGGGGGCCGGCGCCCACTGCGCAGCCGGTCGCGCACGACCGCGAGCGTCATGGCGTCCATGTCCTTCATGTCGACGGCCCCGCGTCCCCACACGCACCCGTCGGCGATCTCCCCGGAGAACGGGTGGTGGGTCCAGTCGTCGGCGTTGGCGGGCACGACGTCGAGGTGGCCGTGGATCAGCAGCGCGGGCCGGGACGGGTCCTCGCCCTCGATGCGGGCGACCGTCGAGGCGCGCCCCGGGTGCGATTCGAAGATCTTCGGCTCCAGCCCGACCTCGGCGAGCTTCTCGGCGACCCACTCGGCGGCCTTGCGCTCACCGGGTCCGGAGTGGTCGCCGTAGTTGCTGGTGTCGAACCGGATCAGCTCGCGGCAGAGGTCCACGACCTCGTCCTCGCCGGTGACGCTCCTGCCCGTGTCCGTCTCGCTCACGCTGCTTCCTCCCGCTGTCACTGCCGGCTGTCCGCCGGCCGTCCGGCCCGCTGTCACTGACCGCTGTCCGCCGGCCGTCCGGCCCGCCGTGGTTCCGGGGCCGTCCTGCCGTACCTCCTCATCCTCCCTCCGCGTCCGCCCCGGGCCCAAGACCGGTCCCGGCCCGTCACACGCCGTTCACGCCCGACGGCGCCGGGGGCGGGACCGGGGACGGGGGGTGATCGGCCACCCCCGGAAGCCTGGTAATGTTTCCTTCGTCGCCGCGAGGAAGACCCCACCGAGGGAAGCTCGCACGACAGACACCTTGTCCGGGTGGCGGAATGGCAGACGCGCTAGCTTGAGGTGCTAGTGCCCTTTATCGGGCGTGGGGGTTCAAGTCCCCCCTCGGACACCAGTGAGGCCCCCGCGGTGCGGGGGCCTTCTTCGTGCCCCGGCACGCCGGGCTTCGTAGACTCGAGGGGTGGCCCGGCGCAACGAGGAGGTCGAGGCGCTCCTGCGGGAGTACGCCGACCTCGTCGCGATCACGGGAGGCGACGCCTTCAAGGCGCGTGCCTACGAGAAGGCTGCGCGTGCCATCGGCGGCCATCCCGCCGACATCTCGCGGATGGACGCCGCGGGGCTCAGGGAGATCCCGAACGTGGGGCGGTCGATCGCCGAGAAGGTGGTCGAGTACCTGCGCACCGGGCGGATGGCGGTGGTCGAGGAGCGCAGGGCGGCTGTCCCGGCCGGGGTCCGGGAGCTGATCGCCATCCCGACGCTGGGTCCCAGGAAGGCGCTGCGGCTCTACGAGGATCTGCGCATCTCGTCGGTGAGCGAGCTGGCCGCGGCCATCGACGCGGACGCGCTGGCCGATCTGCGGGGTTTCGGCGAGAAGACGCAGGAGAACATCCGCCACGGCATCGAGCTGCTGCGGCGGTCGGGTGCCCGGGTGCTGCTGCCGGCGGCGATGGACACGGCCGAGGAGATCGTCGCCGCGCTGTCGGCGGTGCCGGGCGGTGGGCGCTGCGCCTGCGCCGGGTCCCTGCGCCGCATGCGGGAGACCGTCGGGGATCTGGATGTCCTGGTCGCGGCGGAACGGTCGGCACCGTTCATGGCGGCGCTGTGCGAGCTGCCGGCCGTCGCCGAGGTCGTCGCGCGGGGTACGAAGAAGACGTCGGTGCGCACCGGCAAGGGGCTCCAGGTCGATCTGCGGGTGGTGCCGCCGCGTTCCTGGGGCGCCGCGATGCAGTACTTCACCGGTTCCAGGGCACACAACATCCGCACCCGCACCCTCGCCGTGCGCCAGGGGCTGAAGCTGTCCGAGTACGGCCTGTTCGACACCGGGAGCGGCGAGTCGATCGCGTCCCGCACCGAGGAGGAGGTGTACGCCCGGCTCGGGCTGCCGTGGATCCCGCCGGCGCTGCGGGAGGACCGCGGGGAGATCGAGGCGGCCCTGCGCGGGGAGCTGCCCGAGCTGGTGACCGAGCGGGACCTCCGCGGTGACCTGCACACCCACACCGACCTCACGGACGGGCTGGCCCCGCTCGAGGTGATGGTGGAGGCCGCCGCCGGGCGTGGGCTCGCCTACTACGCGGTCACCGACCACGCTCCGGATCTGTCCATGCAGCGTATGACCCGGGAGAAGATGCTCGCCCAGCGGGAACTGCTGCGGAAGCTGGACGGTGTCCACCGCCGAATGCGGCTGCTGCACGGCACGGAGCTGAACATCGGCCCGGACGGCGAGGTGGACTGGCCGCCGGAGTTCCTGGCCGGGTTCGATCTGTGCGTGGCCTCGCTGCACTCCCGCTTCGACCAGGACCGCTCGGCCATGACCCGCCGGCTGGTGCGGGCCTGCGAGAACCCGTACGTCAATGTGCTCGGGCATCCCACGGCCCGGCTGATCGGCAGGCGGCCGGGGGTGGACGCGGACTGGGAGGCGGTGTTCGCGGCGTGCGCGCGCTCGGGCACCGCGCTGGAGGTCAACGCTCAGCCGGACCGGCTCGACCTGTGCGACGACGACATCCTGCGGGCCAGGGCGTACGGGGTGCGGTTCGCCGTGAACTCCGACGCCCACTCGGTCCCGCACCTGGCGCAGCTGCGTTACGGCGTCGGCACCGCGCGGCGCGGCTGGCTCACCCGGGAGGACGTGATCAACGCGTGGCCGCTGTCCCGGCTGCGCCGGTTCCTGCGCAAGGCGGGCCGGGCCTGAGCGGCGGGGGCGTCATTCCCGGGGCTGCCAGAGACCGGCCGGTGCTGTGGTCTCGGCGGCTCCCATCGCCTGGATGTCGCCTTCCGCCGCGCGCATCAGCAGCCGGCCCATGGCGATCAGGGCGCGTCCGGCCGCGAGTTCGTCGCCTATGTCGGGCATCGCCCGGTCGTAGGGGCTGCGGCGGGCCTCCGCGCAGCTCTCCAGCACGTTGTCGCCGGTGTCGAGGATGATCCGGGCCGTGGTGTCGGGGTCGTGCTCGGACAGGTACAGGTTCAGCCGCCATTCCTTGACGGACGCGGGACGGCTGTTCACGGGTCGAGTCATCGTCCGTCTCTCCCTCACTGCGTGGCGGGCCCGGGTGACGCACCGGCGCGTCATCCCTTCCACTGTGCACCGGCCGAGCGCCGTCCGCAGGGTTCGTGGCAGAGGCGGCGGGAGGTCCGGGCATCCGAGCCGGCGGCCCGCGGTGACGGGCGCCACCACCCTCGCGTGCGGGGGGTTGCAGAATGTGACGCATGACCACGCGTTCCTGCCCCTGCGGACTCCCCCAGCCCTACGACGCCTGCTGCGGCCGGTTCCACGCGGGCTCGGCCGCCGCGCCGACCGCGGAGGCGCTGATGCGGTCGCGGTACGCCGCGTTCGTGAAGGGGGACGCGGGCTATCTGCTGCGGACGTGGCATCCGGAAACCCGGCCGAAGGAACTGGACCTGGATCCCCGGACGAGGTGGACCGGTCTGGAGATCCTCGGCGGCACGGGCGGAACCGCCTTCCACAGCACGGGCACGGTGACGTTCCGCGCCTCCTACCGGGGCGGCTCGCTGCTCGAGCGCAGCCGGTTCGAGCGGGTGGGCGGGGCGTGGGTGTACGTGGACGGGGAGTTCCCCGAAGAGCGCGCGTAACGCCGGTCAGGGCGCCAGGATGTCCAGTTCCTGGAGTGCGCCCACGGTGATCTGCCGGGTCAGTTCCTCCGCGCGGACCGCGTCGCCGGCCCGGATCGCCTCCGCGACCTGGACGTGCAGGGTCACGGCGGCCGGGTCGGGGTCCTCGAACATGACCTCGTGGTGGGTGCGGCCGGCCAGCACCTCCGCGACGACGTCGCCGAGGCGGGCGAACATCTCGTTGCCGGAAGCACTCAGGACGACCCGGTGGAAGGCGACGTCGTGGACCAGGTACTTCTCCAGCTTGTGGCCGCGTGAGTTGGCCACCATGCCGAGGGCGCACTCGGTGAGTTCCGCGCACTGCTGCGCCGTGGCGTGCTTCGCGGCGAGGCCCGCCGCGACCGGTTCGACGGCGGACCGCAGCACGGTCAGGGAGCGCAGCTGGTGGGGGCGGTCGGCGCCGGCCAGGCGCCAGCGGATGACCTGCGGGTCGTAGACGTTCCACTCGGCCCTGGGGCGGACCGTCACGCCCACGCGGCGGCGGGACTCGACCAGGTGCATGGATTCGAGCACCCGGACCGCCTCGCGCATCACGGACCGCGACACCTCGAAGTGCTGTGCGAGTTCGTCCGTGCGCAGAACGCTGCCGGGCGGGTACTCGCCCGCCGTGATCGCTGGGCCGAGGGAGTCGAGAACGCGGCCGTGCAACCCGCGGCCCGGAGTGGTCATGCACTCAGCGTACGGCGTGGATCACGGAGACAAAAAGTCAGACTTATGCGTCACAGTCTCTTGAATTCGTCGTACCTAATGGGTTTCAGTGTGGCGACGCCGATGTGGCGTCGGATGTCGAGGAAGACAGCGAGGCAGTGATGCGTACCCCCCAGGTCGTCGTGGTGATGGGCGTCGCGGGGACGGGCAAGACGACGATCGGTCCCTTGCTCGCCGCGCGGCTGGGCGTCCCGTACGCCGAGGGCGACGACTTCCACCCGCAGGCCAACATCGACAAGATGTCGGCCGGCACCCCGCTCGACGACGGCGACCGGTGGCCCTGGCTCGACGCCATCGGGCACTGGGCGCACGGACGGGCCGGGCTCGGCGGGGTGGTCAGCAGCTCGGCGCTGAAGCGGGCGTACCGCGACCGGCTCAGGGCCGTGGCCCCGGGGGCGGTGTTCCTGCACCTCACGGGCGACCGGAAGCTGATCGAGGACCGGATGGCCCAGCGCCAGGGGCATTTCATGCCGACCGCGCTGCTGGACTCCCAGTTCGCCACGCTCCAGCCGCTGGAGCAGGACGAGGCGGGCGTGTCCGTGGACGTCGGCGGCAGCCCGCAGGAGATCACCGAACGCGCCGTACGCGCGCTGGACGCCCTTCCCTCCGCATCCGCGTAGCAGCCCCAACAAGTCCCCGTAACCGCAAGGGAACCCCCGTGACCAGACTCAGCGTCGAGATGCTGGCAGCGGACGCGCCTCCGCCGATCACCTCCGCCGGACACGCCCAGCTGGGCATCGCCGTCCTGGTGGGCATCGCCGTGATCGTCCTGCTCATCACCAAGTTCAAGCTCCATGCCTTTCTGGCCCTGACCGTCGGGTCCCTGGTGCTCGGGGCGGTCGCCGGAGCACCGCTCGACAAGGCCATCACCAGTTTCACCACCGGGCTCGGCAGCACCGTGGCCGGCGTCGGCGTCCTGATCGCGCTCGGGGCGATCCTGGGCAAGCTGCTCGCCGACTCCGGCGGCGCCGACCAGATCGTCGACACGATCCTGGCCCGGGCGAGCGGGCGTGCCATGCCGTGGGCGATGGTGCTGATCGCCTCCGTGATCGGCCTGCCGCTGTTCTTCGAGGTCGGCATCGTGCTGCTGATCCCGGTCGTGCTGATGGTCGCCAAGCGGGGCAACTACTCCCTGATGCGCATCGGCATCCCGGCCCTCGCCGGTCTGTCGGTGATGCACGGCCTGATCCCGCCGCACCCCGGCCCCCTGGTGGCGATCGACGCGCTGCACGCCAACCTGGGCGTGACCCTGGCGTTCGGCATCCTCGTCGCCATTCCCACGGTGATCGTCGCCGGCCCGCTGTTCTCCAAGGTCGCGGCCCGCTGGGTGGACGTGCCGGCCCCCGACCGGATGCTGCCGCAGCGGCCCTCGGAGGAGCTGAAGGGCCGGCCGGGCTTCGGCGCGACGCTCGGCACCGTGCTGCTGCCGGTGGTGCTGATGCTGGCCAAGGCGCTGGTGGACATCGTCATCGACGATCCGGCGAACCGCACCCAGCGAGTCTTCGATGTCATCGGCTCCCCGCTGATCGCCCTGCTCGCCGCCGTGCTGGTCGGCTTTTTCACCCTGGGGCGGCCCGCCGGATTCACCAGGGACCGGCTGCAGCGGACCGTCGAGAAGGGTCTGATGCCCATCGCCGGCATCCTGCTGATCGTCGGCGCGGGCGGCGGCTTCAAGCAGACGCTGATCGACTCCGGCGTGGGTCAGATGATCCTGGACGTCTCCAGGGACTGGTCGATCCCGGCGCTGCTGCTGGGCTGGCTGATCGCGGTGGTGATCCGGCTGGCGACCGGCTCGGCGACGGTGGCGACGGTCTCGGCGGCCGGTCTGGTCGCGCCGCTCGCGGCCGACATGTCGACGACCCACACCGCCCTGCTGGTCCTCGCCATCGGCGCCGGTTCGCTCTTCTTCAGCTTCGTCAACGATGCCGGTTTCTGGCTGGTGAAGGAGTACTTCGGGCTCAGCGTCGGGCAGACCGTCAAGACCTGGTCGGTGATGGAGACGATCATCTCGGTGGTCGCCGGGGGCCTGATCCTGCTGCTGTCGCTGGTGGTCTAGGAGCGATTCGACGGTGACGGCTCGCCCCCGCTTCGGCCGAGGCCGCGGCGGAACTCCCCGGTGCCGTCCGCACGGCCGTGTTCGAGTCGGCCGTGCGGCGTCGGGTGGGTGTCCGGGGCGGGGGTCAGGGGCGCCACAGAGGGTGTTCGCGGTCCGCCCAGTCTCTGCTGACCGTCCCTGTCCGCAGGCCCCTCCTCGCCTCCGGGTCGCCCAGGGCCATGCCGACGTGGCCCGCCAGGACCACGCCGATCGTCAGGGCCAGCCAGTCGTGGACGAAGGTCGCCGAGGTGCGCCACATCAGCGGTGTGAGATGGGTGAACCACATCATCAGGCCCGTCCCGAGCATCACCGGTGTCGCTCCGGCGATCCAGGCCGCGTAGATCTTCTGGCCCGCGTTGAACTTGCCGGCCGGACGCGAGGAGCAGCGCTTGTCCCGGCGCACGGCGGCGCGCAGCCAGACCCGGTCGTGCGGGCCGAACCGGTTGAGGAAGCGCAGGTCGGTGCGGAAGGCGCGGGAGGCCAGGCCCAGCAGGACGGGCACCGGCAGCGCCAGACCCGCCCACTCGTGGACCCGCACGACCAGTGCGCGGCGGCCGACCATGACCGCCAGCTGCGGGACGTACAGGACGGCCGCGGTCACCACGCACACGCCCATCAGCACCGCCGTCGTGCGGTGCACCCAGCGTTCGGCCCGGCTGAAGCGGCGGACCCGGGCGCTCGGCGGGGCCGGGGTCTCAGTTCGTAGGGGCATCGGTGCGTCCGTTCGAGCGGCCGACCCACGCGTCGACGTCGTAGCCGAGGTTCTCCCAGTAGCCGGGCTTCACCTGGTCGGTGACCGTGATCCCGGAGAGCCATTTGGCCGACTTGTAGAAGTACATCGGGGCGACGTAGAGGCGGACGGGACCGCCGTGGTCGTGGCCGATGTCCTTGTCCTGCATGCGCAGGGCGACCAGGACGTCCGGCCGGCGGGCCTGGTCGAGGGTGAGGCTCTCGGTGTAGGTGCCGTCGAAGCAGGTGAAGCGGAGGGCCTTGGCGGAGGACCGGACCCCGGCGGCGTCCAGCAGGTCGGAGAGGCGGACGCCCTCGAAGGGGGTGCCGGGGACCCGCCAGCCGGTGACGCACTGAACGTCCTTGACCAGCCGGGTCTGCGGCAGGGCGCGCAGGTCGGCGAGGGTGTAGCCGCGCGGACGGTCGACCAGGCCGTCGATGGTGAGTCGGTAGTCCGCGGCGGTTCTGTGCGGCACGGAGGCGGCGACGGAGTAGTAGCGGAAGCCTCCGCCGTTGGGCAGCAGGCCGGTCAGGCCGGTGGGGTCCTTGCCGGCGACCGCGCCGAAGAAACCTTCGAGGCCGTGCTGCAGCGTCGGCGCGGAGACCACGCCGAGCGCGCCCAGGCCGAGGGTGCCGAGGAAGACGCGGCGGCCGATCGGCCGGCCGTCCGGCTCCTCGGATCGTTCAGGGTTCACGTGGTCATTCGAGCACTCGGGGCCCCGCGGGGCCAGGGAACGGGGAAGTCGGTCAGAGTTCTGTAATCACTTCTCGCGTACGTCTCTCACGTACGTCTCGCGGAGACGTCCGTCTCAGCGGGCCCTCGGGTCTGTGCGGAACCTCCGTCGCTCAGTGCCCGAGCGCCCGGGCGCGGGCCGCGTGGAAGGCCGCCGACGGGTCGCCGTGCACGTACGCCCAGGGCACCGGGGTGGTGTGCTCACCGATGCGCTGGAAGAGGACCGCCGCCTCGGCCGGACGGCCGGCGCAGGACAGGGCGAAGGCGAGGTGGTTGAGATCGAGGTGATGGCGGGGGTGCTCGTCGTGCTCCCACTCCAGCCACCAGTCGAAGCCGGCCCGCAGGATCCTGCGGGCCCGGGGGCCGGACCAGTGCCCGCAGGCGGCGGGGCCGGCCGGCCCCCGGCGGGTGGCGGCGAGGACGCGGTGGCGCTCGGCGTACGCGACGACCGGCAGGACGGCCAGCGGGGAGTCGGCCGGGGCCTCGGCGGCGGCCGACTCGGCGAGGTCGTACACCTCGTGGGACTCGGCGCGGCCGCCGGCGGGCCGTTCGGCGAGGCGGGCGATCAGCAGATGGTGGGCGTGGTGGTGCTCGGGGTGGCGGCGGCGCAGCTCGGCGAAGGTGCCGAGCACCTCGCGCTCCGGGCCCAGGCTGCGGGCGAGCATCAGAAGGCCGAGCCAGGGCGTGGGGTCGGCGGGGGCGAGTCCGGCGGCCGCGGCACAGGCCTCGCGGGCCTCGTCGGGGTCCTCCTTGCCGCGCAGGGCACGCCGGACCAGGGCCAGGGCGTACAGCGTGGCGGCGTCGGCGGAGCCGGGTTCGGTCCGGACCCAGTCGTGCGCCCAGGCGGCGGCGTACGGTTCCCGGGCGAGCACGGTGAGGCGGTGGCCGCGGCGGTCCCAGTCGTCACCGGTGTGCAGCAGCAGGGAACGGGCGGCCTGCCGCCGGCCCTGGGACAACGCGGCTCGTGCGATGCGCAGTTCGGCGTCGTCCAGTGCGTCGTCGAAGGCACCGCAGCCGTCCGGGCCGGTGTCGCCGGACTGGTCCGTGGGGGCCCGGCGAGGGTGGAGCAGAGGCGGGAGTGGAGGCACCGCGGGACTTCCTGTTTCTCGGGCTGCCATCGACCGATCACGCACAGCAAACCCTCAGCCAAGGATCACGTCAAGCGGAATGCCCATGTTGCCAGCTTCAACTACCGTGTTCGGCAGGGTACTTGAGGGCCAGGAGACCGACCGCCGGTCCGGAGGGGCCGCAAAGCGGATCGCTGCGGCGCAGGCGGCGATGGGGCCGGCGACTCCCATGTGCCGCGCGCCATGGCGGAGCGGCGCAACTCCGTGTCGTACGCCACGGGACGGGGCGGAGCGGCGGATTCCCGGGGCGGCGCCGTGGCGCAGGCGGGCTGCTGCGGCGGGCGCCGTGGCGGGGGCGGCCTGCTGCGGCGTACGCCGTGGCGGGGGCGGGCTGCTGTGGCGTACGCCATGGCGCCGGGCCGCCCGGCCGCGGACGATGGCCGGGACGGTCCCGCCGCCTTCCCGGCTTCCCGGCCCCTGACCGGCCGGGCTGCGTGACCGAATCAACCGCCCGGTTCCGGGTACTCTCCGGGGCAATGCCGTCCCGGAGCGCTACAGTCGGCCACTACGCGTCCGTGGTCCGGCCGGATGATCGAGGTACGCAGCGTGTCCGTTCTGGTTCTCCTTCTCGCCGTGAGTGCGGCCTGCTGTCTGGGCTTCGGTTTCGTGCTCCAGCAGAACGCCGCCCAGCGGGCACCGCTCAGCGACTTCCTCTCGCCCCGCCTGCTGCTCGACCTGATGCGGGTGCCCCGCTGGCTGGGCGGTCTGGGCCTGATGGTGGCCGGCATGGTGCTGGGCGCCATCGCGCTCGGCAAGGGCGAGATCTCCCTGGTCGAGCCGCTGCTCGCGACCAACCTGCTGTTCGCGCTCGCCCTTTCCCGGCACCAGACCAGACAGCCGCTGGGCCGCCAGGGCTGGGCCGGTCTGCTGCTGCTCGCCGGAGGCGTGAGCACGTTCATCCTGGCGGGCGAACCGCGCGGCGGCAGCGCCGTCACCGACCCGCTGCGCCACTGGCTGATCATCGGCGTGATGGTGGGAGTCGCGCTCGTGCTCACGGCGTACGCCAAGCGCTCCCGGCTGAGCTGGGGCCCGGTGCTGCTGGCCACCGCCGCCGGGCTGCTGTACGGCGTGCAGGACGCGCTCACCCGGGTGAGCGGCACGCGCTTCTCCGACGGCGGCCTCACGGAGCTGTTCACCGGCTGGCAGCCGTACGGCGTGCTGGTCTGCGGGATCACCGGGCTGATATTGGTGCAGAGCGCGTTCGAGACGGCTCCCCTGCGCATGTCGCTGCCGGCGCTCACCGCGGCCGAGCCGCTCGCCGGGATCCTGTGCGGGGTCGGCTTCCTCGGCGACCGGCTGCGCACCGACACCGGGGCGCTGGCCTGGCAGGCGTCGGGACTCGCGGCCGTGGTCGCGGGCATCGTGCTGCTCGGGATGCACCCGGCGATGCCGTGCGGTGCGACGGACGCGGAGCCCGGGGCCCGGGACCTGCAGCGACGCTGAAGGCCGCCCGCCTGGACGCTCCGGACCTGCGGCGACGCCGAAGGCCGCCTGCTTGGACGCTCCGGACCTGCGGCGACGCCGAAGGCCGCCTGCTTGGATGAGGGCATGAACCCTGCTGACGAGATCCTCGACATCGTCGACGAGAACGACCGGGTCGTCGGCCGCCGCCCGCGCGGCGAGGTGTACGCCCGCGGGCTGCGCCACCGCTGCGTGTTCGTCCAGGCCAGGGACGCGGCAGGCCGGCTCTTCGTGCACCGGCGCACGGCGACCAAGCTGGTCTTCCCCGCGCTGTACGACATGTTCGTCGGCGGTGTCGTCGGGGCGGGCGAGTCCTACGACGGGGCGGCCCTGCGGGAGGCCGAGGAGGAACTGGGCGTGAGCGGACTGCCCCGGCCGGCGTTCCTCTTCAAGTTCCTGTACGACGACGGGGCCGGGAAGAGCTGGTGGTCGGCGGTGTACGAGGTGCGCTGCGAGCTGCCCGTGCGGCCCCAGGTGGAGGAGGTCCAATGGCACGACTTCCTGCCCGAGGAGGAGATCGAGTCCCGGCTCGGCGCGTGGGAGTGGGTGCCGGACGGGCTGGCCGCCTACGAGAGGCTGCGGGCGTTCCGGGCCGGGCGGTGAGGCGCCGGTAGGGTCGGCGGCGTGAGCGAAATCCTGACGAACATCCGGCTGTGGTTCGCGCCGGACCGGGTGCGGGAGGAGGGTGGCACACCCGACTACCGGTTCTCGCTGGCCAACGAGCGCACCTTCCTGGCCTGGCTGCGGACCGCGCTCGCGCTGATCGGCGGCGGATTCGCGGTGGACCAGTTCCTGCCGGACCTGCGCTGGGCGTGGCGGGTCGGTCTCGCGCTGGCGCTGCTGGCGGCCGGTGTCCTGTGCTCCCTGCGCGCGGTGAACCACTGGGTGCGCTGCGAGCGGGCGATCCGGCGCGGCGAGGACCTGCCCGCGTCCCGGTTCCCGGCGCTGCTGGGCCTGGTCGTGGCGGTGGTGGCCGTCGCCATGGTGGTCGTGGTGCTGGTCGGATGGGAGGGGTGAGCCCAGCGGTCCGGGATCCCGGACTGCAGCCGGAGCGCACCCGGCTGGCCTGGCGCCGTACGACCCTGTCCGCCGCCGTGGCCGCCGTGCTCGCCGTGCGTACCGCGCTGCACGGCGTGTCGGCCACGGGAGCGGTCATGTGCGCGGTGTGCTGCGCGCTGTGGCTGGGCTTCCTCCGGGTGGCCCACCACCGCATCCGTGCCCTGTCCGGCGGCACCCCGCCGCCGGCGCTCACCCCCCGGCACGCGACGACCGCGATCCTGTGCGTGGTGGCGATGGCGGTGTGCGGGGCCGTACTGGTGGTCTAGGCGCCGCCTCGCGCCGCCGCCGGGGCACCGCGGGGATCGGCCCGGTCCGGCCTCGGGGTACTCGTACGCCACGCAACCGGGATGCCCCGATATGCACCGTTCGCGTGGCAGCCTGTCCGTCGTCAGCACCCCGTATCCCGAAGGTGAGCACCATGACCACCACCCTTCACCAGGAACACACCGAGCACGGGGCGCACGCCCACGGGCCGGACTGCGGGCACACGGCCGTGCCGCACGGCGACCACCTCGACTACGCGCACGACGGCCATCTGCACCGCGAGCACGCGGGCCACTGGGACGAGTGCGAACCGGCCGGGCACACCGCGCACGAGGGCCATGACCACGTGCACCACGACGAGTGCGGGCACGCGCAGGTGCGGCACGGCGATCACGTCGACTATCTGCACGACGGGCACCGGCACGCCGAGCACGGCGACCACTGGGACGACCACTGACCCGATCGGCGGGCGACGGCCGAAGGCTCCCCGGCACCGCCCGGGGGCCCTTCGGCCCAGGGTGGCCCCGGTCACGTTTCGCGCCGGGTTCGGCACACGCACTGGACGGCATACCGACCGGTCGGCATCATGAGTGGGTCTGGTTCACCCGTTCGTAGGAGTGCTGTATGAGCGCCGACCACCCGCCCGGACTCGACCTGGACCGGCTGCGCGCCTTGCTCGACCGCGAGCGCCCCGGTCTGGTGAACGGCGCCCTGACCGGCCGGCTGATCGAGGGCGGACGGTCGAACCTCACGTACATGCTGACCGACGGCACCTCGAAGTGGGTCGTGCGCCGCCCCCCGCTGGGCCACGTCCTGGCCACCGCGCACGACATGAAGCGCGAGCACCGGGTGATCAGCGCACTGCACCCGACCCGGGTGCCGGTACCCCGGACGGTGCTGCTGTGCGAGGACGACGAGGTCCTCGGAGCGCCGTTCTACGTCATGGAGTTCGTCGGGGGCACCCCGTACCGCACCGCCCAGCAGCTCGCCCCGCTGGGCGCGGAGCGCACCCGCAACGCGGTGCTCTCCCTGGTCGACACCCTGGTGGAGTTGCACGCGGTGGACCCCGGCGAGGCGGGCCTCGCCGACTTCGGCCGCCCGGAGGGCTTCCTGGACCGGCAGTTGCGCCGCTGGGGCAAGCAGCTGGACGCCTCCCGCAACCGCGAGCTGCGGGGCATCGACGAACTGCACGCGGCCCTGGGGCGCGCCCTGCCCGCCTCGCCCGCGGCCACCGTCGTCCACGGCGACTACCGCCTGGACAACGTCCTGATCGGGGACGACGACCGGATCAACGCGGTCCTCGACTGGGAGATGTCGACACTCGGCGACCCGTTGACCGACCTGGGACTGCTGGTGATGTACAGCCAGCCGCTGGGCATGCCCGACTCCCCCGTCTCCACCACGGCCGAGGCCCCGGGGCACCCCTCCCCGCGGGAGCTGGTCGAGCGGTACGCCGCGCGCTCGGGGCGCGACGTCGGCGACGTCTCCTGGTACACGGCGTTCGCCTGGTTCAAGCTCGCCGTGATCCTGGAGGGCATCCACTACCGGTACACCCTCGGCCAGACGGTCGGACGCGGCTTCGACCGGATCGGCGAACTCGTGCCCGTCTTCATCGAGCACGGACTGACGACTCTCCAGGAAGGCTGACCGGACATGGACTTCGCGTTCGACGCGCGCACCGAGGAACTGCGCGCCAGGCTCCTCGCCTTCATGGACGAGCACGTCCAGCCGGCCGAGGCCGTCGCCGAGGAGCAGCGGGCCCGGCTGGCCTCGCCGTGGGACACCCCGGCCGTGGTGGAGGAGCTGAAGGCCGAGGCGCGCAGGCAGGGCCTGTGGAACCTCTTCCTCCCCGACACCGAGTACGGCGCCGGGCTGACGAACCTCCAGTACGCACCGCTCGCCGAGATCACCGGCCGCTCCCCGCACCTCGCGCCGACCGCGACGAACTGCGCCGCGCCCGACACCGGGAACATGGAGGTGCTGGCGCAGTTCGGCAGCGAGCAGCAGCGGAAGCAGTGGCTGGAGCCGCTGCTGGCGGGCGAGATCCGCTCGGCGTTCGCGATGACCGAGCCGGAGGTGGCCTCCTCGGACGCCACCAACATCACCACCCACATCGAGCGGGACGGCGACGAGTACGTCATCACCGGCCGCAAGTGGTACATCTCCGGGGCGATGAACCCGGACTGCAAGATCTTCATCGTCATGGGCAAGACGGACCCGGACGGGGCGGACATCCGCCGCCAGCAGTCCATGGTCCTGGTCCCTCGCGACACCCCGGGCGTCACGGTCGAGCGTGCGATGCAGGTGTTCGGCTACGAGGACCACTCCCACGGCGGCCACGCCGAGGTGGTCTTCGACCACGCGCGCGTGCCGGTGTCGAACCTCGTCGGCGAGGAGGGCGGCGGCTTCGCCATCGCCCAGGCGCGGCTGGGCCCCGGCCGGATCCACCACTGCATGCGGCTGATCGGCATGGCCGAGCGGGCGATCGAGCTGATGTGCCGGCGGGCCGTGTCCCGCACCGCGTTCGGCAAGGCACTGGCCCAGCAGGGTGTGGTCCAGGAGTGGATCGCGGACGCCCGGGTCACCGTCGAGCAGTTGCGGCTGCTGGTGCTGAAGACGGCCTGGCTGATGGACACCGTCGGCAACCGTGGCGCCCACACGGAGATCCAGGCCATCAAGATCGCCACGCCGCGTGCGGTGGTGGGGATCCTGGACCGCGCGATCCAGCTGCACGGCGCGGGCGGGGTGAGCCAGGACTTCCCGCTGGCCGAGCTGTACGCCGGTGCCCGCACGCTGATGCTCGCCGACGGTCCGGACGAGGTGCACCAGCGGTCGCTGGCACGCAGGGAGCTGAAGAAGTACCTGTAGGGCGGTGCACGTGAGGGGGCGGCCTCGGCGGAGGCCGCCCCCTCACGTACGCCCGTGCCGGAAAGGCGCGGCCGTCACGGGCACGTCCGCGTCACGGCCGCAGCGCCCGCAGCAGCAGGTCGGCGAGATGGTCCGCGAGCTGCTGGGGGGTGAGGGGACCGTCCGGGCGGTACCAGGTCGACAGGTGGTGGACCGAGCCGAAGTGGTAGTCCACGACCAGGTCGGCGGGGGTCGCGGTGGAGAACACGCCCGTCTTCTGGCCCTCCTCGATGAGCGCGCGGAAGCGTTCGTGATAGCGGCGGCGCTCGGCACGGACCTGCTTGTTCTTCTCCGGGCTCAGCTGGTGCATGGAGCGGAAGAAGATCGACGCGTCGTCGAGGTGCTCGATCGTCGTGACCACGACGTCCGCCGCCGCGGCTCTGAGCCGCTTCTCGACCGGCTCGTCGGCGTCCGCGAAGGCGTCGAGCCGCTCCTGCTGGACGCGCAGCATACGCGCGTACACCTCGTGCAGGAGATCGTCCTTGGAGCCGAAGTAGTGGTACAGCGCCCCCTTGGTGACACCGGCCGCCTCCACGATCTCCTGCACGGAGGTACGGTCGTAGCCCTGCTCGGCGAAGAGCCGGGTGGCGGCGGCCAGCAGCCGCTGCGGAACGGGCGTGCCGTCTCCGTCCGTAGTCCTGGGCACTTCCGCCACCTGCCTTTCCTCGTCGCCTACTGACCGGCGTCGCTGTCGTGGTGCGCCCGGGAACGCAGTTCCCGACGGAGGATCTTCCCACTGGCCGTCTTCGGCAGGTCGGGCAGGATCTCCACCTGGCGCGGGTACTTGTAGGCGGCCAGTCTCTCCTTGCAGTACACCGCGAGTTCATCCGGGTCCGTCCCGGCACCGGGACGCAGGCTGATATAGGCCTTGACGGTCTCCCCACGGTAGCCGTCGGGCACACCGACGACGGCCGCCTCGCGCACCGCCGGGTGCGTGTAGAGGACGTCCTCGACCTCCCGCGGCCAGACCTTGAAGCCGGAGGCGTTGATCATGTCCTTCTTGCGGTCGACGACGTACAGCCAGCCCCGCTCGTCCATGAAACCGATGTCACCGGTGCGCAGCTCGCCCTCCGGGAAGGTCTCGGCGGTGGCCTCGGGGCGCCGCCAGTAGCCGGGGACCACCTGCGGCCCGCTCACGACGATCTCGCCCTGTTCGCCGAACGGCACCTCCTCGCCGGCCTCGTCCAGGATCCGTACCACCGTGTCCGGGCCGGGCACACCGACGGCGAGGGTGCCCGAGGCCGGGTCCACGGGTGCCTCCAGGCCGGGCGGCACGGAGGCGCAGGGCGCGGTGCACTCGGTGAGGCCGTAGCCGTTGCGGATGTACGGCCCGAAGCCGGCCCGGAACTTCTCCACGAGCGCGGGCGGCAGCGGGGCGCCGCCGGAGGAGATGCCCCGGAAGGAGGAGAAGTGCTCCGGGGTGACGTCCGGGTGGGCGGCCAGGGCCATGAAGGCGGTCGAGGGGCCGACCGTGTAGTGGGGCCGGTGCTCGGCGAAGGCGTCCAGGACGACGCCGGCCTCGAAGCGGTACGTCAGCACCAGGGTGCCCGTGCTGTTCAGGCAGGCGCCGAACTCACAGACCATGCCGGTGATGTGGAACAGGGGCGCGAGCGCGTAGTAGACGGGTGCCTCGGGCAGCTCGAGCCCGGTCCGCTGCCGCTCGGCGTTGTACATGATGTTGCCGTGCGTGTTGACGGCGCCCTTGGGCGTGCCGCTGGTGCCCGAGGTGTAGCTGATCAGCGCGATGTCGTCCGGGCGCGGGGCGCGGCCCTCGGGTGCCGTGCCGCCCCGCCGGGCGACCGTCACGAGGTCGTCGGCGTCGGGGGCCTCCGGCAGCCGTTCGAAGGACAGGACGCGCGGGTCGTCACGGGTCTGGAAGTCCAGCTCGCAGCCGGTCAGCACGATCCGCACCGGGGATTCGGCGGCCGTGTCCCTGAGGTAGGCCTCCCAGGCGCGGTCGGAGCAGACCAGCGCCGTCACCTCGCCGTCCCGCAGGACGTGCGCCACCTCGGCCGACTTGTACATGGGGTTGACCGGGACGACGGTCGCACCGGCCTTCCAGGCGCCGAGCACCGCCAGGACGAAGTGCGGTGAGTTCTGCAGCAGTACGGCGACCCGGTCACCGCGCGCCAGCCCGCGGCCGGCGAGGTGGGCGGCGACGGAGTCGCTCAGCTCGTCCACCTCGCGGTAGGTCAGCCGGGCGTCGAAGTAGGCCAGGAAGGTCCGTTCGGGTGCCTCGGCGACCGCGTCGCGCAGGGCGTGCACGAGGGAGTCGGCGGGCTCGACGGGGGCGCGCTGGGCCTCGCCGAGCAGGGCGAGCCAGGGCCGGTCCGCGTACCGCAGGGAGGCGGTCACCGGGCCTGCTCCCACTTCTGCTGGAGGTGGTTCATGCCGGCCAGCCAGCGGTCGGGCGTCTCGGCCCGGGCCTGGTAGAAGCCGCCCACCTCCGGGTGCGGCAGGATCAGGAAGCGGTCCTCCTCGATGCCGCGGAACAGGGCGTCCGCGACGGCGTCCGGTTCGATCGCGGTCGGCTGGAGGACCAGGTCGCCCGCGCTTCCGGTGGCGGCCAGCATGTCGGTGCGCACCCCCTGCGGGCAGATGGCGTGCACCTTCAGGCCCCGGTGGCGGTAGGTGAGGGACAGCCATTCGGCGAAGGCGAGGGCGCCGTGCTTGGTGACGCTGTAGGACGGCGCGCCGATCATGGTCAGCAGGCCGGCGGCCGACACGGTGGACACGAACCGGCCGCTGCCCCGCTCCAGCCAGCCCGGCAGCAGTGCGTGGGCCGCGCGGACATGGGCCATCACGTTGACGTCCCAGGACAGCGCCCAGCCCTGCTCGTCCAGCGGCCCGGCGGCGGCGCTGTCCTCGAAGGCGACGCCGGCGTTGGCGCAGTAGACGTCGACGGTGCCGCCGAGCGCATCACGGGCGTCGCCGACGATCGCGGAGGCGTCGCCGGGCACGGCGATCCCGCCGATCTCCTCCGCCACGGCCTTCGCCTTCGCGGCGTCTAGGTCGTTGACGACCACGCGGGCGCCCTCTGCGGCGAATCTGCGGGCCAGCGCGGCCCCGATCCCACCGCCCGCCCCCGTGACGACCACTGACGCATCCTGCACGGCTTCCACGCTCGGTCTCCTTCGACGCGATGTGACTCGGCTCAGCGACGCCAGACTAACCGGTCGGTATGTGTGAAGGAAGGGCGGGCGCACCAATCTCTAGGGACGCGGGGAACCGCGCGCGCACCCCCCGCGGGGACCGCGCGAGCACCCCCGGACGGCCGGCACCGCCCACGTACGGAGGACACCCATGCACCTGTCCAGACGGAACCTGCTCGCATCGGCGACCCTGTCCGCCGTACCGGTCACCACCGGCCGTCACGACGAGCGGCTGCGCACGGGGTTCGAGAGGCTCGCGGCCGACGGCTACTCCCTCCTGGCCGGCCAGAAGGTCGGTGTCGTCACCAACCCCACCGGCGTCACCCGGACCGCCGCCCACATCGTGGACGTCATGCACCGGGATCCGCGGGTGAGGCTGACCGCCGTGTTCGGCCCCGAGCACGGCTTCCGCGGCACCGCGCAGGCCGGCGGCTCCGAGGGCCGCTACGACGACCCGGCGACCGGCCTGCCGGTCTACGACACCTATCTCAAGAGCGGCCGCCCGCTCGCCGACGTCTTCACCACCTCCGGGGTCGACACGATCGTCTTCGACATCCAGGACGTGGGCGCCCGCTTCTACACCTACATCTGGACGCTGTACGACTGCATGGACGCGGCCCGGCTCGCCGGCAAGCGCTTCGTCGTCCTGGACCGCCCCAACCCGGTGACCGGACGCGCGGCCCAGGGCCCGGTGCTCCACAAGGAGTTCGCCACCTTCGTCGGCCGGCAGCCGATCGCGCAGGCGCACGGCATGACGGTCGCGGAGCTGGCCCGGCTGTTCAACGGGGAGTTCCTCGACGCGCCCGTGCCGCTGGAGACGGTGCTGATGACGGGCTGGCGGCGCACCCGGTTCCTCGGCGCGGACGAGCTGCCGTGGGTGCCGCCGAGCCCGAACATGCCGACCCCGGACACGGCGCTGGTGTACTCCGGCACCTGCATGTTCGAGGGCACCAACCTCTCGGAGGGACGGGGCACCACCAGGCCCTTCGAACTCCTCGGCGCGGAGGGCATCGACGGACGCTGGGCCGCCGCCGCCAACGAACTCGCGCTGCCCGGCGTCCGGTTCAGGGAGGCGTACTTCGCGCCGACCTTCTCCAAGTTCGAGGGCAGGACCGTCGGCGGTGTGCAGATCCACGTCCACGACCGGGCGGCCTACGACCCCGTGCGGACCGGGATCGCCCTGCTGGTGACCGCCAGGCGGGTGTGGGACGGCTTCGCCTGGCGGCCGGACGACTGGATCGACAAGCTCACCGGCTCCGCCCGGGTGCGCACGATGATCGACGCGGGCGCCGGCACCGACGAGGTGACCGGCGCCTGGCAGGAGGAACTCGCCGCGTTCCGGCGGATTCGAAAGGAGTATCTGCTCTACAGGTGAGGCGCGGTGTATGGCCAACCTCGCCCCGCGGCAGGACGATACGCCCGTAACGCATCGTTTCCGGGGGGACGAGGGAGCCTGGCATGGCTGATCCTGGGATGAGCGTGTCTCCCTACTGGGAGCTGACCTTCGACGCCGACGGGGACGTGGACCGCCCCGAACGCGACCGGCTGACGGCGCAGGTCACGGAGCGCGGTGTCCGTGACCTGATCGTCTTCGCGCACGGCTGGAACAACGACCGCTCCGGCGCGACCGCGCTGTACCGGCGCTTCTTCGCACCGGTTCCGAGGCTCGCCCCCGGGGCCCGGCTCGGGTACGTGGGCGTGATCTGGCCGTCGATGCGGTTCAGCGACGAGCCGATCCCGGACTTCCCCAGGTCGGTGGCGGCCGTCGAGGCGGCAGCGGCGCCCGGGCCGGCCCTGGACAAGGACACCCGGCGTGCGCTGCTGGCGGCGTTTCCCGGCCGGGCGGCCGTGCTCGATCAGCTGGCGCGGCTGCTGGACGAACGGCCGGACGGCGACGGACTGGTGGAGTTCGGCCGGCTGGTGCGGCTGCTGGTGGGCGAGGAAGGACGGCTCGGCCCCGCGGACACGGACGAGGAGGGCGAGCCGGCCGTGTTCGCGCAGGACCCGGCGACCGCGTGCGCGCAGTTCGCCGGGGCCCTGGCCGCGCTCGGCTCGCCGGGTCCCGTGAGCGGCTTCGGCATCCCCGATCCGTGGGACGGCGCCAAGGAGCTGCTCCGGCAGGCGACGTACTACACGATGAAGCGGCGGGCCGGCTCGGTCGGTGAGCGCGGACTGGGGCCACTGCTCGGCCGGCTGGCCGGCACGGCGCCGGGGGTGCGGGTGCATCTGGTCGGGCACAGCTTCGGCGGGCGACTGGTGGCGTTCGCGCTGCGCGGCCTGCCCGACGGGGTGCGCGCGGTGAAGTCGGTGACGCTGCTGCAGGGCGCTTTCTCGCACTACGCGTTCACGGCGCGGCTGCCGCACGACCCGGGCCGGGCGGGTGCGCTCGCGGACCGGCAGCGCCGGATCGACGGCCCGCTGGTGTGCTGCCACTCGCGCTTCGACTCCTCGCTCGGCACCCTCTACCCGCTGGCCTCGCGGCTCGCCGGGGACGACCGGTCGTGTGCGGGCGAGCGGATCGCGGCCGTCCTCGGTCCCCGGTGGGGCGCCATGGGCCATGACGGGGTCCAGGCGGTGCCGGGCACCGCCCGGATGGACCTCGCGGCGGCCCTGGGCGGACCGCTGCCGGCGTCGGGCTGCGTGAACGTGGACGCGGGCGCCGTCGTCCGGCGCGGGGACCCGCCGACCGGGGCGCACAGCGACATCGTGCACCCCGAACTGGCACGGCTGGTGCTGACGGCGGGCCGCATCCGCTGACCCGCCGCCCGCATCACGTCAGCGGTGCGAGGTGAATTCCACCACCTGCTGGTAGGTCGGCCGGTTCTGCCAGCTGATCTTGCCGTGCTTGATGCCTCCCAGGGTGCGCTGGGCGATCGAGTCGGCGCACCACTGGTCGCCCGCGGAGCACTGGTCGTCGCCCGGATAGACCTGGGCGGCGGTCAGCCCGGCCGCCTGCTTCAGTGTGCTGATCAGGCTGTCCCGGCAGCCACCGAGGCTGCCGCCGCCGCAGTACTTCTGCGCCAGCGGGCCCTGCACGCTCTCCCCGAGCACCGCCCGGATGTCCTTGTCGACATAGCTCCACCAGCCGTACTGGAAGGCGCTTCCGGCGTGCGAGCCGGTCGGGCCGTGTCCGGCGGACGGGGCCTCGTCGACCGGCAGGGCGTTGGTGACGGCCGTGTACAGATCGCCGCCCAGGCCCGGTTCGAACTCGGCTTTGACCAGCAGCGGCCACCAGGCGTCCAGGATGCGGATCGCCTCGGCGTTCGCGTAGGTCTTCGAGCCGGCGGCGGTCTCCGTGCGCTTGGCACCCGCGGTGACCCAGGCCTGGAGCTTGCTCACCGCCGCGGCGGTGGTGGGGTCGCTCACCGCCGAGGAGCCGATCACCTTGAGCAGGTTCGGCAGCACGTCCTCGGCACGTAGGTCGACGAGGGCCGCGTCCGCCATGGCCTGCGTCAGCTTGGCGCGGGTCACCCCGCCGGCCGCGACCAGCTTCTTCACCCGGTCGTCCAGCAGATCACCGCGGTGCACGGAGCCGTCGCCCCAGGACGCGGTCGTGTAGTCCTTGGCCTGCTTGTTGTTCCAGGAGATGTAGTAGTCCTGGTCGACGGAGCCCGGGTGGGCGGAGGCCGGCGTGTAGTCGGCCGTGTTGGTCGCCGGGTCCCAGCCGCGCCACTCGTACGCCGGCTGCGCCCACACCGGGAACTCGGCGTCGACCCCGCTCGCCCGGACCGGGTTGTCACCGCTGTTGTAGTACGCGGTGTGCTGGGAGTCGGCGTAGAACCAGTTGAAGGTGAAGTTGATGTGCTGCGCCGCGCTCCGGAAGCCGTCCGGGCCCTTGACGAAGTCCGGGTCGTTCAGCATCTGGAAGCCGATGATCGAATCGGCTTCGTGCAGGTAGGAGGAGCGCAGACTGGTGTAGGCGACCTTCTTGCCGCCGACGGTCGCGCGGTACTCCACCGGCCCGTACTTCGTGCGCCACACCCGCATGGTGTACGACCCCGCCGCCGTGCCGTCGGCCACGGTCGGCTTCCAGGCGTTCTTCTGCTCCACCTTGTCCATGGCGGTGCAGGTGCCGTGGTACAGGTAGTGGAAGTCGTCCTGGCACAGCTCGACGGCGTAGCTGTCGATGATGTCCTGGCCCGAGGTGGTCGCGCTCCAGGAGTAGTCCTGGCCGCGGCCGAGTTCGACGTACATGCTCAGGCCCGCGAAGGAGGCACCGCGGGCGCTGATCCCCGGGCCCTGGATCTCCTGCAGCATGAGCAGCTGCGGGGCGAAGTAGCCCGTCTGCGGCCCGAAGACGGCGACGGGGTGACCGCTCGCGGTGTACTTGCCGCTCACCACCAGGGCGTTGGACATGCCGCGCCTGGCCGAGCCGAGGGCGGCCTTGGCGGCGCCGGCCGAGCCGCTCCTGGCGGCCGCGGTGGCCGCGCTGCCGGTGCGGTCGTAGACGAGCGGTTCCTGGGTCGCCGAGCCGGCGTCGGGCAGCGCCTCGCCCTTGGCGTCGGCGGGCTTCGACGCGTACGGGAAGCTCTCGCCGTTGTGGACGGTGAGGGCGGCCTCGGGGTCGTTGCGCTCGCGGAAGGACTCCCAGACCCTGGTGCCCTCCTCGACGCCGTACTTGGCCTGGGCGGCCGCCAGGGACAGCGCGTTGGTCACCTCGCCACCACCGCCGGAGCCGAACAGGGAGCCGACCACCGAGGCCAGCGCCACCAGGTCGGTGACCTTGAAGTGATCTATGGTCCCCGCGTTGGTGATGGCGTCCTTGTGACCGGTCAGGACGTACTCGCCGGGGAAGTAGCGGCCGCCGTCGGAGGCGTCTATGTAGGAGTTGATGCCCGCGAGGTAGGCGTCGACGTCGGCGAGGGCCTGCTGGCCGCGCGCGCCGCTCTTGGCCACGGCGCTGTCGATCTGCGCCTGGAGGTCGGCCTCGGTGTAGGGCGCGCTGCGGTAGAACTGCTGCTCCAGGCCCTGGTTGGCGGGGGCGCCGCCGGCGAACGAGGTCAGCTGGCCGCGGCCCACGTGCCGGAAGACGTCCATCAGCCACAACCGGTCCTCGGCCGCCGCGTAGCCCGCGCCGAACTCGGTGCCGTACCGGGTGGTGCCTGTGATGTGCGGCACACCGGTCTTCTTGTCGCGGACGATCGTGACGTCGCCGCGGCCGGCCGGCTTCTCGGTGGAGGCGACCTGGCCGGACGGGACGCCGAAGGAGGCGTCGTTGAGGAAGGAGTTGAGGCTCGCGTCGGTGAGGCCCGGGTAGCCGGTGGCGAGGCCCGCGTACGGGCCGAGCTGGTCCTCGGCGTGCCCGGGCTGGGTGCCGAAGGCCTGGTTGAGCAGGATCTGCGCGAGTGTGGCGTTGCCGTTCTCGCCGGGCGGCAGGATGTCCGAGCACTGGCCGCCGCAGTGGTCGGCGGCGGCGGCCGGGCCGGCTGCCGCCGCTGTCTGCGTCAGTGGGGAGAGAAGACCGGCGATCAGGACGCATACGGACGCGGTCTTCAGGAACCCGAAGAGTCGGCGGGACGTTCTCACTCCGTCAGGGGCGGTGCGTGGGGTTCGCCGTGGCATAGCAGCTCCTAGCGACAGGGGTGGGCGAACGTTACCGCCGGTATCCCCAACTTCAAAGATGAACATGCGTCACTTTTTCAAGTCCGCGAGCAGAGCGACGAGAAGAGATGGAGCCGATTCGCCTGTCGATACGTCTATTCGGCGACGTCCGTGCAAGACGCCGAAGTGACCGAAGTTCAGGCGCAGATGTGACGGAGGTGCAGGACTATGGCCGGTTTCCGGAGTCTGGCGAGACAAGTACGCGATCCGCGTTGTGACCTGGCACTGCGGCGGTACTCGCTGCGCAAGTGCCTGGAGAAGTTCGCCCCTTACGGGCATCGGGCGACCTGGGACCATCTGTGCTCCCGGGCGGGGTTCGGGCCCGAGGACCGATCTCCCGAACCGGTGCGGCTCGTGGCCGCACTGGAGGAGCTGGAGGAGGCCCGTTCGGTCTGGCTCGGGTACGAGACGGAGTTCACCGAGCGGCGGAAGAAGGAGAAGCACGACGGGCTGCGCCGGCCGGGCAGCGTGGACGACTGGCACCGGCTCACCTGGGGCGGTTTCGGGGTCGCCTGGTGCGACGACCCTCGGGTCCACCCCGGCGAACCACTGGCCGTGGTGCTGCGCCGGATGATCGCCGCCCTGGAGCGAGCGCCCGGCTCCGCCTGCCCGGTGTGCGACGCGGAACGCCTGGTCTGGCGATACGGCCTGGACCACGAGCCGTCGTCCGGCCCGGTCTGCACGGACTGCGGAATCCTGGTGCCGCGCCCCGTGCTCACCGACCGGGCACTGGAGTACGCCCGGCGCGAACGGCTGCTGATGTCGGCCTGAGCATCGGGGGCTCACCTGTGGGGTGCGCAGGGGATGCCGCACCCCCGGCCCTGGGATGCGGCGACGGAATCCGGCCACGGAACCCGACTGCGGTGCCAGGCCACGGAATCCGGCTGCGAGGCCGGCCGGGGGGCCGGCCTCAAGATGCGGTCATCGGCGTACGGCCGCGCCCCCGGGGCCGCGCTCAGGGCCGCCGAACCCGGCGCCGGCGGCATCCGTGCCGTCGGTCTCGGTGCCTGGCACGATCGGAGCATGGTGCAGGTATGTCTCAACGGGCGCCGCTCGGCGGCCGACGGCGCAGCGATACCGATGTCTCCCCGGGACCTGGCGCGCTCCGCGGCCGAAGCCGTTGCGGCGGGAGCCACGTCGGTCCATGTCCATCCGAAGACTCCGTGCGGTCACGACAGTCTCTCCCCGCGGGTGATCGCGCCGGCGCTGGAGGCGATCCGCGCGCGGGTGCGGGTCCCGGTCGGGGTGACCACCGGCGCCTGGGCCGAGCCCGACCCGGCGGCCCGGCTCGGCCGGGTGCGCGGCTGGTCGGTGCGGCCCGACTTCGCCTCGGTCAACTGGCATGAGCCGGGCGCCGAGGAGGTCGCCCGGCAACTGCTCGGCATGGGGGTGGGTGTCGAGGCGGGCATCTTCTCCGGTACCGACGGCGCCGCCCGGTTCGCGGCCTCGCCCCTCGGGCCGAGGGTGCTGCGGGTGCTGGCCGAGGTGACCGACCCGGACCCGGCGACCGCCGAGGCCTCCGCGAGGGCCCTGCTGGCCGAACTGGGTTTGGCGGCCGGCCGCCCGGTCCTGCTGCACGGCGAGGAGGGCGGCACCTGGCCGGTGCTGCGGCTTGCGGGCCGGCTGGGCCTGGCCACGCGCATCGGCCTGGAGGACACCCTGCTGCTGCCGGACGGCGAACGCGCCCTGTCCAACGCCCAGTTGGTGGCGGAGGCGGTTACCCGGCACGGATGAGCCCGGCACTCCTCTCGGGGAGGGTGTGACGGGTAAGCCCGGCACTCCTCTCGGGGAGGGTGTGACGGGTAAGCCCGGCACTCCTCTCGGGGAGGGTGTGGAAGCCGGTGCCGTTGGCCGCCAGGACGGCGGTGAGGGCGGTCGAGGGCATCGGCGACGGTCCTGTCATGACTCCGCGCGCGAGGTCGCCGCCGGCCGGAGAGGGCGAACCGGACCCCCGCGCCCCAGGGGCGCGGGGAACTGCGCGACCGGCCCCCACGAACCCGCGGCCGAAGACGGGCGGGACCCGGGACGGCACGGCACGGACCGCGTCGGCCGAGGCCGCGCGAGCGGTCAGTCGGCCAGCAGTCTCGACCCCGTGAGCCGTTCGCCGGATATGTCGTCCGGGTTGGAGAGGACGCAGTTCTCCAGGGACAGGCACCCGCAGCCGATGCAGTCCGTGAGGTGATCGCGCAGACGGTTCAGCTGCTTGATGCGCTCGTCCAGTTCCGAGCGCCACTTCTCCGACAGCCGCGCCCAGTCCTCACGGGTCGGTGTCCGCTCCTCCGGCAGCTCGGCCAGGGCGTCGCGGATCGTGGCCAGCGGGATGCCGACCCGCTGGGCCGCCCGGACGAAGGCGACCCGGCGCAGGGTGTCCCGGCTGTAGCGGCGCTGGTTGCCGGACGTGCGGCGGCTGCTGATCAGGCCCTTGGACTCATAGAAATGCAGGGCGGACACGGCGGCACCGCTGCGCGCGGACAGCTGGCCGACGGTCAGCTCGTGGATCTTGACGGGGATCTGGGGCACTCCTCAGAGATTACCCACCCGCACGGACCCCGCCATCCGTTGACATCGACCCCTCGCCCCACCATGCTAAGCAGTTGCTTAGAGACGCGAGCGAGAGGCCGGGAACATGGCAGAACCGAGGACCTTCACCTCCCCCGACGAGCTGAAGGCGGCCGTGGGCGAGCAGCTGGGGTACACCGACTGGCTGGAGGTCGACCAGAAGCGGATCGACCTGTTCGCCGACGCCACCGGGGACCACCAGTGGATCCACGTGGACCCGGAGAAGGCCGCCGCCGGGCCGTTCGGGACCACCATCGCGCACGGCTATCTGACCCTCTCCCTGCTGCCCCTCTTCGGGCCGCAGCTGATCGGGGTGGAGGGCGTGAAGATGGGCGTCAACTACGGCACGAACAAGGTCCGCTTCCCCGCCCCCGTCCCGGTCGGTTCCCGGCTGCGCGCCACCGGGACGATCAGTGGCGTCGAGGACGTCACCGGCGGGATCCAGGTCACGGTGGCCTTCACCGTGGAGCGCGAGGGCGGCGACAAGCCCGTGTGCGTCGCGGAGTCGGTCTCCCGCTACTACCTGTGAACGCTGGGGCGCCCTACCCGGCGCCCACCATCCGCAGCACCAGGTCGGCGTAGAGCGCGCCGACCTGCTCGGGGGTGCGCGGGCCGTTCACGTCGAACCAGCGGGCCACGTCGATGCACAGCGACAGCACGGCGAGCGTGGTGCCCTTGACGTCCGGCACGTCGAACTCGCCCGCGGCCACGCCGTCCTCGATGATCCCGCGCACCTCGGCGTCCACCTGGCGGCGCAGCGCGACGATCTCGGCGCGGGCCGCGGGGCCGAGGGCGTCGAGTTCGTACTGCACGACCCGGGCGGTGGTGCGCCGCCCGGCGTGCCAGCGGACGAAGGAGCCGACGGCGTCGGCGAGCCGCTCCTCGGCGCTGCCCTCCCGGCGGGCCGCGGTGCGCAGGATGTCGAGGGCCTTGTCGTGGCCGATCCGGCTGATCCGGTGGAGCAGCTCTTCCTTGGTCTTGTAGTGGATGTAGAGCGCGGCCGGGCTCATGCCGGCACGGCCCGCGATGTCGCGGGTCGTGGTCGCGTGGTAGCCGCGCTCGGCGAAGGCTTCCACGGCGGCGACCAGGAGCCGCCGGGCCGCGTCAGGGGTGACCTCTTCCCACGGCTCCACTTCGCCGCCGGTCGTCTCCTCCGCCGTACTCATCGCTCGTTCGCCCCTCTCGTGACAGGAGCACCACCATACCGCCGACGGTGAGCGAGCGCTTAGCGTAGCCGCTCAGCGCTTCTCGAACGGGTCGTGGTCGGCGAGCAGCTTCTCCAGGCGCGCCTGGTCGACGCGGCTGACGATCTGCCCGGCCTCCTGCCGGTCCCGGATCACCTTGGCGAGGGTGAAGGCGGAGGTGACGAGGTAGAGGACGGCGATCGCCAGGAAACCGCGGACCCAGGCGTTCGCGTCGAGCCGGAAGATGCCGATGGCGGTGGCCGCCATGGCGACCGCGAAGGAGGCGACGGCCTGGCCGTAGAAGGCGGCCGTGCTCTGCTGTTTGACCGGTGTGTCACTCATGGCCCCAGCATCGGCGGACGCGGCCCGCGCCACATCCGCCGAGATACTCAGGACGGTACTCAGAACGCCGAAACGCCGGTCAGGGAGCGTCCGATGAGCAGCTTCTGGATCTGGCTGGTGCCCTCGTAGAGCGTCATCACACGGGCGTCGCGCAGGAGTTTGCCGACCGGGTACTCGTCGATGTAGCCGTAACCGCCGAAGACCTGCAGGGCGTTGCCGGCGGCGCGGACGGCGGCCTCGGAGGCGAACAGCTTGGCCTTGGAGGACTCGACGGCGAACGGCTCGCCGCGGTCGATGAGGTCGGCGACCCGCCAGGTCAGCAGCCGGGCCGCGTCGACGTCGACGGCGATGTCGCTGATCAGCTCCTGCACGAGCTGGTGCCGGGCGATCGGCTTGCCGAACTGCTCGCGCTCACCGGCGTACCCGACGGCCGCGTCCAGTGCGGCCTGGGCGATGCCGACGCAGCCCGCGGCCACCGACATCCGCCCCTTGGCGAGCGCGGACATGGCCACGGAGAAGCCCTTCCCCTCGGCACCCAGCATCGCCGAGGCGGGCACGCGCACGTCCTCGAGGACCAGTTCGGCGGTGGCCTGGCCGCGCAGGCCGAGCTTGCCGTGGACGGTCCGGCGGGTCAGGCCGGGGCTGTCGGTGGGCACCAGGAAGGCGGACACGCCCTTGTGGCCGGGGGCGTCGGTGGAACGGGCGAACAGCAGGACGACGTCGGCCCAGGTGCCGTTCGTGATGAACATCTTGGCGCCGTTGACGACGTAGTGGTCGCCGTCGCGCACGGCCCGGGTGGTGAGGTTGCCCGCGTCGGATCCGGTGCCGGGCTCCGTGAGGCCGAAGCAGCCGACGTACGCACCGGAGGTCAGCCCCGGCAGCCAGCGCCGCTTCTGCTCCTCGCTCCCCCAGGCGGCGACGGACTTGGCGACCAGCCCGAGGGAGACGGAGACGATTCCGCGGACCGAGGAGTCCCCACGCCCCAGCTCCTCGGTGACCAGGCAGTACGCGAGGTGGTCGCCGCCGGAGCCGCCGTACTCCTCGTCGACGGTCAGGCCGAGGAAGCCGATCTCGCCCAGCTTCCTCACGATGCCGCGGTCGACCTCCTCGGCGCGGTCCCAGGCGGCCGCGTGCGGGACGATCTCGCGCTCCACGAAGTCCCGGGCGAGCCGCCGTACGGCCGTCTGCTCCTCGCTGAGTCCCAGGTTCACCACGAGATCACCCCACACCGAACGGATCCATCACCGGATCTTGAAAACCGTACATTTAAATTAGCACTGCTAGTTTCCAGTCGCAGCCCTACTATGTGCGCCATGGCCCGACCGCGCAAGCCCCTCCTCAGCACCGACCGGATCGTCGAGACGGCGCGGGAACTGGTGGACCGGGAGGGCCTGGCGGCCGTCTCCACCCGCCGGCTCGCCGCCGAACTGGGGGTGAGCGGGCCTTCGCTCTACAACCACTTCCGGACCAAGGACGAGATCCTCGAGGCGGTCGCGGACTCGGTGAGCGCCCTGGTGGATCTGTCGATGTTCGACGGGGGCCGGCACTGGCGGACCGCGCTGCACGACTGGGCCGTCTCCTACCGGGCCGCCCTGCGCGACCACCCGAACATCGTCCCGGTCCTCGCGCGCGGCCCCGGCCGCCGTCCCGCCGCGCTGCGGCTGGCCGACGCCGTGTACGGGGCGATGGTCGACGCGGGCTGGCCTGCGGCCCAGGCGACCTCCATCGGCGCGCTGATGCGCTACTTCATCATGGGCTCGGCGCTCGGTTCGTTCGCCGGGGGCTTCGTGGACGACGCGAGCGCCTACGACCCCGCCGACTATCCCCACCTCGGCCAGGCCCATCTCCTCGCCGAACAGCAGGAGAAGATCGACGAGCGGGCTTTCGAGGCCGGCCTGTCGGCGCTGCTGGACGGGCTGGCACAGCAGTACGAGCAGGTGCGGCGGGGCTCGTGAGGGCGGCCGACACTTCGGCCCGGACCGAACCGTCGGTGGCGCATGCTGGGCGTATGACCACCAAGGATCCCCGGGCCACCGGCCTCGCCGCCCTCGCCGCACTGGTAGCCGACGAGACGCGGGCCGCGTGCCTGCTGGCACTGCTCGACGGGCGGGCCTGGACCGCCGGGGAACTGGCCCGGCATGCCGGGGTCGCCGCCTCGACGCTGAGCGAGCACCTCGGCAAGCTGGTCGCGGGCGGACTGCTCGCCGAGGCACGCCAGGGCCGCCACCGGTATGTGCGGCTGGCCGACGCGAGGGTGGCGCAGCTCGTCGAGGACCTCGTCGCACAGGTGCCCGCGGCGACCGTACGGCACCCCGCGCACACCCTGCGGGAGTCGAGCGCCGGTGCCGCCATGGCCCGCGGCCGGACCTGCTACGACCATCTCGCCGGGCGGCTGGGCATCGCGGTCACGGACGCCCTGACCGACCGCGGACTGCTGCGGCAGGACACCGGGTTCGCGCTCACGGACGCCGGGCTGGAGTGGTTCGGCGGGGCGGGCATCGCCCTCGACCTCTCCGGCAGGCGCCCGCTGGCCCGCGCGTGTCTCGACTGGACCGAGCGGCGCACCCATCTCGCGGGCGCGGCGGGGGCCGCGCTGTGCCGGCACGCGCTCGACGCGGGGTGGTGCGTGCGCATCGGTTCCGCGCGGGCGGTGAAGGTGACCGCGCAGGGCGAGCGAGCACTGTCCGACCTGCTGGGCATCCCGGCCGACGCCCTCCGCTGAACCCGCGTGCCGGTCGCCTCGTGACCGGCGGGGTGACGTGTGCCCCGTCCGGAATCCGCCAGCCCGTGAACGATGTCCTGCCTAGCCTCGGGAGCATGATGAACGCCGTCCGGAACCGTCCCGACATACTCGCCCCCGGTGCCGCCGTGGTCACCGTGCTGCTGTGGGCCTCCGCCTTCGTTTCGATCCGGAGCGCGGGGCAGGCCTACTCCCCCGGCGCGCTGGCCCTCGGCCGGCTGGCGTCGGGTGTGCTCGCCCTCGGGATCATCTGGGCCGTACGCCGGGAAGGGCTGCCGCCCAGGGCCGCCTGGCGCGGGATCCTGCTCTCCGGGCTGCTGTGGTTCGGGTTCTACATGGTCGTCCTGAACTGGGGCGAGCAGCGGGTGGACGCCGGCACGGCGGCGCTGGTGGTCAACGTCGGCCCGCTGCTGATCGCCCTGCTGGGGGCCCGGCTGCTCGGCGATCCGATGCCGCCGCGGCTGCTGGCCGGAATGGCCGTGTCCTTCGCGGGCGCGGTGACCGTGGGACTGTCGATGTCGGGCGGCGGCGGGTCCTCCGTGCTCGGCGTGCTGCTGTGCCTGCTCGCGGCCGTCGCGTACGCCTGCGGGGTCGTCGCGCAGAAGCCCGCGCTGGGCGGGGCGAGCGCGTTGCAGGTGACCACGTTCGGCTGCCTGGTCGGTGCCGTGGCATGTCTGCCGTTCACCGGGCAGCTGGTGCACGAGGCCGCTCACGCCCCCCTGACGGCCACCCTGAACATGGTCTACCTGGGCGTCTTCCCGACCGCCCTCGCCTTCACCACCTGGGCCTACGCCCTGGCCCGGACCACCGCCAGCAGGATGGGGGCGACCACGTACGCCGTACCCGCCCTCGTGGTGCTCATGTCGTGGCTGCTGCTCGGCGAGGTGCCCGGGGTGCTCACGCTGGCCGGCGGGGTGCTGTGTCTCGCGGGTGTGGCGGTGTCGCGGTCGCGGGCGGGCGGCGGCCGGACGGCCCGGGTCGCGGCCCGGCGGCCGCGACCCGAGAAGGTGCCCTGAGCGTCAGAAGACCACCAGCGCCCGGCCGCCCTTGCCCGCGAGCATGTTGTCGAAGGCGGCCGGGATGTCCTCCAGGCCGATGCGCTCGGTGACCAGCGCGGACAGGTCGAGGCGTCCCTCGCGCACATGCTCGGCGATCAGCGGGAGGTCGCGGGCCGGGTCGGTGTCGCCGTAGACGCAGCCGGAGAGGGTGCGGCCCCAGTGGAAGATCTCCAGGGCGTTGAAGGTGACCTGCTGGTCCTTGCCACCGATGCCGACGACCGTCGTACGGCCGCCCCGCCGGGTGGAGTCCCAGGCCGCGCGGATGCTGACGGCGCGGCCCACGCATTCGATCGAGACGTCGGCGCCCTGCTTCGCGGTGAGGGCGCGGATCTCGCGCGGGGTGTTCTCGGAGGCGAGGACGTAGTCGGTGGCGCCGGCCGCGCGGGCCAGCTCCTCCTTCCCGGGTGAGACGTCGACGGCGATGACGCGGGAGGCACCCGCGATCCGGGCCGCCTGGAGGGTGGCCAGACCGACCCCGCCGGCCCCGAACACGGCGACGGTCTCGCCGGCCCGTACCCGCGCGGAGTTGTGGACCGCGCCGTAGCCGGTGAGGACGGCACAGCCGAGCAGGGCCGCGTCGGTGAGCGGGACGCCGTCCGGCAGGGGCAGCACGCAGGACGCGGGGACCACCGTCTCCTCGGCGAACGCGGCGACGTTCAGGCCGGGATGCAGCGCGGTGCCGTCGACGGTACGGGCGTAGACGTCGGCGGCGCCGCCCAGCGCGCCGGCGCACAGCCAGACCTCGCCGAGCGTGCAGGCGTGGCAGGTGCCGCAGGAGGGCGCCCAGTTGAGGACGACCGGGTCGCCGGCGACGACCCGGGTGACCCCCTCCCCCACCGCGACGACCGTGCCGGAGCCCTCGTGGCCGAGGACCGCGGGGACCGGCACCCGCATGGTGCCGTTGGTCAGGGACAGGTCGGAGTGGCAGACACCGGCCGCGGCGAGGCGGACGCGGACCTGGCCGGGGCCCGGGTCCGGCAGGACGACGCCGGTGATCTCCAGGGGGGCTCCGACGGCGGGCAGAACGGCGGCTCGTACGGCCATGGCTCTTGGAACTCCCTTAGAACTGGAGGGACTTGGTCTGGAGGTACTCGGCGAGTCCGGGCGCGCCGAGTTCCCGGCCCACGCCGGACTGCTTGTAGCCGCCGAACGGCGCGAGGGGGTTGAAACGGCCGCCGTTGATGTCCACCTGCCCGGTGTCCATGCGGCGGGCGAAGGCCACCGCCTCTGCCTCGTCGGCCGCCCAGACGGCGCCGGCGAGCCCGTACACCGTGCCGTTGGCGATGCGCAGGGCGTCCTCCTCGTCCTCGTAGCGCAGGAGGCAGAGGACCGGGCCGAAGATCTCCTCCTGGGCGACGGTCATCTCCGGGGTGACGTCGGCGAGGACGGTCGGGCTGACGAAGTAGCCCTTGTCGCGCGGGGCTTCGGGGCCGCCGGCGACCAGGCGGGCACCCTCGGCGACGCCCTTCTCGATGTAGCCGCACACGCGGGCCCGCTGCTCGGCGTTGACGACCGGGCCGATGCGGTCGGCGTACTTGGCGGCGGCGGTGGCGGCCAGCTCGACCGCCTCGTCGTACCGGTCGCGGTGGACCAGCATCCGGGTCCAGGCGCTGCACGTCTGGCCGGAGTTGGACATCACGTTGGCGACGCCGACGTTCACGGCCTTGGCGAGGTCCGCGCCGGGCAGGATCACGTTGGCGGACTTGCCGCCCAGTTCCAGGGCCACCTTCTTCACGGCAGCGCCCGCCAGAGCGCCGATCCGCCTGCCGACCGCGGTGGAACCGGTGAAGGAGACCAGGTCCACGCCCGGGTGCTCGGCCAGGGCCTGGCCGGCGACCGGGCCGAGGCCGGTGACCAGGTTGAACACACCGGCCGGTACGCCCGCCTCGTGCACCGCCTCGGCGAACAGCTGGGCGGTGAGCGGGGTGTCCTCGGCGGGCTTGAGGACGACCGTGCAGCCCGCGGCGAGCGCCGGGGCGACCTTGGCCACGATCTGGTGGAGGGGGTAGTTCCAGGGGGTGATGGCGCCGACCACGCCGATCGGCTCGTGCAGGACCGTGGAGTTGCCGACCTTCTCCTCGAAGGAGTGGGTGGCGGCCAGTTCGGCGTAGGAACCGGCGACCGCGATCGGTACGGCCGCGTGCACGGCCTGGGAGAACGCGAGCGGGGAGCCCAGTTCGGCGGTGACCGTCTCGGCGATCTCGTCCTTGCGCGTCACGAGGACGTCGCGCAGGGCGGCGAGGCGTGCGGCGCGTTCGGCCGGGGGCGTGGCGGCCCACGCCGGGAGGGCGGCGCGCGCGGCGCGTACGGCGCTGTCGACGTCCCCGGCGTCGCCCGCCGGGACACGGGCGACGACCTGCTCGTCGGCCGGGTTCACGACCTCGATCGGGTCGCCGGGGGCGGCGGGGCGCCAGGCGCCGTCGATGTACAGGCCGTCGTGTGCCTTCATGCTGCTTCCTCCCGGCGGGGCTGTTCGTCCGGCACACAAACTAGCGGCGTTAGTTTTCTGACGCCAGGTGCACGGAGATCGTCGCGCCGGCCCGGACGCCTCTCGCCCGGGCCGGGACGGCGCCCGGCCGGGGCGTGCGGTGCACCGGCGCGGACCGCGAGGGAAGCGCCGGACTCCGGGAGGGGGCCGGGGCACGCCGGGCAGAGCGGCGCGCAGCCGGGGAGAGCCGGGAGCCCCGGGGCGACGGGCGCGGAGCCGAGAGGAGCCGGGAGCCCCGGGTCGACGGGCGTGGGGCCGAGAGGAGCCGGGTGGAGCCGGGTGGAGCCGATGGTGCGGGCGCGACGCCCGCACCATCGGGTCACTTCGTGGCGGCCAGGTGGGCGAAGACCACCACGTTGCTGGTGTAGCCCGTCCGCCGGCTGAAGAGACCGCCGCAGGTGATCACCCGCAACTCCGGACGCCGGGCCGGCCCGTAGACCTCCTTGTCCGGGAAGCCCGCCTTGTCGAAGACCTTCACCCGGTCCACGGTGTAGACGGCGCTGCGCCCGTCGGCCCGCTCGACCTCGATGCGCTTTCCGGGCTTGACCTGCGCGAGTCCGGCGAACACGGCGCTGCCGGTCGTGGTGTCCCGGTGGCCGACGGCGACCGCGGTGCCGGGCTCGCCCGGGGTGGGGCCGCCCTCGTACCAGCCGACCAGCCTCGGTGTGTCGACGGGCGGCGTCTCCAACTGCCCTTCGCGGTTCAGCCGGATACCCGTGACCGGGGCGTCGATCCCCAGCGCGGGGACACGGAACATCGTGGGCCGGGAGCGGGACAGCGGACGGGGCGGGGGCGTGCGGTCCTCGCCGGACTCCGTCCGGTCCGGGCCGAGTCCGTCCGCACGGCCGGAGTGCGGTCCCGCGGCGCCCGATCGGGCCGTCTGGCCGGGCACGGCAGGTGAGCCGTGCCCGCCGCACCGCGTGCCCACCGTCACCAGGACGAACACGAGCAGGGCCGTCCTGCTGAGGCGGTAGGCGCGGGTCCGGTGCCAGGGCCTGCGTCTGCGCCTACGCGGCACCATGGGGCCGCCGGCGGATGAGCCGGAAGTACACCGCACCGCAGACCGCGACCAGGCCCACCGCCGCCGCGGCCGTCACCGGTGAGTAGGCGGCCGCCGTGTCGACGAGACCGCCGCCGCCCGCGTGCACGCCGCCCCTCGGGGGCTGCTGGCCGTTCTGGCTCCAGCCCCCGTTGTCCTGCTGGTGGTCCTCGATCTGCCCGCCCGGGCCCTGTGCACCGTCGTGCTGGCCATCGTGCTGGCCGTCGTGCTGCCCGTCGCGGCAGTTGACGCGGAACACCTTCTCCTTGGTGGCGCCACCCGCGACCCAAGTGATCTTGTACTGGCCGTCCGCCAGGCCGAGCGGGTCGGTGTGCCCGGCGCCACCGGCGAGCTGGATGGTGCCGGAGACGGTGGCCGCGGTGGGCAGCGGGGGCTGCGGCGTGATGGTGTACGCGATGGTGGGCAGGACGTCGAAGTTGACCGCGTCGAGGTAGAACCTGCAGACCAACGGGTCGTCCTTGCCACCCGAGTTGGGATACATCTCGGCGCGGTGGATCCTGATGTCGCCGTTCTCGCCCGCGGCCATCGCGTTCGGCGCCGCCACCCATGACGCGCCCGCCGCGGCGAGGGCGGTGAGGACGACAGTGGCGCCCGCGCGGGAGCCGACGGCACGTGGGAGTGTCTGGGTGGGCATGAGCGCTCCTCCGAATTCAGACGATTTTCATACAAATCGCTCTTTCGCCTGGACTCTCCTTCATGGAGCGCGCCGCCCGCGGCAGCGACGCCCGGCGCGTCGTCAAATATCGCTCGTGCGGCGCAATCCCGACCGCTCCGGCCGCTCGTGCGACGCCGGTCCCGCGGCACTCCCGGGTCGCCCCGGCGAGCGCAGCGCCACTCCGGACGACAGCAGCAGCAGCGCCCCGAGCATGACGAACGGCGCGCCCGCACCGGCCAGCCCCGCCACCAGGCCCGCCGCGGCCGGGGCGGCCACCTGGCCGAGCCGGTTGCCGGTCAGGCGCAGCGCGAGCGCGGTCGAGCGGGCGTCCGCCGGGGCGGCCTGGACGACCGTCGTCATCGACAGCGGCTGCCCGACGCCCAGGCAGAACCCGAGGACGGCGAGCATCGGGCCGAGCGCCCGCACCGGCACCGGCAGCGCCACCCCGGCGCACAGTACGCCCGCGAGGAGGCAGGTCACGGTCAGCAGCGCGGGCCGGCCCAGCAGGCGCAGCAGCGGGCTGAGGACGAGCCGGCAGGCGATGGTGGCACCGGCACGCAGGCCGAGCAGGACGCCGACCACCGAGGGGGAGATGCCGCGGTGCTCGCCGACCACCGGAAGGTAGGCGGTGAGGACGTCGGTGGCGGACAGTACGGACAGGCTGACCAGCATTCCCGCGGGCACTCCCCGGGCGCGCAGGATCCCGCCGACCGGTACCCGCTCGCCGTGCGGCGGGCGGGAGCCGGCCGCCGTACCGTCCTCGAGGCGCCACAGGGAGGTGCAGGCGACCGCCGCGCCCGCGCCCGCCACGACGAGGGCCAGCGCGCTGCTGCCGGCCATGTCGTGGCCGCCGATCAGGGCACCGGCGGCGACCGGGCCGACGAGCTGGCCGAGGGAGGCGCCGATGGTGAAGTGCCCGAAGTTGCGGTCCTGTTCGTGCGGGGCGGACCGGCGGGCGACCAGGGACTGCGCGCCGATCACGAAGCAGAGGTGGCCGAGGCCCATCACCCCGCTCCACAGGGCCATCGCCGGCAGGGACTCCACGGCCCCGCTGAGGGCACAGCCGCCGGATATGAGGAGCACGCCGACGCAGAGCAGGGGCGTGCAGCGGCCGTGGTCGGTGCGGCGGCCGAGCGGCACCGCGGCGAAGAGCGGGAGCAGGGCGTACCCGCCCGCGATGACGCCGACCGCCCGTTCGTCGGCGCCCAGCGCGAGCGCCCGGTAGGAGACGGCGGGCCGGGCCATGGACACCGCCCCCTGGGCGAAGCCGAAGGCGATGACGAGGCGGAGCAGCCAGCCGCGGTTCCCGGCGGACGGGACGACGAGGCGGAACAGCCGGCCGCGGTTCCCGGCGGGCGTCATGGTCGGGTCCTCCTGTGTGCCGCGCGGGTCAGATGGTGCCGAACAGGATTCCCGCGCCGAGGACCACCAGCGAAGTGAGGACGGCCCACTTCACCACGAACCTGGTGTGGTCGCCGAACTCGACCTTGGCCATGCCGACCAGGACGTAGACGGCGGGGACGAGCGGGCTGGACATGTGCAGGGGCTGGCCCACGATCGAGGCGCGGGCGATCTCCAGCGAGGAGACGCCGTGCGCGTGGCCCGCCTCGGCGAGGACCGGCAGGATGCCGAAGTAGAAGCCGTCGTTGGACATGAAGTACGTGAGCGGGATGCTCAGCACGCCGGTCACCAGGGCCATGTGCGGGCCCATGCCGTCGGGGATGTTGCCGACCAGCCACTTGGCCATGTGGTCGACCATGCCGGTGCCCTGCAGGACGCCGGTGAAGACCGCCGCGGCGAACACCATGCCGGAGACGTTCAGGACGTTCTCCGCGTGGGCGGCGACGCGGGCCTTCTGGTCGGGCATGTGGGGGAAGTTGACGGTCAGGGCCAGTGCGGCGCCGAGCAGGAACAGCACCGGGATCGGCAGCCACTCCATGATCATGGCGGTGAGCAGGGCGACCGTGAGAAGGGCGTTGAACCAGTACAGCCTGGGCCGCAGGGTGGGACGGGACGGGTCGAGCCCCTGGAATCCGTCGTCTCCGGGCCGCCCGGCCCCGGGCGCGTCACCGCCGGCACCGTGCGCGCCCGCCGCATCCTCGCCGCCGGCCGCACCGTCCGTGCCTTCCGCGCCCTGGGCTGCCGCCGCGCCCTCGCCCTCGGCGGCACCCGCACCCGGCGTACCCGTGCCGCTGCCGGCGGGCACCAGGGCGGCCCTCTCCTGCTCGGCGGACTCCGTGACCAGCACCTCGTCCAGCGTGAGCACGCCGAGCCGCTTGCGCTCGCGGCGGCCGAGGACGTATGCGAGGGCGAGGACGACCACCAGGCCCGTGGCCAGCGCGGGGATCATCGGCACGAAGATGTCGCTCGCGTCGACCTTGAGCGCGGTGGCGGCCCGGGCGGTCGGGCCGCCCCACGGCAGGGTGTTCATCACGCCGTTGGCCATGGCGGCGACGCCGGTCATGACGACCAGGGACATCTTCAGGCGCTTGTAGAGCGGGTACATCGCCGAGACGGTGATCATGAACGTGGTCGAGCCGTCGCCGTCGAGGGAGACGATCGCGGCGAGCACCGCGGTGCCGACGACGATGCGCAGCGGGTCGGCCCGGCAGAACCGGAGGATGCCCCGGACGATCGGGTCGAAGAGGCCGACGTCGATCATCACACCGAAGTAGACGATCGCGAACATGAGCATCGCCGCGGTCGGGGCGAGGTCGGTGACGCCGTCGAGGACGTAGTCGCCGAGCCCGGCACCCTTGCCGACGAACACGCAGAACAGCGCGGGGATCAGCACGAGCGCCGCGATCGGCGACATCTTCTTCAGCATGATCAGGACCAGAAAGGTCGCGATCATGGCGAAGCCGAGGATGGTCAGCATGAGTGGATACCTAACGTTCGCCCTTGAACATCCCACCTGGGGGTCGGCGGTGCGTTGACGTTAGGTCCCGTCGTCCGGCGTTAACAAGACGTTGACGCGCGAGCAATAAGCGCAGAACTCCAGGTCACAGGCTCGCCGAGAGAGCGACGGGGATGCCGTTGAGGACCGCGTTGCCCGAGAGCGGGTCCAGCAGGCTGCCGTCGAGGAGCTGGTTGACGTTCACGCCGGGGGTCTTGGAGGCGTGGCCGAGCCGCGTGCCGGGGCGGTCGTGCCCCCAGCCGTGCGGCAGGCTCACCACCCCCGGCCGGACGCCGTCGGTGACCTCGGCGGGGGCCACCACCTCTCCCCCGGCGCCCTTGATCCGTACGTCCTCCCCGTCGCGCACGCCGAGCCGGTCGGCGTCCTCGGGGTGGATGTGCAGGGTGCAGCGGTTGCTGCCGCCGGTGAGGGCGGGCACGTTGTGCATCCAGCTGTTGTTGGAGCGCAGATGGCGGCGGCCGACGAGGACGAGCCCCTCGGGGCGCTCGCCGAGCGCCCGGCGCAGCCGGGGCAGGTCGCCGGCAATGGGGTCCGGCAGCAGCTCTATTCGGCCGCTGCGGGTCCTGAGCGGCCCCGGCAGCCGCGGGCGCAGCGGGCCGAGGTCGATGCCGTGCGGGTGCGCGAGCACCTTGGCCAGGGTCAGCCCGTCGGGCCGCGCGCCGAAGCCGTCGCCGTAGGGGCCGAGCCGCAGCATCATGTCGAGCCGCCGCTCGGGGCCGGTGTCGCCGGTGAGCCGGGTGGCCAGGGCACGCGGATCGCGGCCGTGCACCGGCGAGTGCTCCTCCCGCACGGCCTTGCCGAGGGTCTGGTCGACGACCATGGCGTCCACGGCGGCCGGGTCGGTGCCGTGCATGCCGGTGGCCGCCAGGATCAACCGGGCGAGGATCTCGCTCTCCGCCATGCGGTCCGGTTCCAGCGGCACCGCGGGGCGGCTGTAGCGGACCTGGTTGCGCACGGCGAGGGCGTTGAAGGCGAAGTCGTGGTGCGGGCTCTGGGAGGGCGGGGGCGGGGGCAGTACGACGTGGGCGTGGCGCGAGGTCTCGTTCAGGTACGGGTCCACGGCGACCATGAAGTCCAGGGAGTCCAGCGCCTTGTCGAGGCGGTCGCCGTCGGGCGCGGACAGCACCGGGTTGGCGGCCACGACGATCAGTGCGCGCACCGGCTCGCCCTCGGCGGTCGCCGTGTCGATCTCCTCGGCCAGGGCGGAGAGCGGCAACTCCCCCTTCGCCTCCGGGTGTCCGCTCACCCGGGAGCGCCAGCGGCCGAGGGCGAAGCCGCGGCCGGGCCCCGCCGGGCGGGGCGTCCTGTCGGTGGCCGCCTGCGGGAAGAGGGCACCGCCGGGCCGGTCGAGGTTGCCGGTGAGGATGTTGAGGACGTCGACCAGCCAGCTCGCCAGGGTGCCGTGCGGGACGGTGCAGCTGCCGATGCGGGCGTATACGGCGGCGGTGGGCGCGGCGGCGAGTTCGCGGGCCAGGGTGCGGATGTCACCGGCGTCGAGGTCGCAGGCCGCGGCCACGGCCTCCGGGGTGAAGTCGCTCAGGGCTGACCGGAGTTCCTCGAGGCCCTGGACGTGGGGGGCGAGGTCCTTCAGGTCGGCCAGGTCCTCCTCGAACAGCACGGTGGCCATCGCGGCGAGCAGCAGGGCGTCGGTGCCGGGACGGATCGCCAGATGCCGGTCGGCGAGCCTGGCGGTGCGGGTGCGGCGCGGGTCGACGACGGTGAGCCGGCCGCCGCGGGCCTTGAGCGCCTTGAGTTTGCCGGGGAAGTCGGGCGCGGTGCACAGACTGCCGTTGGACTCCAGCGGGTTGGCGCCGATGAGGAGCAGATGGGCGGTGTGGTCGAGGTCCGGCACCGGGATCGCGCCCGCGTCCCCGAACAGCAGTCCGCTGGAGACGTGCTTGGGCATCTGGTCGACCGTGGACGCGGTGAACAGGCTGCGGGTGCGCAGGGCGCCCAGCAGGACCGGCGGGTAGAGGGCGCCGGCCACGGTGTGCACGTTGGGGTTGCCGAGGACCACGCCGACGGCGTTCGGGCCGTACCGTTCCGCGACCGGGCCGAGGCCCGCGGCGACCGCGTCGAAGGCCTCGTCCCAGGTGGCCTCGCGCAGTGTGCCGTCCTGCCGGACGAGCGGGGTGCGCAGCCGGTCGGGGTCCCCGTCCACGGCGCCGAAGGAGGCACCCTTGGGGCAGATGAAGCCCTTGCTGAAGACGTCCTCGCGATCACCGCGGGCGCCGGTGACCCGGGTGCCCTCGATGGTCAGGGTCAGCCCGCAGGTGGCCTCGCACAGAGGGCAGATGCGCAGAGCGGTGCGGGACACGGGTCCTCCGGAGGGTCGGGGGTGCCGGGTGAGCACGGACGGGTGCGGCGAACTCCGGTCGAGCATACCGACCGGTATGCATGGAGGGGAGACCCCGGGAAGAACGAGGGGGGAGCCCCTGGGGGGAATGACGGGGAGCCTCTGGGCGGAATGGGGGCTTCAGTCCAGTACGCGTCCGAGGTAGGCCAGCAGCAGCGCCCGCGTCTCCTCGATGATCGCCTCGTCCCCCTGCGGGTCGGTCCGGAAGGCCAGTTGGACCAGGGTGTCGGCGCTCTCCACCGCGACCAGGAAGACCCGGCGCAGGTCCTCGTCGGGGGTCCGGCCGAGGTATCCGGAGATCAGGCCGGAGAGCCGGTCGGCGACCCGGGTGTTGGGCTCGGCCTGGCGCACGCCGACCGGGATCTGGTTGCCGAAGTCGACCAGGGAGAAGCCGGGCGCGGTGCGCTTCATGGCCAGGTACTCGTCCAGGACGACCCCCATCGCGGCCCGCCAGTCGCCCTCGCGGGCCTCCTTCAGCCGCTCGGTGACGCGCCCGGTGTACCGGTCGAGGTTGCGCTGGGCGAGGGCGTCGGCCATCTGCCGTTTGTTGCCGAAGAACCGGTAGACCGAGCCGATGGGCACGCCGGCGCGCTGGGCGACCGCGCGGGTGCTCAGGGCGTCGTAGCCGACCTCGTCGAGGAGTTCGGCGCAGGCGTCCAGGATCCTGGTGAGCCGTTCGGCACTGCGTCGCTGTACGGGCGCGCGGCGGAGGGATGTCGCTTCGGGCACGGAGTTCATGATGCCTCTCCGCCGCGCTCCGGTGAACCTCGCCCGCCAGTACGGAGAACGGCGGCCGGTGCACTCACTCGCCGGTGACGAGGGTCGGGGTCGCGACCGAGGGCCCCGCCGCGACCGCATCCGCGTCCGATGCCGGGTCCGGCGCCCTGCCCGCGTGCCCGTCCGTATCCGCGTCCGGCGCCGTGTCCGCCCTCACGTCCGCCGCCGGGTCCGACGCCGTGATGTCGGCGGTGCTCTGTACCGGCCTGCCGTGTACGGCCCACACCGTGCCGTCGTCCGCGTACAGGCGCGCGGTGACGTGGTGGGTGCCGCGCGGGACGAGGCGGCCGGGCAGGTGGTACTCGGGCGCGCGCAGCCGGGCGACCCGCCGGCCGTCGACGAAGAGGTGGGCGAGCCCACGCCCCGGGGCCGCCGTAGGCCCGGCGCCGGGTGCGGAGCAGCGGAAGCGGTGGAAGGCCAGCCGGACGTCCCAGCCGCCGCCGGAGTCCGGGGTCACCTCGACGCCGACCTCCGGCGCGTCCCGCTCGGCCACCTCCCGCAGATGGCGGCCGGCGTCGTCGGTGTCGTCCAGGATCCGGCCCACCGGTGAGGGAGAGAGCGTGCTCCCACGCCCGTGCGCCTCGCCGGTCCCGCAGCCCGCCGCCGCGCACGGCAGCAGGACGCAGGCCGCGAGCGCGGCGAGAGATCCGCGCGTCCACGTCGTCCACGTCGTCCACGACATGCTCCGGAGACTAGGACAGCGCTCCGGCCGCCCGAATCCCCCTGAAGTCTGGTTCCTTCCGTCCCCCGGCCGCAGTACGCGGGCCCCTCTTGCGCACCGCCTCGCACATTCCTACGGTGTTGCATAGGAATCAGGACCGCAAGGGAGCGATCATGAGCGGGGACGCGCGGAAGACCGCCGAGGCACTGTCGTATCTGACCGGGTTCGGCAATGAACACGCCTCGGAGGCGGTGCCGGGCGCCCTGCCCGAGGGCCGCAACGCGCCGCAGCGGGCACCGCTCGGCCTCTACGCGGAGCAGCTGAGCGGTACGGCGTTCACCGAGCCGCGGGCGCACAACCGCCGCTCCTGGCTGTACCGCATCCGGCCGTCGGCCGCGCACCCGGCGTTCACCCGCACCGGCAACGGCGCGATCCGCACGGCGCCGTTCACCGAGACGGTGCCCGACCCGAACCGGCTGCGCTGGAACCCGCTGCCCGAACCGCCCGCGGGGACCGACTTCCTGGCCGGACTGTGGACCCTCGGCGGCAACGGCGACGCCACCCAGCGCACCGGCATGGCCGTGCACCTGTACCAGGCCGATGCCTCGATGGAGCGGGTCTTCTCGGACGCCGACGGGGAACTGCTGATCGTGCCGGAGCGGGGCGGGCTGCTACTGCACACCGAGTTCGGCCGGCTCCATGTGGAGCCCGCACACGTCGCGTTGATTCCGCGTGGGGTGCGCTTCCGTGTGGAGCTGCTCGACGAGTCGGCCAGGGGTTATGTGTGCGAGAACTACGGGGCGCCGTTCCAGCTGCCGGACCTCGGCCCCATCGGCGCCAACGGCCTCGCCAACGCCCGGGACTTCCGGGCGCCGGTCGCCGCGTACGAGGACGTCGAGGGCCCGGTGGAGGTGGTGAACAAGTTCTGCGGCAACCTCTGGACGGCGACCTACGACCACTCCCCCCTCGATGTGGTCGCCTGGCACGGAAACCATGTGCCGTACGTCTATGACCTGCGCCGCTTCAATGTGATCGGCTCCATCTCCTACGACCACCCTGATCCGTCGATCTTCACGGTCCTGACCTCTCCGTCGGACACCCCGGGCCTGGCCGGCGTCGACTTCGTGGTGTTCGCGCCGCGCTGGCTCGTGGGCGAGGACACCTTCCGGCCGCCGTACTTCCACCGCAACGTGATGAGCGAGTACATGGGCCTGATCGAGGGTGCCTACGACGCCAAGGCGGAGGGTTTCGTGCCGGGCGGCGGTTCGCTGCACAACATGATGTCGGCGCACGGTCCGGACCGGGAGACCTTCGACCGGGCGAGCGCGGCCGAGCTGCGGCCGCAGAAGATCGACGACGGGCTGGCTTTCATGTTCGAGACCCGCTGGCCGGTGACGCTCACCCCGCACGCGGCCGGCGCGGGGCATCTCCAGCGGCGCTACGACGACGTGTGGCAGGGTCTGCAGCGCCATTTCCGTCCATTGCACTGAACAGCCCCGACAGGTACGGATAGCCGTGTGACCTCCTTCGCCCCGGACTCGATCGTCCTGAACCGCAAGCTGCCGCTGTGGTACCAGGTGTCGCAGTCGTTGCGCGCCTCCATACTCGGCCGCTCGCCGCAGGACCCGCTGCGCCTGCCCACCGAGGAGCAGCTGGCGGAGCACTACGGCGTCAGCGTGCTGACCATGCGGCAGGCGCTGAAGGAGCTGGAGGACGAGGGGCTGATCAGCCGGCACCGGCGGCGCGGCACGTTCATCGAGCCCGGGGTGCGGCGCGGCGCTCCCGTGCGGCTGCTGGGCTCGGTGGACGCGATCGTGGCCCAGCAGTCCGGTATGACGACCGAGCTGCTGGACCACGGCCACGCACCGGTGCCCGCCTGCGTCGCCGAACACTTCACGGATCTCACGGAGGTGGCGACGTACCACCGGCTGCGCTGCGACGAGAAGACCGGCGAGCCGACCAACCACGCCGTCAACCACGTACGTCCCGAGCTCGCCGCGCGGATCGACCTGGACGATCTGGTCCGCTGGCCGATGACGAAGGTGCTGCGGGACGTCGTCAAGGCGGACATCAGCCGCATCACGGACACCGTGGAGGCCCGGCTAGCGGACCCGGAGACCGCGCGGCTGCTCCGGGTACCGCTGCTCAGCCCGATCCTGCACTACACGGGCGTGACCTACGACACCGCGGGCCGGGTCCTGGACGTGGCGGTCATCCACTACCGGGGCGACCGCTTCTCGTTCACCGTCACGCTGGACGCGACCTGACTCCGGGCACCGCTCAGGCCGTACCATGCCGTGCGTGACGCACGACGACGCTCCGCTGCTGGCGGACCTCATGCCGTGGTCCGTCGCACCGCTGCGACCGGGCCGCGCCTGGCCCACGGCACCGGACCCCGCTTCGCTGAAGGCCCGCTGGGACGCCCTGCTGAAGGCGGAAGGGCCGGACCGGGAGGCCCTGTTCGAGCCGACCCGCGCGCGTACGCTCCGGTCGGCGGTGGGCCAGCTGCCGGGCCGGGCCGCCGGCACCGGACGGCTCGCACGCGCCGAAGGACCCTGTGCGGAGCCGGTACGGGTCCTGGCGGCGCCCTTCGACGAGCAGTGGATCATCCCGGACCACCGGCTGATCGACGCGGCCCGCCCGGAGCTGTGGCGGGTGGCGGACGCACACCAGGTGTTCACGGTGGAGACCGGCGACGATCGCACCCCGCTGCTGGCGACGTCCCTGCTGCCCACCCTGCGCGCCGGCCGCGTCCGCCCGCTCCACCGGCGCCCCGGCGGCACGGAGCCCAATCTCGCTCCCGGCCTGCTGGAGCACCTGTCCGCCCGGCTGGGCGACCGGGTCACGCCACCGGACGTGCTGGCCTGGATCCTGGCGACGGTCCGCCCGGACCTGACCGTGCCGCTCACCGGCGACCGGGAGCTGTGGTCCCGCGGCGTCGAGTCCGGCCGCCGGATGCTCTGGCTGATGTGCCGTGACGGCGAACGCCCCAAGCTGCCGGGGGGCCGCCGGCCCTACGTCCGCGCTCCCCTGCCGAGCCGCCCGGTGCACCTCCACTACGACCGTGACGAGGAGACGCTGTACCTCGACGACGGCCGTGTCTCCCCCGTCCCGCCCCAGGTTTGGGACCACGAGGTGGCCGGGGTCCGGGTCCTGCAGGCCTGGTTCGCGGCCCGGACCACCCCGGCCGGCCCGGGCACCCTCGCCGGGATCCGCCCGGCGACCTGGCCCCAGGCCTGGACGTCGGAACTGCTGGAACTCATCACGGTCCTCGCACTGCTGGCGGAACTGCGGCCGCCGGCCGCCGGCTCCCCGCCGGAGTCGGCCGTCACGGCGGCCGACCTGCGGCAGGCCGGCGTCCTTCCGCCACCGGATCCCTCCCGTCGCCCCGCCTCGGTCCTGGACCACCACGAGGAGGGCCCGGACGGGCAGTTCGCGCTGCTCTGACCCGGGGCGAGGGGACCGGGGGCCCCGCTCCGGCGCCCGCCCGGCCCCCGGCCCGTCCCCTCGCCGGGGCCGTCGCCGACGGGCGGCTGCTGACAGAGCGGCCGGTCAGGGGAGATCATCCACCCCATGGGTCTTCTGCCGCTGCCCCTGGAGGGCATCACCGTCGTCGCCGTCGAACAGGCCGTGTCCGCGCCCTTCGCCACCCGCCAGCTCGCCGACCTGGGCGCCCGGGTCATCAAGGTGGAGCGGGTCGACGGCGGTGACTTCGCACGCGGCTACGACACGGCGGCCCGCGGTCTCGCCTCGCACTTCGTGTGGTGCAACCGCGGCAAGGAGTCCCTCGCGCTGGACCTGAAGGATCCGCGCGGTCTCGGCGTCGTACGGCGGCTGATCGCGGACGCGGACGTGTTCGTGCAGAACCTCGCCCACGGTGCCGCGGCCCGGCTGGGCCTCGACGCGGCCACGCTGTGCGCGGAGCACCCGCGGCTGATCGCCGTGGACATCTCGGGCTACGGCGGCTCGGGGCCGTACGCGGACAAGCGGGCGTACGACATGCTCGTGCAGTGCGAGGCGGGGCTGGTGTCCGTGACGGGGACGCCCGCGCAGCCCGTCAAGGCGGGCGTTCCGGCGGCGGACATCGCGGCCGCCATGTACGCCTTCTCGGGCGTGCTGGCGGCCCTGGTCCGGCGCGGGACGACCGGGCTGGGCGGTCCGGTGGAGGTGTCCATGCTGGAGGCGCTCGCCGAGTGGCTGGGGCATCCGCTGCACCATGCGATGCACGGGGGTGAGCCCCCGGCGCGCACCGGGCTCGCGCACGCCGTGATCGCACCGTACGACGCCTATGCGACGGCAGGGGGCGGGCGGGTGCTGCTGTCGGTGCAGAACGACCGGGAGTGGCGGCGGCTGGCGGAGCAGGTCATAGGCCGTCCGGAGTTGGGGACGGATCCGGCGTTCGCGACCAACGCGGCGCGGGTGGCGCACCGGGCGCGCACCGACGAACTGGTCGGCGACGCGCTGCGGGTGCTGGACGCCGAGGAGGCGCTGGCCCGGCTGGAGCGGGCGGGCATCGCCTGTGCGCGGCTGCGGGATCTGCACGAGCTGGCGGAGCATCCTCAGCTGGCGGCACGGGAGCGGTGGCGTGAGGTGGGATCGCCGGCCGGACCGCTGAAGGCGCTGCTGCCGCCCATCACCCTGCCGGGCGGTGACGAGGCGCGGATGGGTGATGTGCCCGCGCTCGGGCAGCACACCGCGGCGCTGCTGCGTGCCGTGGGAATGACGGACGACGAGATCGCAGCACTGCGCCGGGACGGTGTGGCGGCCTGACCGCGGGCACCCCGGAATTGCGCTCCGGGGGCGCCGGTTCACTCGGTGACGGTGGTCGGTGAGATGCTCGGTGATCGGTGAGGTACGCGGTGATCGGTGAGGTGCTCGGTGTTCCGTGATCGGTGAGGTACGCGGTGATCGGGAGGTGCTCGGTGGCCGAGGTCGATCGGTGACCGCTGGAAGCGCGCTAGTGGCCGCCGAAGAGCGAGCGGCGCAGCCGGCGCAGCGGCGCGAAGAGGGAGACACGGCTGACCCGCGCACCCCGGTCACTGCGCTCGTGCACGGCGTCTCGCGCCGTCAGCTCACGCATCAGCGAGGTCGCCTCGATCGTCTCCCGCTGCGGTATGGCGGGGCCTCCCAGCACCGAGAGATGGCGGTCGAGGCGCGAACTGGTCGCGCTGCTCCCGCAGGTGATCGCAGGGACCCTGGCCCTGCTGCGCACTGTTATCTGCTCCATGTCACTCCCCACCCGTACGAGTCCACCCGGCCCGGGCAGGGTAACCCTATCGCCCCGGTGGGGCACGCGTGTATCTCGGCCACAGGATTCACCTTCCCTGTAAGGATGTTGACCATCCCTGCTTGACTACTCTCCGAATCCAACCGGTTTCAGGGCGAGTTGGACAATGGGCTGGCCGGTGGGCTGCGCTGACCCTCCGTCAGGCTCGACGGTTACGGCGAGTGACGTAGCTGACGTGCCGAGCCCCTTCGCGACCAAGGGCGTGTCGCCCGCGAAGAGCCCGAGGGAGCGCGGTTGCACGCGGGGGCGCATGAGCCAGAGCTGGTGCACGCGCCCTCCGGAGGGGTCGCCGTATCCGCTGAGGGTGACGACGGCTTCCCCCTTCGACGCGGAGGCGATCACTCCGATACTCCGGCCCCGGGTGTCCTCGCTGTTCACGGCGCGGGCGTCGGAGGCGGCGAGAACGTGGGCGATCTCACGTGCCCGGGTCTGCTCGGCGGCGAGACGGTCCTCGGTGCGATGGGCCTGGACGGCGAAGAGGGCGGCGACGACGAGGGCCGCCGCGGCGGTGACCGTGGCGAACGGCACGAACAGGGGGCGCGGCCGGGGCGGACGGACACGGCCCGGCGGGGGCTGGGCGCCCCACACGTGCGGCGGCAGCCGGGGCGCGGGCTCGCGGGCCGGAGCCGGCTCCTGCGGGGTGCTGCGGACGGCGGCCAGGACCCGGTCGCGCAGGACGGCGGGCGCGGGGGCCGCCGTGGACCAGGCGAGGCGCACCGCGTCCTCGGCCAGGGTCTGCACCTCGCCGGCGCAGCGGTCGCAGCCCCGCAGATGCTTCTCGAACCGGCGCCGCTCGCCGGGGTCGAGTGCGTCGAGCGCGTAGGGCGCGGCGAGGGAGTGCAGGCCCTCGCGGCCCAGGAGTCCGCCGAACATGCTCATGCGGCACCTCCCAGGCACTCGCGCAGCCGGGCCAGTCCGTCACGCATCCGCGTCTTGACCGTGCCGAGTGGCAGGGACAGCCGTTCGGCCACCTCACGATAGGTGTAACCGTCGTAGTAGGCGAGGGTCACCGACTGGCGCTGCAGCGCCGTGAGCCGGCTCAGGCAGCGGCGCACCCACTCGCGTTCCAGTCCGGCCTCCACCTCCTCGGCGACCTGGTCGAAGGCGGGTTCCCCGGCGCGGAGCGCCTCCCGCTGCTCGCGTTCGCCGGCCGCGCGGGCGCTGCGCACCCGGTCGACGGCGCGGCGGTGGGCGAGGGTGAGGATCCAGGACAGGGCACTGCCCCGGCCGGGGTCGAAGCGGGCGGCGGAGCGCCACAGTTCGAGCAGCACCTCCTGGGCGACCTCCTCGGACTGGGCGGGATCGCGCACCACCCGCCGGACGAGCCCGAACACCGGCCCGGACACCAGTCCGTACAGTTCCTCGAACGCCCGCTGGTCGCCGCCGGCCACGAGGATCAGCAGCTCGTCGGCCGCCATGCGGGCCCCCTCTCCGTGGCCGCAGCCCGGTCTTCCCCGCGCACCGCGCATCCGCACCGCACACACCTCCCCGAGGTGATACGGATCCGCGGGCCGAAAACGCGGGTCATGGGCCGGAAAAAACTTTTTCCCCGTCCGACCAAGCCGATCGGCGCCTCAGCTCCGTATACCCGTCCGTCAAAGGCAAGTCGGCACTGAGGACGGACGGCATGACACCTCTTTTCTCCAGGAGCGGAGCGGGGCGCTCGGGCCTGGTCACGCTCATATGCGGAGCACTGGCCGCCGGCGGGCTCGCAGCCGCCGGCGTCACCGCGCTGGAACCCGGGGCGGCCTCCGCCTCCTCCCACCGGGAGGCCCCGCTGATCTCGGGCACCCCGCAGTACGACAACACGGACCTGTACGCGTTCGTCAGTCCGGACAAGCCCGACACGACGACGATCGTGGCCGACTGGATCCCGTTCGAGGAACCGGCGGGCGGACCGAACTTCTACACGTTCGCGGACGACGCGCAGTACGACCTGCACATCGACAGCAACGGTGACGCGCAGGGCGACTCGGTGTTCCGCTACACCTTCACGACGCACACGAAGAACAAAGACACGTTCCTCTACAACACGGGGGCGGTCACCAACCTGGCCGACCCCGACCTCAACATCACGCAGACCTACGACCTCGACCTCATCAGGACGAAGAACGGCCACGAGGTCTCGCGGACGAAGCTCGCCGACGACGTGCCGGCGGCGCCGTCGAACGTCGGCAAGGCGTCCATGCCGGACTACGGCAAGCTGCGTTCCCAGGCCGTGTACAAGACGGCGGGCGGCACCACGACCTTCGCCGGCCAGGCCGACGACCCGTTCTTCCTGGACCTGCGCGTCTTCGACCTGCTGTACGGAGGCAACCTCAGCGAGGTCGGCCGGGACACCCTCAAGGGCTACAACGTCAACACCATCGCCCTGCAGGTGCCCAACGACCTGATCCGCGAGTCCTCACACCAGCCGGTCGTCGGCATCTGGTCCACCACCCAGCGGCGCAACGCCCAGGGTTACTACACGCAGGTCTCCCGCCTCGGCAACCCGCTGGTGAACGAGGTGGTCAACCCGCAGAAGGACAAGGACAAGTTCAACGCCTCGCAGCCGGCGTACGACGCGCAGTTCCTGAAGAACGTCACCAATCCGGAGCTGCCGAAGCTCATCGAGTCCATCTACAAGATCAAGGCGCCCGCCGAGCCGCGCAACGATCTCGTCGACGTCTTCCTCAAGGGTGTCAAGGGCCTGAACCAGCCGCCGAACGGCAAGCCCTCGGAGGAACTGCGGCTCAACACCTCGATCAAGCCCAGCATGCACCCCAAGCGGCTGGGCGTGCTGGACGGCGACAACGCGGGCTTCCCGAACGGGCGCCGGCTCACCGACGACGTGATCGACGAGGCGCTGCAGGTCGTCGAGGGTGAACTGGTCGGCTCCAAGAACGACTTGGGTGACGCCGTCGACAAGAACGACAAGCACTTCGAGAAGTACTTCCCGTACGTCGCCGAGCCCACGGCCGGCTCGCGCGGCCGGCTCGCCAAGGGCGCGACCGCTGGTGCGGACGTGCGCAGCCAGCTCGGTGACGCCCTCCAGCCGGCCGGCTCCTCCACGGGCGGCTCCGGCGACACCATGCTGATCGCCGCCTCGGCGGCCTCCGGCGCCGCCGGGATCCTGCTGCTCGGGACCGCCTTCGCCTGGTGGCGCCGGCGCCTGCAGCGCGCCTACTGACACCGGCGTCCCACCGAAACCGGCGCGGCCCGTACTCCCCCACGGCGGGCCGCGCCTTCCACACGACCGACGGAGGAGAAGGCATGGGCCCGCGCGGGCAGGACGACGAGAAGGACGAGCGGACGGAGAACCCCGACGGCACGAACGCGGGCACCGCGGAGCTCCGGCCCGTCGGTGCGGGCGAGGCCGGCGGTGATGCGCGGGTGGCCGCCGTGCGCCGGGCCGGTGCCGCCGGGCGCCTCCGTCACGGCTCGCAACTGGCTCTCGTCGCCGCGCTCCTGGCGGTCGCCATGACCGGCGGCGCGATCGCGCTCGGTACCCACCGGGCGCCGGCGTCCCAGCCGGTCGCCGCCGCCGCCGTCGACCCCGGTGTCCTGGGCGGCGGGGACCTGGACGCGAGCATCGCCGCGCTCCAGACGCATCTGCGGGCCCAGCCGAAGGACTCCGGCGACTGGGCCACCCTGGGGCTGGCCTACGTCGAGCAGGCGCGGACCAAGGGCGACCCGTCCCGGTACCCGCAGGCGGAACAGGCGCTGCGGCGCTCCCTGTCGTCGGCGCCGGACAACGACCGGGCCCTGGCCGGCCGCGCCGCCCTGGCCGCCGCCCGGCACGACTTCGAGCACGCCCTGACCTTCGCGGACGCGGCCCTGCGGCAGAACCCGTACAGCGAGCGCGCGCTGTCCTCCCGCATCGACGCCCTGGTCGAACTCGGCCGGTACCCCGAGGCGGCGAAGGCGGCCCGCACCGCCGACGCGCGCAAACCGGGCGTACCGGTCTTCACGCGGTACGCCTACGTGCACGAGCTGCGCGGCGACGTCACCACGGCGCGCCGGGTCCTCGAACAGGCCCTGTCCGCCGCCACTTCGCCGGGCGACACGGCCTACGTGGCCGCGCAGCTGGGCCAACTGGACTGGAACCAGGGCGACTACAAGTCGGCCCTGCGCCACTACGCCCGCGCCCTCGCCGCGGACGACGGCTACCTGCCGGCGCTGGAGGGCCGGGCCCGCGCGCAGGCCGCGAGCGGTGACCGGGCCGCCGCGATCAAGGGGCTGGAGGCGGTGGTGTCGCGGTACCCGCTGCCGGGCCCGCTCGTCGAACTGGGCGAGCTGTACGAGGCGCGGGGCGCGGCCGGCGACGGGGCGCGGGCGCGGCGGCAGTACGCCCTGGTGGACGCCTGGATCGCACTGGCCCGGGCCAACGGCGTCAACGCGGACCTGGACACCGCGCTGGCCGCCGCCGACCACGGCGACAGGGCGGCCGCGCTGCGGGCGGCCCGCGCCGAATGGGCCCGCCGGCACACGGTGCACACCGCGGACGCCCTGGCCTGGGCGCTGCACGTCAACGGCCGCGACGCACAGGCCCTTCCCTACGCGCGGCGGGCCACGGCCACCGGTTACCGCAACGCGGCCTTCCGCTACCACCGCGGGGTGATCGAGCTGGCCACGGGCCACCGCGCGGCCGGCCGCTCCTCGCTGACCACGGCCCTGAGGCTGAACCCCGGTTTCTCGCCGCTGGGCGCCGCGCGAGCCCGTGCGGCTCTGGAGGGCGCGAAGTGACGACACGCCGGCTGCTCGCCCTCCTCGCCGGATGCGGCCTCGTGCTGCTCACCGCCGGCCCCGCGAGCGCGCATCCCCTCGGCAACTTCACCGTCAACCGCTACGACGGTCTGGTCGCCGCGCCCGGACAGCTCAGAGTCGACCACGTGGAGGACCTCGCGGAGATCCCGGCGACCCAGGCCGGGCCCGACCTGGAGCGGCTGGGACCGGCCGCGTGGGCCCGGCAGCGGTGCGCCCGGGCCGCCGCGGACAGCAGGCTCACCGTCTCCGGGCGCCCGACCGCCCTGACCGCCGCCGGCGCCACCGCACATCTGCGTCCCGGTCAGGCCGGGCTGCACACCCTGCGCGTGGAGTGCCGGCTGACCGCCGGGCTCCCCCGCGGGCACGGCGTCACCCTCCGCTTCCGCGGTGCCGGGGCCACCGGTGGGCCCGGCTGGCGGGAGATCACCGCGCGGGGCGACCGGACGACGCTCACCGCGACGGACGTACCGAAGACGTCGGTCTCGCACGAACTGACCGCGTACCCCGGGGACCTGCTGTCCTCGCCGGCCGACACCGCCACCGCCACCCTGCGGGTGCGCCCCGGCGGACCGGCGCTCGCGGCGGACGCGGAACGGCAGGACGCCCCCGGCGCCGGTGTGCTCCCCCGGGGCGCCGACCGCTGGACCCGGGCCCTCGACGACCTGGTGGCCCGCCACGACCTCACCGTCGGCTTCGCCGCGCTCGCCCTGCTGATCGCGGTCGCTCTGGGCGCGATGCACGCCCTCGCCCCGGGCCACGGCAAAACCCTGATGGCGGCGTCGGCGGCGGCGCGCGGGGGCCGGGCCAGGCTGCGGGACGTGCTTCCGCTGGCCGCCTCGGTCACGGTCACCCACACCCTCGGCGTCGTCGCCCTCGGCCTGCTCGTGACGGCGGGCTCCGCCGCCACGCCGTCGGTGATCGCCTGGCTGGGCGTCGCGAGCGGCGCGCTGGTGCTGCTGGCCGGTGCCGACCTCGTACGCCGGGCCTGGCGCAACCGCCCGCCCGCGCGTCCGCACCCGCACCCGCACGTGAGAGCCGAGCAGCGCCCGTTGGTCCTGGCCGGAGCGCACCGGGAGGCCGCGCATGCCGAGCACCGTCCTGCCCAGGGGGGACACACCCACGAGCACGACGGACCGGCCCACGATCACCATCACGACCACGGCGACCACGGCGACCACGATCACCATCACGACCACGGCGACCTCGCCCAGGATCACCGTCACGGGCACGACGAACACAACCACGATCACGGCGACCACAACCACGATCACGGCGGGCGGCATCACCCGCACGCCGGTGTGGTGCACACCCACGGGGGGCACACCCACAGCCACCCCACCGCTCCCACGCTCCGCGGCACGATCCTGCTCGGGTTCGCCGGAGGGCTGGTGCCGAGCCCGTCCGCCGTGGTCGTGCTGGTCGGCGCGGCGGCGCTCGGGCAGGCCTGGTTCGGGCTGCTGCTCGTCGTGGCGTACGGGGCCGGTCTCGCGCTGACGCTCACCGCGGCCGGGTTCGCCGTGGTGCGAATGGGGTCGGGGGTGGCCCGGGTGCTGGAGCGGCGTCCGCGCTGGACCACGCACCCGCTGGCCGCGCTGGTGCGCCGCTCGGTGCCGCTCGGTTCCGCTCTGCTCGTGGTCGCGCTCGGTACCGGATTGGTGCTCAAGGGGGCCGTGACCGCGCTGAGCTGAGCTACTTTCGTGGAGGATTCGCGCGAGATGCCTTGGGGGCGCCCGTGTCCGTCGAACCGGGCCGTGAACGTGTGATCGCGGGTCGCTATCGTCTGCTGACTCCGCTGGGCGAAGGCGGCATGGGCACCGTGTGGCGCGCCCACGACGAGGTGCTGCACCGCGAGGTGGCCGTCAAGGAGGTGCGAGCCCCGGCCGGGCTGCCGGCCGCGGACGTCGAGCGGATGTACGCACGCCTGGAGCGGGAGGCGTGGGCGGCGGCCCGGGTCGCCAACCGCAACGTGGTCACGGTGTACGACGTGGCGACCGAGGCGGGCCGCCCCTGGATCGTGATGGAGCTGGTGCGCGGTCTTTCCCTGGCCGACCGGCTGGAGGCCGAGGGCCCGCTGCCACCGCAGCATGCCGCGCACATCGGTGCCGAGGTGCTGTCCGCGCTGCGCGGGGCGCACGCGGCCGGGGTACTGCACCGGGACGTGAAACCGGCCAATGTGCTGCTCGCCGACGACGGCCGGGTGGTCCTCACGGACTTCGGGATCGCCAGCGTCGAGGGCAGCTCCGCGCTGACCATGACCGGTGAAGTGATCGGCTCACCCGAATTTCTCGCGCCGGAGCGGGCGTTGGGGCGCACGCCGGGCCCCGAGTCGGATCTGTGGTCGCTGGGCGTGCTGCTGTACGCGGCGGTCGAAGGTGTCTCCCCGTTCCGGCAGGACACTCCGCTGAGCACTCTGCGGGCCGTGGTCGACGAGGAGTTGCCGCCTCCGCACCGGGCCGGGCCGCTCACGCCCGTGATCGCCGGACTGCTGCGCAAGGACCCGGCCGGCCGGCTGTCCGCCGAACAGGCGCAGCGGGAGCTGCGGTTGGTCGCGGCGGGCGGGGCGTCCCGGGCGGACACGCGGGCGGTGTCGTCGCCGTACGCTCCGGCCGCGGACCGCTCCTCGCGGGACGGGGCGACGCGGCCGGCCGGCCCGCCACCGGTGCCGCTGCCCACCGGCTACCCGGACCCGTGGGCCACGGCCGCGCGACCGGATCCGCGGCCGGAACGCAACCGGCGCGCCGCCCTCGTCCTGATCGCGGGCGTGCTCGCGGTGGTTCTGGCGCTGGCGGGGGTGACGTACGCACTGCTCCACCGGGGCGGGGGCGGCAAGGGGGGCGAGACCGAGACCACCGGCCGGGCGAGCGGTGGTGCGCACTCCCCCGCGGCGAGCGGCTCCCCGGAGTCGGACACCGCGGCGCCCCCGCCCACGCACGGCACCCCTTCGGCGAGCGGCGAGCCGGCCCAGTCGGTGCACGTGCGTCTGACCGGGGCGCACACGGCGTACTCCGGGACCTGTCCGCCGCCGGCCGCTCAGGCGCCGTCCTTCACGGCGACGTTCACGGTGGGGCGGCTGCCGGCGGAGGTCGAGTACCGATGGGTGCCGGCACACGGGTCGGTGTCGGATCCGGGGTGGAGGACCCTGTCCTTCCCGGCCGGCGGCGACAGGTCCCGGCAGGTGCGGGTGACGGTGACGGCGTACTCAGAAGCGGCGACGGTGGAGAACGAGATCGGCGTGGAGGTGCGCGGGCCGGTCCGCGTCACCTCGGAGTCCGTGCCCTTCTCGGTGACCTGCGCGACGGCGGAGACCCCGTCGGAAGGGGCCTCCGCGTCCGCCTCGGGCTCGCCCGGCAGTTCGCCCTGATGGGCGGAGCCCGCAGGGTCAGGCGGCGTTCGTGAACACGGGCAGATAGCCGCCGGACTGGCCCGCCGCGGTGGGGTGGTACGACTCACCGATGCTGAGCCAGTTGACGCTGTGCAGCCAGGAGTTGCTGGAGCAGATCTCGTGGCCGGAGAACGTGGTACGGACGTCGCCGAAGGCGAAGTTGTGGGCGGAGGCGCGGGTCTTCACGGTGGCGTCGAGGTAGTCGGACGCGTCGTTGATCGCGGACCGCTTGGTCTCGGAGAGACCGAGGCAGGTCTGCCCGAGCAGGTAGAAGCGTGGGTAGCCGATGACCACCACGCGCGCGGACGGGGCCTTGGCGCTGATCGCGTTGTAGACGGTGTCCAGCTTGCCGGGGAGCGTGTTGGCGACGTACGACCTCGCCGTGTTGATCTTGGAGAGACAGGCGCTGTCGGACTGGATCACGCAGGTGGTCATGACGTCGGCGAACCCCGCGTCGTTGCCGCCGATGGTGATGGACACCAGTGAGGTGGAGGAGTTCAGCGAGCCGAGCTGGTTCGCGAGGACGTCGTCCGTCCTGGCGCCCGAGCAGGCGTTGAAGGCGAACGAGGAGGGACTGTGGGCGGCGTTCCACAGGTACGGGTACGCCTTCGTGCTGCGGCTGCAGTCGCCGCTGGAGCTGATGTAGCTGCCGGAGCCCACTCCGGAGGAGTAGGAGTCACCGAGGGCCACATAACCGCCGGTCGCGGCCGTGGGGGACGCCTGCGCCGAAGCGGCCCCGGTGAGACCGAGACCGGCGGCGAGGAGGAGCGAGGTCACTAATCCGGTAAGTCGGGAACGTCTCATGGAACCTCCCTTTAGCAGCATGTCTGCCGTAACTGTGGTAGCAACTACGCGTGTTGACGGGAAGTGTTCATGCCAAAACTCTTGGCGTCTCAACAGGATCAACGCGAAACGTTCACCGCTCATCTATTGCGGATGCGAGCGGCGTCCGCTGACATACCGTCAGAGGCGCGGCCGACGACCGGGATCGAACACATGTTTAGCGAGGGATCGTCGTCTTGACGGGCCGCCCCGGCCTGCGCCACATTGAAGCCCGGCATCCGGCGCGTCGGGGGGCAAAGTCGCCAATGCAGACCTTCGGTACCAACGCACCTTCGCCCGGCGGCTCCTCGACCGGCACCCAGGAGCGGCGACCGGGTCCGGGGAGAGTCCCGGCACCGCTGCTCGCGGGAGCCGCGACCGCCGTCGCAGCGGTGGGCGCACTGCTCGCGTCCGTCGACTCCGCTTCTCCACTGCGCGGCCCGTGCGCGCTGTTCTTCCTGGTCATGGCACCGGCCACGGCGGTCGCGACGGCACTGCGCGGGCTGGATCCGTTCGGCCGGGCGCTGTGCGCGCTCGCGGGCGCGGTGGCCGTCGACATGCTGGTCGCCCAGGGCATGCTCGCGATCCACCGGTGGTCGATCCGCGGCGGAGTGGTCGCCGTGACCGTGCTGAGCCTGGCGCTTCTGCTGCTCAGCCTGTTCCGAGAGCGGATTTCCGCAAAACGAGTACAAGAGCGAACAACTTAGGCCAAGGTGGTGTAACGGCCAAAACAATGAAAACGCGAGGGAGTCTCGCAGGCCTTGTCCTTCGGGCTCAATCGTCAATACCGTCATACATCTCACCCGCACCGGTACGTCGGCACACGGCTCCAGGGGAGGGCTCAGGGCCGCGGCGTCTTCCGGTCGGGGCGCGGTAGGGGGGTGCCGTGCTCGGTGAGCAACCGTCACCGGGTCGTGCCGCGCGACCGGCTGCCGTTGTTCTCGGGCTGCCCGGCCAGCTTTGCCAGCTCGTCTGCGGGCACGGAGATCGATTCCCCGTACCGACGACGAGAACCCCCCTTTCGAACCGGACACACAGCAGGGTCGCCCGGGGGCGGGCGGTCCGACCGGACGAGAGGGAAAACACCCGTGAGTTCCGTTCTGCGCCCGCCGAGTTCGGGCAGTGATCCGTCGCTCGGCACCGGCTACCGGCCCATCTCCTCCCACCTGGCGATCACTCCGCCGGTGAGCGTGGTGATTCCCGCCATGAACGAGGCGGAGAATCTGCCCTACGTCTTCAAGACGCTGCCCGCCTGGATCCACGAGGTCGTACTGGTGGACGGCAACTCCACGGACGACACGGTCGACGTCGCCCGGTCCCTGTGGCCGGCGGTCAAGGTCGTCGAACAGCACGGCAAGGGCAAGGGGGATGCCCTGATCACCGGGTTCGAGGCCTGCAGCGGCGACATCATCGTCATGGTCGACGCGGACGGCTCCGCCGACGGCAACGAGATCGTCTCGTACGTCTCCGCGCTGGTGTCCGGTGCCGACTTCGCCAAGGGCTCGCGCTTCGCCAACGGCGGCGGCACCGACGACATGACCTTCATCCGCAAACTCGGCAACCGGGCGCTGTGCGCCGTCGTCAACCGCAAGTTCGGCGCCCGCTACACCGACCTCTGCTACGGATACAACGCGTTCTGGCGGCACTGCCTCGACAAGATCGACCTCGACTGCACCGGATTCGAGGTCGAGACCCTGATGAACATCAGAGTGGTCAAGGCCGGGCTGAGGGTGCAGGAGATCCCGAGCCACGAGTACCTGCGCATCCACGGCACCAGCAATCTGCGGGCCGTCCGCGACGGGCTGCGGGTTCTGAAGGTGATCCTCGCGGAACGCTCCAACCGGCGTGACCTGCGGCGGCGGCGCACGCACCGCTCGCCGCAACTGCACACCGGGCGGGGAGAGGTGTCTTGACCGGTCCCGGCATCTCCGTCGTGATCTGCGTGTACACCGAGGACCGCTGGGAGGACATCCTCGCGGCCGTCTCCTCGGTGCGCGCGCAGTCGTACCCGGCACTGGAGACACTCCTGGTCGTGGACCACAACCCGGCCCTGAAGGACCGGCTGGCCCGCGAGTACAAGGAGACCGAGGGCGTCCGGACCCTGCCCAACGCGGGCCCGCGCGGCCTGTCGGCAGGCCGCAACACCGGCATCGCCGCCTCCCACGGCGAGGTGATCGCCTTCCTGGACGACGACGCCGTGGCCGAACGGGACTGGCTGCGCCGCTTCGCCGAGGGCTACTCCGACCCGCGCGTGATGGCGGTCGGCGGCCGGACGATGCCGGTCTGGGCCTCGGGCCGGCGCCCACTCTGGTTCCCGGAGGAGTTCGACTGGGTGGTGGGCTGCACCTACAAGGGGCTGCCACCCGGCCGGGTGCGGGTACGCAACGTCCTCGGCGGCAACGCCTCCTTCCGGCGTGCGGCGTTCGAGGCGGCGGGCGGCTTCGCCACCGGTATCGGCCGCGACGGCGACCGCCGCCCGCTCGGCTGCGAGGAGACGGAGCTGTGCATCCGCCTCACCCGGGCCCGCCCCGGCGCCGTCCTGCTCATCGACGACCGCGCCGTGATCCACCACCGGGTCCCGGGCCCCCGCGAGCACTTCGCCTACTTCCGCACCCGCGCCTACGCCGAGGGCCTGTCCAAGGCCCTGGTCGCCCGGAGCGTGGGGGCGGACAAGGGGCTGGAGTCCGAACGCCGGTACACCATACGGGTGTTGCCGGCCGGGATCGTCCGGGGCCTGCGGGACGCCCTGCTCGGCAGGCCCGGCGGGGCGGGACGCGCGGGTGCCATCGTCGCGGGGGTGCTCACCGCGGCGGCCGGATACGTCGTGGGCAGTGTGCGGGCCCGGCGGGCGGCGACCGCGTTCCACGCCGTGCCGGTCCGTGGAGGCACACATGAGTGACATGCCCGTACGGCCCGTGGAGGCGCACATGAGCGGCATGCCCGTACGGCCCGTGGAGGCGCACATGAGCGGCATGCCCATACGGTCGTGGAGGCGCACATGAGTGACATGCCCGTACGGTCGGGGAGGCGCAGATGAGCGACATGCCCGTGCCCATCCTCATGTACCACTCCGTGGCGACCGCTCCCAACGACGCCACCCGTGCCCTGTCGGTCGCTCCGGAGGCGTTCGCGGAGCAGATGGCCCGCATCGGCGACCTGGGCCTGACCCCGGTGACCACCGCCACGCTCGCCGCCCGCTGGCGCTCCGGCCGGCCGCTGCCCGCCCGGCCGGTGCTCATCACCTTCGACGACGGCTACGAGGGCGTGCACCGGCACGCCCTGCCCGTGCTCGCCGAGCACGGCTTCGCGGCCACACTGTTCGTCTCCACCGGCTGGATCAGGGGCGCGTACGACACCGGAGGCGGCCTCGACACCATGCTCGACTGGCGGCAGGTCCGCGAACTCGCCGCCGCCGGGACCGAGATCGGCGGGCACAGCCACACCCATCCGCAGCTCGACCAGCTCGGCGACGTCGAGCTGCGCACGGAGCTGACCCGCTGTGCGGAGATCGTCGCCGGCGAACTCGGCACCCGGCCGGTGTCGTTCGCCTACCCCTACGGCTACTCCAGCCGGCGTGTCCGGCAGGCCGTGCGGGCGACCGGGTACGCCCAGGCGCTGGCCGTCGGCAACGCTCTCGCCCGTCGCCGCCAGGGACCGTACGCGCTGCGGCGCGTCACGGTCCGCCGCCGTACCGGCGTCGAGGAGTTCGGGCGACTGCTCGAAGGCCGTGCCCTCACCCGTGCCTTCGCCCGGGACCGTGCCCTGACCAAGGGGTACGCCCTCGTCCGCAGAGCGCGCCAGGTCCGCCGGAAGGCCATTCGTTCCCGTGTCTGACACGACCACCACGTCCGAGACGCAAACGCCCCGCGCCGAGGCGCCCGCGACCCGGCGCCGGCTACGGCTGCCCGGGAGGAGCCGCTCCCCCGGTGGCAGCCAGCTGTTCCGCAACGCCTACGCGCTGATGCTCAACACCGGCATCTCCGCCGTCCTCGGACTCGGCTTCTGGCTGACCGCGGCCCGCTACTACTCCGAGTCCGCGGTCGGCCAGGGCTCGGCGGCGATCGCCGCGATGAAGTTCCTGGCCGGGCTCACCGCGGTGACCCTGACCGGCGCCCTGGCCCGCTTCATCCCGGTGTCCGGGCCCCGCACCGCCCGGCTCGTCCTGCGTACCTATGCGGGCAGTTCGCTGATCGTGGCACTGGCCGCCGGCGTCTTCCTGGTCACCCTGGACACGTGGGGGCCGTCGTACCGGTTCCTGCACGGTCCGGTCCACGGGCTCGGCTTCGTCGTGGCCGTCGTCGCCTGGAACCTGCTCACCCTGCAGGACGGCGTCCTGACCGGGCTGCGCAGCGCGCCCTGGGTGCCGGTCGGCAACACCGTGTTCTCCGCGGTCAAGCTGGCCCTGCTCGCCGCGTTCGCCGTCGCCCTCCCGACCAGCGGTGTCTTCGCCTCCTGGGTGGCCGCGATCGCCTTCTCGGTGGTGCCGCTGGGCTGGCTGGTGTTCCGGCGGCTGGTGCCCCGGCACGTCGGTCGGACCGCGGGCCGCACCGAGCCGCCCACACTCAAGGAGGTCGGCACGTTCCTGGCCGGGGACTACACCGGCTCGCTGTTCTCGCTCGCCGTGATCTACCTCGTTCCGGTGATCATCGCGGCGCAGGTCAGCTCCGAGAGCAACGCGTACTTCTACATCGCCACCACCATCGGCGGCACGACCGACCTGCTCGCCATCAACATGGGCGCGTCCCTCACGGTCGAGGGCGCGCACGATCCGGCACGTCTCGCGGCCAACACCCGCGCCGCGCTGAAGCGGATGGCCCGGATCATGCTGCCGATCGCCGGCCTGCTGTTCCTCGGCGCCCCCTGGATCCTCGGTGTGTTCGGCGAGGGCTACGCGCAGGCGGCGACCCCCCTGCTGCGCTGGTTCGCCGTCGGCTCGGTCCTGCGGGTCGTGATCGAGACGTACTTCGCGGTGCTGCGCGCGCAGAGCCGCACCGCCGGACTCGCCTGGCTCCAGGGCCTGTTGTGCGTGCTGGTGCTGGGCCTGACCCTGCTGCTCCTGCCCCGAACGGGCCTGACCGGCGCGGGCGTCGCCGAAGCGGCCAGTATCGCGGTGATCGCGGCGATCGCCGCACCGAGGCTGTGGAGGACGGTACGGTCCGCGCCCACCGCACCCGATACGACGGCTCCGGACGGCGACCTCGCCGACCTGGGAACACCGCCTCGCCCCCGGCTCCGCTCGCGCGGGGGGACCCCCACCGGCCCGGCCGGCTCTCCGGCGCGGGGGCACAGCCCGGCTTGGGCGCTGGACGCCGACACCCTGGCCCTCGGCGTCCATGTGGACTTCGACCATGTGGAGCGGCGGCCGGACGTCCGCCCGGGCCCCGGCACACCGCCCTCGGGCTCACCGGTGGCCGTGCCCGGAGCCGGCGGACCGGCCGGGGCGGCGGTGGAGGATGTGGCGCCCGAGGCGCGGGCGGCCCGTCCGCCGCTCCGGGAACGGCTGCTGCCCACCCGCCCGGGTGCCGTCCTGGGCTGTCTGCTGATCGCCGCGCTGCTGCTGTACTGGGTGCCCGCGCTCCGGCTCGGCGAGGCCGACCTGGACCGGATGGGCGGCCTCGGGCTGGTCTCCGTGCTGCCGCTGCCCACCCTGGTGGGGGCGGCGCTCCTGATCACGGTCTTCGCCGCACTGCTCCGGCTGCGCCGCGAGCACCGGGCGCTGCTGCTCGTCACGCTGGTGGCGACCGCGGTGTCCCTGCACGCGCTGCCCGCGGCGATCGAGACCGCTCCGCGGTTCCCCACGGCCTGGCAGCACCTCGGCTTCATCGACTACATCGACCGTACCGGCTCCGCCGTGCCGGACCTGGACGCCCGCTGGAGCTGGCCGGGCTTCTTCGCCGTGGCCGCCTTCGTCGGCAAGGCCTGCGGGGTCACCGACTTCACCGAGATCATCCGCTGGTGGCCGACCGCCGTCCAACTGGCTTACCTGGCACCGATGTTCCTGCTCACCCGATCGCTGCGGGCGAGCTGGCGGGCCAAGTGGGCCGGAATCTGGATCTTCGTGCTGAGCGGCTGGGTCGGCCAGGACTACTTCTCCCCGCAGGGCTTCACCTATCTGCTGTACCTGACCTTCGTGGCGGTCCTGCTGGTCTGGTTCCGCCCGCCGCGCATGCTGTGGGGCAGGCTCCGGCCGGGCGAGGCCGAGGTGGAGCCCACCGACCGGCGCCAACGTGCCGTGCTGCTGCTGGTGTTGATCGGTCTGTACGCGGCGAGCGTCCCGGCGCACCAGCTCACCCCGTTCGTGATGCTCGGTGTGCTGGCGGCCCTGGTGGTGGCCGGGCGGTGTGAACTGCGGGGCCTGCCGCTGTTGTTCGCGGTGCTGGTCGCGGTCTGGGTCGGCTTCATGGCGGAGCCGTACTGGTCCGGGCACTTCGACGACCTCTTCGGCGGGGTGGGCGGGGTGGGCGGCAATGTCTCCACCTCCGTCTCCGGCCGTATCGACGGTGGAAGCTCGACGCACAAACTGGTGCTGTACACCCGGGTGCTGCTGGCCGGCTCGGTGCTCGGTCTGGCCTGCTGGGGCTGGTGGCGGCGCCGCTTGCACCGGTACCGCGAGCGATCCCTGCCGATCCTCGTCCTCGTGCCGTTCCTGGGCTTCGGCATGCAGTCGTACGGCGGCGAGATGGCGCTGCGCGTCTTCATGTTCGCCGTGCCGGGCGCGGCCCTGCTCGGCGCCCTCGCCCTCTTCCCGCGCGGCGAAGCACCCGCCCCGGCCGGAACCACCCCCACCGTCACCGCCACCGGGAGCACCACCGCCACCGGGGCCGGGACCGGGAGCACCACCGCCACCGCCACCGTCGCCGAGGCCACGACCGGGGCGGCCCGGAGACGCGCCGGAGCGCGCACGTGGCTCGCTGCGCCGGCCGCGCTGCTCGCCGGGCTGCTGCTGATGGGCGGTTTTCTGGTGGCCCGCTGGGGCAACGAGCCGTTCGAGCGGGTCCGACCGGGCGAGGTCACGGCCATGGACTGGGTGTACGCCCACGACAAGCCGACCGTGCGGCTGCTGTGGCTGACCCAGGACCCGGTCGACGACGTGACACCGGCGATGCCGTGGGGCGCTCGGGACATGGAGCGGGTCGACTATCTGCCGACCTTGGCGCCCGCCGACCCGGCGCTGGTGTCGGGCCTGGTCAAGGCGCTCAAGGACGCGGGCCCGAACTCGTACCTCATGATCAACCGGAGTCAGACGACCTATCTGGAGCTGGACGCCGGTTACCCCGCGGCCTGGGAGTCCCGGCTGACCGGGAACCTGGACGGCCGGCAGCAGCTGACGAAGGTCCTGGTCAACGAGGACGTCACGCTGTACGCGCTGCGCGAGCGGCCGGCGGGCCCGGTGCCGCGGCCGGATCCGGGGCCGATCGGGCCGCAGGTGACGTGGACGCCGTGGTCGGTGGTCGGCGCGCTGGCCGCCGTCGCCGTGATCCTGCTGCTGACCGCCCGGGAGGTGGTGCGGGTGGCGGTCCGGCCGAGCGTGCGCCGGCTGCGGCTGCTACAGGGTTCCTTCTGGTTCTCGCTGCCGCTGCTGGCCGTGGTGCCGGCCTCGCTGCTGCTGCGGTTCGTGACGATGAAGTGAGCGTGCGGTGGCTCAGCGGTCGAGCCACTTCACCTCGTAGGCGCGCAGGTCGAACCGCTTGCCGTCGACCTCGGCGCTGATCGTGCGGCCGAGGGTGTTGACGACCAGGACGGTCCTGTCATCGGCCAGTACGCGGACGTTGGGCCTGTCGTCGGGGGCGACCGGCACGGACGCGTACCTCGTCCCCGGCGGGAACGCCCTGGCGAACCTGGAGACCAGGCCGTACATGGGCAGGGCCCGGCCGCCGCCCGCGCCGCCGGTCGGCGTCCACAGGCAGCCGGCGCAGTCGCCCGACCTCTCCTGCGGGTTCCAGTAGAAGCCTGAGTCGGCGCCGCCCCTCGCCATGGCGATCATCCCGGTGGCCTGGACCGCCACCCGGTGCGGTTCGGTCCAGCCGTCGCGCTCGTCGCCGCCGTCGCCGGGTTCCACGTAGTACTCGGCCCACCACAGCGGCAGGCCGTGCGTGCGGCGACGTACCCACGCGCCGACCGCGGTGAGTTTGGCGGTGGCCGCGAACTCGTCGGGGAGCAGTTCGTCGTCGCGGGTGTAGCTGGAGCCGTCGACCACGGCGAAGTCGGCGCCCGTCCTGTGCTCGTTCCAGTAGTCGAAGGCGTCCAGGATCCGCCGGTCCATGGCGCCCCAGGGACCTTTGAGGGCGGTGGAGGCGTTCGGGTCGCGCGGGTCGACGCTGTCCATCGACAGGTACGGCCCGCCGACCATGATGTCCGTGCCGACCTTCTTGAGCGCCTGGTACACGAGGTTGTACATCCTGGTGTAGCCCTCGTAGTCCCAGCGGGATTCGGCGTCGTTCCAGAATCCCTTGAACTCGTTCCAGACGATGAAGTGCTTCACGTCGGGGTAGCGCCGGGCGACGGTCGCGGCGAGGTCGGCGAAGTCCTGGTAGTGGCCGGGGGTCGGGGCGCTCTCCAGGGCGGCCCGGCTCCAGTCCGTGTTTCCGGCCCCGGCCTTGCCGCCCTTCATCCAGTCCGGGGAGCAGCACAGTGTGATCACGGGGGTGCCGCCGGAGGCGCGGACGAAGTCGATGCGACGGTCCAGCGCACCGAAGTCGTAGTGGCCCTCGACCGGTTCGGGGTTGTCGGCGCCCCAGCCCATGATGTGCTGGTTCTGCGGCAGCCCGCCGCCCTGCCCGAGCAGCTGCCGTGCCCGCCGGGTGGCGGCGGGCTCGCCCTGGTCGGCGCTGTACTGGGTGTGCGTGAAGCCCCAGCCGACGTCCGGCGACGGTGGGGCGGCCGGGGTGGCGGGGGTGCCGTGCACCTTGTCGCCGTCGCGGGTGGTGCCCTGCGTACCGGGGCCGCCGGACAGCGTGCCGAGCAGGGTCACGACCAGGGCCAGCACCGTCGCGCCCACCCCGAGCAGGGCGATGAGCCGCCACCGCCGAGTCCTCGCATCCCACCCATGACGCGCCATCGAGGACAACAGTAAGGGGGGAAGCCGGACGGGGGGCAGGGGTTGGAAACACCCGGAACCGTATCGGAACACCCGGAACAAGCGGCTCGAAATGCCGTGCGCGGAGACCGTCCGTGCCGGATCATGGCGGCATGTCTGCCAACCCACACGACGCTCTGCCGATCCGGCTCCACGTCGACGACTCCGACTCGCCGTCCGACGTCGTCGACGCGCTGTTCCTCGGCCGCTTCGCGACGGGCGAGCAGCCGTACTCGCACGCGGTGAACATCGACCGCGTGCGCTCCGGTGCGACCCTGCTGCCCGACGGCGCCCACGTGCTGCGGGTCGCCCGCGACGACGACCGCAGCGCCACCCTCGCCGAGGGCGAGGGCTGGACCCTGCTGGTCTCCCGCTGGAACCGGGGCGCGGACGTGACGGTCACCGCGACCAGCGCCGAACTGGCCGAGCGGATCCTCGGCCAGGCCACGGACGGCGCCACCGACGAGCCCGAACCGCAGCCCGAGAACGTGACCATGGGTTTCTGGTACGTCTCGCCGAGGCGCGGACCGCACCGCACCACCCGGCAGATCTCCGCCGGCACCTGGAACGAGGTCCGGCCCAACTACACCGGGCCGGTGGCCGATGCGATGGACCGTCTGATGAAGACGACCCCGGAGGACATCGCGGGCCGGCTGCTCCTGCTGCACGGGCCGCCCGGCACCGGCAAGACCTCCGCGCTGCGCACCCTCGCCCGCTCCTGGCGGGACTGGTGCCAGGTCGACTGCGTCCTCGACCCGGAACGCCTCTTCTCCGACGTCGGCTATCTGATGGACATCGCGATCGGCGAGGACGACGGCGCGGGGAAGGGCCGCTGGCGGCTCCTGCTGCTGGAGGACTGCGACGAGCTGATCCGCGGTGAGGCCCGGCACACGGCGGGCCAGGCCCTGTCCCGGCTGCTGAACCTCACCGACGGCCTGCTCGGCCAGGGCCGCAACGTCCTGGTCGGCGTCACCACCAACGAGGACCTGGAGCGGCTGCACCCGGCGGTGGTCCGCCCCGGCCGCTGCCTGGCCCGCATCGAGGTGGGCGCGCTGACCCGCCAGGAGGCGGTGGACTGGCTCGGCACCGAGGAGGGCGTCGGCCGGGACGGGGCCACGCTCGCCGAGCTGTACGCGCTGCGCCGGGGCACGACGCCGACGTCGGTGCCGGGCGCCCGGGAAGGGGCGGACGCGGGCCTGTATCTGTAGTGCTTTGATGGTGCCATGACCTTGTTCGTCGGCACCTCGGGGTGGCAGTACAAGGACTGGCGGGACCTCGTCTACCCGGCCGGGGTCCCGGCGCGGCTGTGGCTGGAGGAGTACACACGGCTGTTCGCGACCGTGGAGCTCAACAACGCGTTCTACCGGCTGCCCTCACGCGAGAACTTCGGCTCCTGGCGCGAGCGGGTGCCGCCGGACTTCGTGGTCGCGGTCAAGGCCAGCCGCTATCTCACCCACATCAGGCGCCTGAAGGAGCCCGGGGAACCGGTCCACCGGCTGATGACCCATGCGGCCGGCCTGGGCGACCGGCTGGGGCCGGTCCTCCTCCAGCTTCCGCCCACCCTGCGCGCCGATCCGCCCCTGCTGGACGCCTGCCTGGCCTGCTTCCCGCGCGGCACGAGGGTGGCGGTCGAGCCCCGCCACGACTCCTGGTGGACACCCGAGGTGCGGAAGGTGCTGGAGGCCCGGGGCGCGGCCCTGTGCTGGGCGGACGTCCTGGCCCGCCCGGTCACTCCGCTGTGGCGCACCGCCGGCTGGGGCTACGTCCGCTTCCACCAGGGCCGCGCCCGGCCCTGGCCGCGCTACGGCCGCCGTTCCCTGCACACCTGGGTCGACCGCATCGCGACGACCTGGTCGGACGGGGAGGACGTGTACGCGTACTTCAACAACGACCCGGGGGGCGCTGCGGTGGCGGACGCGGGTGTCTTCGGCAGAGCGGCCGCGCGGGCGGGCCTCACGGTGACACGGATCCCGGAACCGGCACGACACGGCTGACAGACCCCCACCCGACGGCGCTGGGTCACGGGCCGCCGGGTCCCACTCAGCGACGGGACCGGGTCGCGGGCCGGCCGGTCCCGCTCAGCGACGGCGCTCGGTCACGGTGCCAGCGGGTCCCGCTCAGCGACGGCACTCGGTCACGGCACCGGTCCGGTTCCGCTCAACGACGGCGCTCGCCACGGCACCGGCCGGTCCCGCTCAGCGACGGCGCTCGGCTCGGTCACGGCACCGGTCCGGTTTCGCTCAGGCCTGCCCGTACGCCGCCCGCAGGGCGTCGCGCACCGCGGCCAGCGCCTCAGGCTCCCCGAGCCCGAGCCGCCGCACCCGCTCCACGTACGCCTGGGCGGCCAGGGCCGCCTCGCGCTCCGCGGCCGAGCCGGCGGCGGCCACGAACGTGCCGTTGCGCCCCCGTGTCTCGATCACGCCGTCGCCCTCCAGCGCCCGGTACGCCTTGGCGACCGTGTTCACCGCGAGCCCCAGGGACTCGGCGAGCCCCCGCACGGTCGGCAGCCGGTAGCCGACCGGCAGTACCCCGGACCGCGCCTGCTCGGAGATCTGCGCCCGCACCTGCTCGTACGGAGGCGCGCTGTCGTCGATGTGGATCTTCAGGCTCACAACGCCGATTGTCCCGTACCCGGGGGAAAATGAGAGGCACCCCGGCGTTCCCGCCGCGTACGGTGCCTGCCCATGACAGTGATCGTGCGTGAGCTCCGCCCCGACGTCCCTTCCGACGCCGAGGGTTTCGCCCACGTCCGCCGCCTGGCCCTGCCGTACATCCTGTTCACCGCGGAATCGGTGCGCCACACGGCCGCCCATGTGCATCCCGGCGCCCGCTACCGGCCGCTCGTCGCGGTCGAGGACGGCGAGGTCGTCGGCACGGCCCAGGTGCATCTCGCCCACGACAGCCCCGAGCCGGGGCTGGGCTGCCTGAACGTGTACGTCCGCCCGGACCGGACCCACCGGGGCGCCGGCCGGCTGCTGGTCGCGGCCGGCGAGACCTACCTGGCCGAGCAGGGCGCGGCCAAGGTGTTCGCCTGGGCGCTCGACGAGCCCGCCAATCGTGCCTTCGCCGAGCGGCGCGGCTACACCCGGGGGCGTTCGGCCCGCTTCCTCCGTCTGGACCTGGCGGACGGCGCCCTCCCGGCCCTCCTTCCGGTTCCGCCGGGCGTCGAACTGCGCCCCGCCGCCGACTTCGCGGACGACCCCCGGCCGCTGTTCGAGCTGGACGCGGAGACCGTGCGGGACGAACCGGGCGATGTCTCCACCGAGTTCACCGACTACGAGGCGTGGCTGGCGGAGACCTGGCGGCATCCGCTGCTGGACCGGGAGCTGACCACGGTCGCCTGCGTCGCCGGCCGGCCCGCCGCCTTCACCGTGGCCTACACCGACGGCGCCGGCCGCTACGCCACGGCCATGACCGGCACCGCCCGGGCCCACCGCGGCCGCGGCCTGGCGAAGCTCGCCAAGGTGCACGCCCTGCACCGGGCCCGCGCCGCCGGTGTCACCGAGGCCTTCACCGGCAACGACACCGGCAACGACCCCATGATCGCGATCAACAAGTGGCTCGGATACGAGTTCTGCGCCACGGAGGTGCGCTATGTCCGCGAACTCGGCCGATGACCCGGTGCGGTGCCAGGTCGTCCTGGTCAAGGCGGGCCGGACCAAGATCCGTTACCCGGCCGAGCTGCTCCAGGACGACGGGATCCGGATCGTCGTCCGGGCCCCCTGGGCGGGCTCCGGCGTCCGCGACTTCGGCTTCGTGCGCTTCGAACCGGGGGATGTGTTCACCGAGTACTACTGGCGCGACCGCTGGTACTCGGTGAAGGAGGTCCGCGCGGCGGACGGCGGCGTGAAGGGCTGGTATTGCGACATCACCCGCCCCGCGGTCGCCTCCGCCGGGGAACTGGTCGTCGAGGACCTGGACCTGGACCTGTGGCGCTCCGCGGACGGCTCGCAGGTGCGACGGCTGGACGAGGACGAGTTCGCCGAGAGCGGGCTGACGGAGACGGATCCGCAGGCCGCGTCCGCCGCGGTGGCCGCCCTCGACGAGCTGGAGGGACTGGCCCGCGAGGGCGGCTTCGAGGCACTGCTGACCTGACGCGCCGGGCCTCTCGGGTCCGCCCCGCACCCCCTCACGCGGTCACGCACGGGCCCGGTCCGGACACACATGGTCGCCACCCGTCGCCGAACAACGGCCTCCTGTGCATCCCCGTCCACGATCGGGGCATTCGCAACCGTGCGCCCTTTCTCTCTCGTCATGACCAGAGAGTGACAGACGCCACTGACAACGCGGACGTGACAGCCGCCACTGACAGACCGGCGCCGATGAGCAACTCTCACCGAAAGCGTCTGCCTCCGTGACCACGCGGAGCCCGGTAGGCACTGAAGGAGGCAGTCATGCGCCGCGTGACCGTGCAGAAGCCCCTGAAGAAGACGGACAGCCGCCGCATCCGCGACGAGGCGCAGGAGCGCCCGTCGGAGCGTCCGGAGGTGCGCAAGGACATCGCACGCACCTGGTGGCCGGACGGCTGACGCCGCCGGCTCCGCCAGAGGCGAGCGCAGTTCGACCAGGCCGCGACGGCACCGTCCCGAGCGCCGCCTGAGCACCGCTCGACGGCACCCTCCCGAGTGCGGCTCGAGCACCCTCGCCACCAGTGTGAGCACCCCTCGACGGCGTCGTCCCGGGCGGAGCCCGAGCGCCCGACGGCGCCATCCTGAGCGCAGTCTGAGCCTCCCCTTAACGGCACCATAAGGATCTCCTCCACCCGCCTCCAGCGGGCGATTCCACGGTTTTCCGGGGCTAGCTTCTGATCACCCCACGGGATCCAGTCCCCACGGACCGTTCGGAGGAGTTCCGCATGCCCGCTCGCGCCCGCCGCAAGGCCGCCGCCGTCGCCATGGTCGGCCTGACGCCGCTCGCCCTCACCGCGCTCGCCACCGCCCCCGCGTCCGCCCACGGCTCGATGGGCGACCCGGTCAGCCGGGTCTCGCAGTGCTACGCGGAGGGGCCGGAGAGCCCCGGCTCGGCCGCGTGCAAGGCGGCCGTGGCGGCCGGCGGGGCGCAGGCACTGTACGACTGGAACGGCATCCGGGTCGGCGACGCCGGCGGACGACACCGGCAGGTGATCCCGGACGGCAAGCTGTGCAGCGCGGCCGACGAGGAGTTCAAGGGCCTCGACCTGGCCCGCGCCGACTGGCCGGCCACGAGCGTGCGCGGTGGCTCGTACACCTTCAAGTACCGGGTGACCGCTCCGCACAAGGGCACCTTCAAGGTCTATCTCACCAAGCCCGGTTACGACCCCGCCAGGCCGCTGGCCTGGTCCGCGCTGGACCTGGAGCATCCGGTGGCGACGGTCACCGACCCCGTCCCCTCGGGCGGCTTCTACACCTTCTCCGGCTCGCTCCCCCAGCGGTCCGGGCGGCAGTTGCTCTACGCCGTCTGGCAGCGCTCGGACAGCCCGGAGGCGTTCTACTCCTGCTCGGACGTCGACTTCGGTGGCAGCGGCAGCGGCAGCGGCAGCGGCAGCGGCAGCGAGAACGGTGGCGGTGACAAGGGGACCGCCGGCAGCACGGGGGACGCCGGCGGCAGGGCGGACGCCGGCGGCGCAGAAGGTGCCGGAGCCAACCCGGCCCCGACCGCCTCCGCGCCGTCCGACGAGCAGATCGCGGCCGGAGCCGGCAAGTCGACGATCGAGCACCACGGCCATGGCGACGACGATGCGAGCACCTCGGCGGAGCCCGCCGCCGCGGCCGGCCGGCCGAAGGCCGCCGGGTCCCCGGAGAACCTCGCCGAGACCGGCGCGTCCACCGGCACCTCGTACCTCGCGATCGGCGGCGCTGCGACGCTGGCGCTCGGTTCGGCCGTGCTGTTCGTGTCCGTGCGCCGGCGCGCGACGGCCGACGGCCACCGCCGGTGAGGTGTCCGGGGCCCGTCCGGCGGCTCAGGCCGGACGGGCCCCGGCGGCGCATCGGCGCCTCGGGTGCGTCGGACGCGTCGGACGCGTCAGCTGAAGACCGACGCGCAGGTCGTGGCGCTGGCGCGGGCCGGGTCGAGCGCGTTGGCCACCTCGTGGAAGGCGATCCGGTCGATCAGGCCGATCGCCACGTGTTCGGAGAGGTCGAGCGGGCACAGGTCCTGCAGCAGGACGTTGCGGACGTCCGAGCCGCTCAGGTACTGGGTGCGCCACGGGGTGACGACCTCGTCGTGCTGGGTGGCGATGACCGTGTAGTGCACTCCGGGTACGGTGTCGCCGCCCGCGTTGAGCTTGGTGAGGAACGCCGATCCCCTGACCTGGTCGGCGAGGCCGGGGGTGGTGGCCTTGAGCAGGTCCTCGGCGCCGGGGAAGTACGGCAGCAGGTTGGCGAGGCCGCTGAGGTCGGTACCGTGGTTGTCGGGGGCGATGCCGACGAGGGCGTTCACCTTGGCGGCTCCGCCGAGGAACTTCAGGTAGTAGCGGGGCATCATGCCGCCCTGTGAGTGTCCGACGAGGTCTGCCTTGGCCGCCCCGGTGGCGGCGAGCACCCGGTCGACGTAGGCGGACAACTGCTCGGCCGACCTGTCGATGGGGCCGAGGCCGTGGAAGAGCGGCACGCCGGGCAACTGGCCGTAGTCCGGGGAGAAGACGCAGTAGCCACGGACCGTCAGATAGGGCGCGAGGGAGAGCCAGTTGTCGATGGAGTTGCCCAGGGTGCCGTGGACCAGGACGACCGGGCGGGGATGGGCGGCGGAGGGCTTGCACGAGAAGTCGTTCCAGCCACTGCTCGGGGCAGCGGTGCCGGCGGCGTGGGCGGTGCCGGCGGCGTGGGCGGTGGCGGCGGCGTGGGCGGTGGCGGCGGGTACGACGGCGACGGCGGCGGTCAGGAGCAGCGCGGTGAGGGGTCTGAGCACTCGTTTCCAGGGCAGCATCGAGTGATCTCCTTGCGGCTCAGAGGGGAGGTACGACGGCCTTACCCTGTGATCCGGATCACGAGGATGCTGTTCACTCGTCAAGTTACGAGCGAGTAGTGCAAGTGTGAAGTTACGCGTCAGTAAAAACTTCCAGTGGTAACCGGCGCATCACCGAACCGCTGACTGGTCGTCACCAGGCGGGCGCGATCGGACCATGGGAAGCGATCCGCACCAACGGGGCCCGCAACAGCCGTACTTAGGCCTCGACCAGCACCAACCGGTCCCGCACCAGCCGCACTTAGGCCGCGCCCAGCAGCTCGGCCCATCCCCCCCACCGCGTAGGCGGCCGCCGCCTCCGCCGCCCGCGCACAGGCCCGGCTCGCCGACGGCACCCGCATCACCCCGCCGTGGGCCGGCCGATCCCTCGGCACGCCCGCTTCCCGGCGAGGCCGGGCGGCCGTCGCCGCCTACGCCGCCAGTCTTCCCGGGATCACCGCCCGCGGCCCGAACTTCGCCCGCGCGCGGTCCGCGACCTCCTCGATGCGGCGGACCTTCTCGTCCACGGGGTCGAAGGTGAGCTGGTAGGAGGCCTGGTCGGCCGAGGTGAGGCCCTCGGCGCGCAGGACGAGCGCCCGAACCCGGGCGCGCTGCAGACCGAGCGCCTCGTACATGACGTAGGCCGTCCTGGCCAGGGCCGCCGAGTGCGCGGTCGGTTCCTTCAAGGTGCGGCTGCGGGTGGTCGAGGAGCGGTCGGCGTAGCGCACGGTGAGGGTCAGGGTGCGGCAGACCTTCTCCACCGCACGCAGCCGGACGCCGATCTCCTCGGCGGCCGACAGCAGCGCCCTGCGGTGCCGGTCGGAATCCAGCTCGTCCACGTCGAAGGGGCGTTCGGTGACCAGGGAACGCGAGACGGCGTTCGGGACGACCCGGCTCCGGTCGACGCCGCCCGCCTTCTCGCGCAGTTCGCGGCCCGCCCTCGCGCCGATCAGCCGCTGGAGTGTGGCCAACGGCGCTGCGGCGACCAGGCCGAGGGTGTCCAGCCCGTACTCGCACAGGGTGCGGGTGGTCGCCGTGCCGACGCCGGGCAGCGCCGACACCGGCCGTCCGGCGAGGAACTCCGCGATGCCGTCCGGGTCCTCGGGCACCGCGCAGGTCACCCCGGGCCGGGCGGCCCGCAGCGCCACACGGGCCAGCATCGGGCCCGGACCGGCGCCGATCGCACAGTCGACGCCGTACCGGGCCAGGGCCCGGACCCGGATCACCGAGGCCAGCTCCACGGCGCTGCGCCCGAAGTACCGTTCGGCGCCCCGGAGATCGGCCAGCGCCCCGTCGGGTGGCAGCGCCTCGACGACCGGCGTGAACTCCTCCAGCAGCCCGAGCAGCCCCGGCAGGGCCGTCTCGTACATCGGCGGCAGCTGGAAACGTACGCAGAGGATGGTCATCCCGCACTCCCCGGACTCTGGTGCCACAACTTCCTTCCCACCGCGGGCCCCTCGCCCGCGGGGCGCAGATCAGCCCAGGGGTGCATCTCGTACCCCGTGGGCATTCGGATCGTCCGGCCCGCCATCGGGTCGCGGGCCGCGGAGCCGGCCGGCGGGGGCAGCCCGTCGGAACCGGCGAGCCGGGCCCGGGACGGACCACCGCCGTCCCCCGCCGCCGATCCGTCCCCCGCAGTCGGTCCGCCCTCCGCGGTCGGCCCCTCCCCCGCAGCCGGTCCGCCCTCCACGGTGGACGCATCCCCGTCCCTCGGGCCGTCCCCCGCCGTGCCGGACGGTTCGGCCAGCCTTGCCGCCACCCCGTCGAGCCCCTCCTCGTCGCGCACGTCCACCAGTTCGGCGAGGTTCCAGGCGGCGGAGCCCACCACGCTCAGGCTGCGCGGGCCGCGCCGCTGCACCACTCCCCGCACCAGCAGCAGCCAGGAGTGGAAGACGGTGTGCGCGCAGACGTCGTGGGAATCGTCGAAGAAGGCGAGGTCGACCAGGCCCGTGCCGTCGTCCAGCGTGGAGAAGATGACCCGCTTGCCGGACCGGATCGGCGGAGTCTGGGTGGCCGCCTTGGCGCCCGCGACCAGCACGGTCTCGCCGTGCCGGGCCTCGCGCAGCCGGCGTGCCGAGACCACGCCCAGCTCCTCGAGGAACTCCCGGTGGTCGTCCATCAGATTGCGCGAGGCGTCCATGGACAGCACGCCCAGCTCGGCGCTGAGCCGTTCCGCCGACGACAGGTCCGGCAGCCCGGCCGGTGCCGTCTTGCGGCCCCCGGCCAGCGGGAGCTGGCCTCCGCCGCCGCCCCGGGCGCCCCGGTGCAGTTCGGTCAGATGCAGTTGCAGATCACGCCGGTTGGCGCCGAAGGCGTCCAGCGCGCCCACCTGTGCGAGCCGCCCGGCGAGCGGGCGGCTCGGCCGGGCCCGCTCCCAGAAGTCCAGCAGGGAGGAGTACGGCTGCCCGTCCTCGATCCTCCGTGCCTCGGCCTCGCTGATGCCGTGCACGTCGCGGAGGGCCAGCCGCAGCCCCCACACCGTCGGTGATTCAGACACCAGTTCGATCCTGTGTGCGACTCCGGAGACATTGACGTCCAGCGGCAGGATCGGCACCCCGCGTCGCCGTGCGTCCGCCAGCAGCAGCCGCTTCGGGTACATGCCGGGATCGTGCGTGAGCAGCCCCGCGTAGAAGGCGGCGGGGTGATGGGCCTTCAGCCACGCCGACTGGTACGTCGGCACCGCGAAGGCGACCGCGTGCGCCTTGCAGAAGCCGTACGACCCGAAGGCCTCGACGATCTCCCAGGTCCGCCGGATCGTCTCCGCGTCGTATCCCCTGGCCGCCGCGTGCTGGGCGAACCACACCTTGATCCGGGCCTGCGACTCCGGATCGGACAGCCCGCGCCGGATCCGGTCGGCCTCGCCCCGGCCGCAGCCGGTCATGACGGCGACGATGTCGATGACCTGCTCGTGGAAGACGACGACCCCGTACGTCCCCTTCAGCGGCTCCTCCAGGTCCGGGTGCGGGTAGCGCACCGGCGCGCGCCCGTGCCGGGCTTCGATGAACGGCCGCACCATGTCGGCGGCGACCGGGCCGGGCCGGAAGAGGGAGATGTCGACGACCAGGTCGTGGAAGGTGGCCGGCTGCAGGCGCCCCACCAGGTCCCGCTGGCCCGGCGACTCGATCTGGAAGCAGCCGAGCGTCTCGGTGGAGCGGATGAGCCCGTACGTCGCCGGATCGCCCGGCGCCAGCGTGTCCAGGTCGACCCGCTCGCCCGACACCCGCTCCACCTCGGCGACCGCGTGCGCCATCGCCGACTGCATCCGCACGCCCAGCACGTCCAGTTTGAGCAGCCCGAGGTCCTCCACGTCCTCCTTGTCGAACTGCGCCATCGGCAGCCCCTCGCCGCTGGTCGGCACCACCGGCGTACGGGCGAGCAGGGAGGCGTCGGAGAGCAGCACCCCGCACGGATGCATGGCGATCCCACGCGGCAGGGCGTCGAGCGCCTCGACCAGCTCCCAGAGCCTGCCGTACCGCTCCTTCTCCCCCGCCAGCCGCTTCAGCTCGGGCAGTTCCTCCAGTGCCGCGCGCGCGTCCCGCGCCCGGATGTGCGGAAAGGACTTGGCGACCCGGTCGATCTCGGCCGGGTCCATGGACAGGGCGGCGCCCACGTCCCGGATCGCGTGCCGGACCCGATAGGTCTCCGGCATCGAGACGGTGGCGACCCGCTCGCCGCCGAACCGGTCGATGATCGCCCGGTACACCTCGAGCCGGCGCGCGGACTCCACGTCGATGTCGATGTCGGGCAGCACCACGCGCTCCTTGGACAGGAAGCGTTCCATCAGCAGCCCGTGCGCGACCGGATCGGCGTGCGCGATCCCGAGGAGATGGTTGACGAGCGACCCGGCGCCGGAGCCGCGCGCGGCCACCCGGATCCCCATCTCCCGCACATCGTCGACGACCTGAGCAACCGTCAGGAAGTAGGAGGCGAAGCCGTGGTGGGCGATGATGTCCAGCTCCCGGTGCATCCGCTCCCAGTACGCACGCCGGCCGCCGTAACCGAGCCGCACCATGCCCGCGGCCGCCCGCGAGGCCAGCGCCCGCTGGGCGGTGCGGCGGCCGGCGCCGACGAGGTGCGGCTCGGGGAAGTGGACGGTGCCGATGCCGAGGTCGCCCTCGGGGTCGACCCGGCACTCGGCGGCGGTGGCCCGGGTCTGCTCCAGCAGCCGGTGCGCGGTGTCACGCCGGTACCCGGCCGCCTCCACCACCCGCTCGGCGGCCTGGAGCATGGCGCCCGCGTCCTTCAGCCAGGCCTCACCGGAGTCCAGTTCCCCGCGCGGGTCGATCGGGACCAGGCGCCGCGCGGCGTCGAGCACGTCGGCGACCGGCCCCTGACCGGGGTCGGCGTACCGGACGGCGTTGCTCAGCACGGGCCGCACCCGCTGCTCGGCGGCGAAGCCGACGGTACGGGCGGCGAGCCGCAGGGAACCGGCCCCCGTGCCGGTACGGCCGTGCCAGACGGCCTCGAGGCGCAGGGCGTCGCCGTAGACCTCGCGCCACGGGACCAGCAGTGTCGCGGCCCGGTCGGGACGCCCCGCGGCGAGCGCTCGCCCGACGTCGGAGCCGGGTCCGAGCAGTACGACCAGGCCGTCGCCCTGATGCCCGGACCAGGGCAGCAGCGGAGCGCCGCCCCCGCCCGCGTGCGCGGCCGTGACGATCCGGCACAGGCCGGCCCATCCCCGTGCGCCGTCCCGGGCGAGGAAGGTCACCCGGGGGGCCGACTCGTCGAGGAAGGCGCCGCCGCGCACGGGGGTCCGGCGCCGCTCACCGCGTACGGCCCGGGCCGGCTCCACCGCCAGGTCCACCCCGAACAGCGGGCGCACGCCCACCTTGGCGCAGGCCTTGGTGAAGCGGACCGTGCCGGCGAGGGTGTCGCGGTCGGTGAGGGCGAGGGCGTCCATGCCCCGCTCCGAGGCGCGCTCGGCCAGCCGCTCCGGGTGGGACGCCCCGTGCCGCAGGGAGAACCCGGAGGCGGTGTGCAGATGCGTGAAGCCCGGCACACGCACCTCCCGCACTCGTGAGTCCCGAACGACTCTCGAACATCAGTTCCAACTTCCGTACTCCACCATACCCCCATTCTCGAACATCTGTGCGACAGCCGTCCAGCCGCCTCTCACCTGCGCAAACACCGCGCCGACCCGGCCTGCGAGGACATGACACAACCGGCCGGGAAGCCCTCCGCCCCGTCCCCGGGGCGGCCCCGAAAGCACGATCTCCCGCCCCGGGCGCCCGGGGCGGGAGATCGTGGGGTTCGCTGCCGGCTCAGCCGATCTGCGCACCCGTGGCCGACAGGGCCGCGGTGACCGGCTGGAAGAAGGTCTCTCCGCCGGAGGTGCAGTCACCGCTGCCGCCGGAGGTCAGCCCGATCGCGTCGCTCCCCGAGAACAGCGAGCCGCCGCTGTCACCGGGCTCGGCGCACACGTCGGTCTGGATCAGGCCGCCGACCGAGCCCTCGGAGTAGTTGACGGTGGCGTTCAGGCCGGTGACCGTGCCGGAGTGCACCTGGGTGGTCGAGCCGCTGCGGGTGACCTTCATCCCGACGGTGGCCTCGGCGGCGCCGGTGATCTTCTGGGTGGAGCCGTTGTAGAGGTCGACCTCGCTCGGGTGGTCGACCTGGGCCGTGTACTCGACCAGGCCGAAGTCGGTGCCCGGGAAGTGGGACTCCGCGTTCTGCCCGATCTGCTTGCCGCTGGAGTCCGTCCAGGTGGAGATGGACTCGGTGCAGTGACCGGCGGTCAGGAAGTACGGCCGGCCGCCCTTGACCACGTTGAAGCCGAGCGAGCAGCGCCCGCCCGAACCGGTGATCGCGTCACCACCGGCGATGAAGGGCTTGAACTCTCCCTTGGACCGCTTCAGTTCGGCCTTGCCGCCGAGTCCCTCGATCACCTTGCCCAGCTTGTCCAGCTGCGTTTCGGACACCGTCCGGTCGGCGGTGACGACGACCTTGTTGCCGACCGGGTCGATCGCCCAGGAGGTGCCGGGGATGGTCGCGTCCTTCTTCAGCGTCGAACGCGCTGCGCCGAGTTCGGCCAGGGAGTTGGTGACGATTCTGGCCTTGGCCCCGGCCGCCTCGACGATCCTGGCGGCGGCCCGGTCGAGCACGTTGACGACGAGGCTCTTCGCGCGGGCGTCGTAGTAGCTGCCCGCCCCGGCGGTACCCAGGTCGCCGTTCAGGTTCGAGGCGAGCTTTCCGGCCGCCGGAGCGGACAGAACGCGTAGCTCCGGAGCGGGCTTCGGGGGCTCGTCGGCGTTCGCATTCTGCAAGGTGACACCCGCGGCGACCAGTGCGGCGATACCCGCGCCGGCCAGGGCGGTCCGCCGGCCGGTTATGCGTCGGTGCTTCAACTCACGTCCTCCTGTGGGGGGCCGGCCGGTGAGGTTGTGGGGACCTGACGGGCCGGAAGGCTGGGTGACGGGCGCCCACTCTTCCGAACCGCGCGGGGAGCACACAAGGTCGACTTCAGGACGCGCGTACCGAGGACTTGCGCGCCTCGTTCCGCAGGGGCGCGCGCCCCCACGTCAGGGAATTCGCGCAGCAAACACTACGAGCGAGTAACCGCTAGGCGGACCGTGACCGCCGCCGGTGGCCGAAAATCGCCCCTGCGTCCGGCCGTTCCGCCCAGCCGAGAGCCCCCGCACGCGGCATGGCGTGCGGGGGCTCGGTGGGGCCGGGAGTCAGCCCGTCAGGGAAGCGTGACCCCGTAGTAGCTCAACGCCTCGGTGACCGGCTGGAAGAAGGTCGTACCGCCGGAGGTGCAGTCGCCGCTGCCGCCGGAGGTCAGACCGTAGGCGGTCGACCCGGAGTAGAGCGGACCGCCGCTGTCGCCGCCCTCGGCGCAGACCGTGGTCTGGATCAGGCCGCTGACGATGTCGCCGCTGCCGTAGTTGACGGTGGCGTTCAGCCCGGTGACCCGGCCGCTGTGCGTGCCGGTGGTGGAACCGCGCCGGTACACGGTCGTGCCCACGGTGGGCGTTGCCGCGCGGCTGATGGTCTGGCTGCCGACCGCGCTCGGGTGCGCGATCGAGGAGTTGGTGTAGCGGACCAGTGCGAAGTCGTTGCCCGGGAAGCTGTAGCCGACGTTCGTGCCCAGGACGGTCGTGTGGGCGGAGTTGCTGTACCAGGTGGAGGCGACCTCGCCGCAGTGTCCGGCGGTCAGGAAGTAATAGGTGCTGCCACTGTGCACGTTGAAGCCGAGCGAGCAGCGGTAGGAGCCGCCGTAGATGGCGTCGCCACCGGTGATCAGCTTGCTGAACTTGCCGGAGGTGTGCTTGATGGTGAGTGCACCCGCGGTGCCGCCGGCCTGCTGCTTGATCTTGGCGATCTCGGCCTTGGACACCGTGCTGTCCACGGTGACGAGCACACGGTTGGTCTTGCTGTCCACCGCCCAGGCCGTGCCGGGGATGTCGGCCTTGAGGACGGAGTCGCTCGCCTTGGTGAGCTGGGTGGCGCTGAACGAGTGGGTGTCGCTGGCGTTCGCGGTGGGGGCGGCGAACGCCGCCGCGGCCAGGAAGCCGGTGGCCACGGCCACCAGCCGGGTCCGTCTGGCGGTGCCGCTGCGGGGAGTGGTGCGCTTGATCCTCACGTTTCGTTCCCTCCAAGGGAAGTCGGGGGCCCGCGTGGGGTCGGGGCCCGTGAGGCGCAGCCAGGGGTGCGGCTGTTTTCCAAACACGCATGCTCCTGACAAGCGCTGAGGGGGAGTATTCGGCCGAACGGCCGGTCGGCACAAGGGTGCCTTTCGGCCGTCGGAATTTGAACTACCTGCCGCCTCGTGGCGCACGCCTCCCGCCCCGGCGCCCTTCTGACGCCGGCTCGGCGCAACGTCGCACGCCCGGTCGGCGCAACCCGTCGCCCTGCTGTGCGACCTGCGGCGTCAGCTCCTGTCCGGCCAGGGTGAAGGCGAGTTCGCCGGCGAGCGCGAGCCCGCGTTCCCGGCCGTCCGCGTTGCCGACGCGCACGGTGCGCGGGCCGTCGTACGGCGTGAAGTGCCCCGCCACCGACCAGCGGGGCGCGTGGGGGGTGGCCTCGACACCCCGGAAGGCACGGCGGGCAGGGGACTCCGGGTCGTACACCCGTACACCCCGGACGCCCTCGCGGACCAGGACGAACAGCCGCTTCCCACCGAGCGCGACGCGGACTCCGGCCCACGGTCGGCGGCAAGGTGGACCCCGCCGGCGAGGGGCCGGTCGTCCACGGTCAGGCCGTCGGCCTCGGCGGCGGTGAGCACAATCCCCTCGTCATCCGCCACCCGGATCCCGGGAATGTCCGGAAGTCGCCCCTCCGGATAGTCCTCGACCCAGTGCGTGGCGGTCAGTGCGAGCGGACCGTAGGCCGCCGAGACCGTCTGCTCGCGCTTGACGTGCCAGTGCTCCCACGCGTCCGAGGCCTCCGTCACCATGCCGTCGACTCCTTCTCCATGCGGTCTCTCTCTTCGATGCACAGGCGGTTCATATGCGATTCGCGGCGACTCAGACGTGCCCCGGACGCGCCTCAGATGCGATCGGCCGCTCCCTGCCGGGCCCCCGGGCCGGGGCGGGGCGGCCGGCGGGCCGGGTCAGACCGAGATGCTCGCGCAGGGTGCTGCCCGGATAGAAGGTGCGGAACAGGCCGCGATGCTGGAGCACCGCCACCGTGCCGTTGACCAGCCGCTCCAGATCGCGGCGCGGTTCGACGGGGACGAGGTGGAACCCGTCGGCGGCACCCTCGGCGTGCCAGGTGGCGATCAGCTCCGCGAGGTCGACCGGACCGCCCCGGTACAACGGGCCCCGCGCGGTCTGCCGCGGGCCCCCTCCGCCGTGGCCGGGCTCGGCCGCGTACTCACCGTCACCGAGGTCCACCAGCAGACTCGCCAGCACCCGCAGGGAGTCCGGCTTCCGCCCGAACCGGTCCGCCTGCGCGCGCAGCCGGTCGCGTACGACGGCGGCCTGCGCCGGAGTCACGGCGCGGACCAGGGCCACGTCCGCGTACCGGGCGGCGACGGCGGCCCCGTCCTCGTCCTCGGTGGCGTCGGCCACGCGGACGAGGTGTCCCTGCGGCGGCCGGGGCACGGGAGCCACCCGACGGCGGCCAAACGGCGGAGCGTCCTGTTCGGCGGGGAACACGTCGATGCGCCAGCCGGCCCGCCCCCGGCTGACCTGGTCGAGGGCGGCCACGGCCGTCTGCGCCCGGAAGGGCCCCGTGCGGTGGGCCACCGTGGGGACCAGCCCGATCCGCCGGGTCGCTGAGGCCACCCGGGACAGCGTCGCGAGCGCGTCGAAGCCGGGCCGGGCCGGGGAGTCGTCCAGCGTCACGAAGTCCAGCCCGCCGCGTTCGGCGAGCCGGGCCAGCTCGACGTAGGAGCCGCTGTCGAGGCAGTCCGGCTGATCGACGGCGGCGGCGAGGTGCAACAGCCCGCGGCACCGCGCACTCACGCCACCACCTCGCCCTTCGCGGCTTGATGGACGGGCCCGGCCGCGGTCGCGCGGCCGGCCGGGTCCCGCAGGAAGTCCAGCGCCGCCCGGGCGGTGGCGTCGTTCTGCCGGAACGCGGCTCCGCCGGTGCGCGGCCGGGTGAAGGCGCCGGGGGTACCGGCGTCGGTGTAGGGGCCGAGGGCGAAGCGCCGCGGGTGCGGGCGTCCGGCACCGTCCAGGATGCGGCCGTCACCGGGGTCGACCCGGAGCAGCCCCGCGGGGTTCTCGCCGGCGCCGTCGTCGTGCAGCTCGCGCAGCAGGCCGTCGCGGGCGCGGCCGACGGTGGGCGCGGGCAGCCGTGCCTCGACCAGCGCCCGAGCCTCGACCCGGAAGTCCGGCACCGTGGGGCTGGTGGCCCGGAACACCCCGTCCTCGGCGGTGACGGCCATGTCGGCACCGACGAACCGGAGCAGACCGGCCCGGGACAGCGCGAGCATCTGCCGCAGCCGGGGGCCGGGCGGCCCGGACGCCAGACGGCTGAAGAAGCCGTGCCACCAGGGGCCTGTGTCCCCGAGCCGCACGAGCTGCCCGTAGACGGAGAGCAGCCCGAGGAAGACCCCCAGGTCGGCACTGTACGACGGGTCGTGACGGCGACTCAGGTCGGCTTCGACATAACCCCGCAGTCCGTCCTGGAACGCCTCGTGGGAGGGGTACCGCACTCCGGCGAGCGGGTGGTCCAGGGCGGCGAGGTCGAGGCGGTCCGCCGGATCCGGTACGGCGGCGGCGATCAGCGCCCGCGCCTCGGCGGGGTCGCCGGCGGTCGCGTACCTCTCCTCGAAGTCGGTCCAGGCCATCGCCGTACGGTCCGGATGCGCGGTGAACAGCCGGTGGTAGTGGGCGAAGCCCAGCTCCTTCTCCACCAGGGGCCACACATCGCGCCGAAAGTCGAAGCCCCCGGGTCTGGCCAGCAGTTCCCGGACCTCGGCGGGGCCGAGGAAGCGGGGCAGCGGGGGCCGGTCGCCGGTCCAGTCGTAACCGATCTTCGAGTGGTGGGGCACCCCGCGCCGCGAGCCGACGTACAGCACCGGTTCGCGGCCCGAGGGGAGGTAGGCGCCGCCCTCGTACCGTCCGCCGCGCCCCTCGGTGAGCAGCACCATCAGATCGACGAAGGCCAGCCCGAAGCCCCGTACCAGGACGGGTCCACCGGCCCGCAGCGCGGACAGGTCGCTGTCCGCGGTGAAGTCGGGCGGCAGGTGGATGAGGCCGTGTTCGGCGGCGTACGCGGCCAGCCCGGCCTGTTCGTCGTCCGGTTCGGCGTCCAGATGGCCGAGGGCGAGGACGACCAGGTCGGCGAGGAGGGGGCGCGTGCCGCCCTCCAGCCACACCTGCTGGCGGCCGTCGCGCGAGCCGGTGACCCGCAGGGCGCGCCGCGGATGGTGGTGGACTTCGGCGCCGGGGGGCAGGCCGGCGCGGGCCCGCTCGTACACCCAGCGCAGATAGCGGCCCTGGAGCCGGCGGTCGGCGAAGGTGCGGCCGTCCATCGCGGCCCACTCGTGCAGGGTGGGGCCCTCGCGCACCGGGCCGTCCATGGTCACGGTCTCGTCGGTGAACATGGTGACGTCCTGGGCGTGCGAGTTCATCCACAGCAGCGGGGACTGCTCCTCGCGCCAGACGCGTCCGCCGCCCGGTGGATGGGGGTCGACGAGGTGGATGTCGAGGCCCGGGCCGGTGTACAGCTCGGGTGCGTTGGCGGCGAGGCGCTCCAGGACGCCGGTCCCCCGCGGCCCGGCTCCCACGATCACCAGCTGCGGCCTCATCGGACGTGCTCCGTGCTGTGCGCACGGTACTTCTCCCCGCGGGACCGCACACAGGACGGGAAGCGGGGTCCGACGCGGGATCGCACGCGAGGCGGAACGCAGGACCGGACGCAGGTCTGGGCGTCGGACCGGACGCAGGACCGGGCGTCGGACCGGACGCGGGGACGGCAAGGGGCTGTGGCGACGGTGTCGGATGACATGCGAAGGCTCCCGGACGCATCGAGTCGTCAGAACGGGGTGATGCCTTCACACGAGCGCGCCGAACGGCGCGGATACGGCCGAGCCCCTCAGCAGGGCCGTGCGGCGAGAGTACGCGGAGGTTTCCCTCCGCTGTCAAGGTTGTCCAGAGTATGAGCCGTACGTCTCACGTCAGTTGACGCGCAACCGGATGCCTGTTCCACTTGCCCCATGCATCCGCAGCAGTGGCTGGTCACCCGCTCCCACATCGACTTCGGTCGCGTGTGGTCCTGTTCCTGTTGAGCCGACCCCCTGCATGCCTGCCCGCCCAGAAGGCGGGCGCCTCACGCGCTCTGCGCACTCCGGTTTCCCCCTGCGCCTTCACACGCACCCCCTCCCCTCGCGCTTTTCACCCTTCTGCCACCAGGAGACCACCACCGGATACGCCTGGCCGGATTCCGGTGGTGCCTTCCCGGCCTCCCGGCGCCCTTCGCTCAACAGCCGTCACAGGGGCAGCAGCAGTCGCAACCGTCGCACCCGCACCCGTCGCACCCCTGGCACGGGCAGTCGCAGTCGCAGTCGCGGCAGCAGCCCTCGCGCTTCTTGCGGGACCACGGGCCCTCGTACTCCCCGGCGCAGCACATCTGGCAGCTGCAGCACAACAGGAGGAACATGCCGCAGCCGGGCAGGAAGCTCCGGGGCGGCTTGGGCTTCGGAGCGGGGATGGAGGGAGAGAACAGGGGGTGCCCCGGCGTCGGCCCCGGCGCCGCCCCCGACCGGTGCGCCGCCCCCGACTCGTGCCCCGATCCCAGCTGGTGCGCGGCCCCCGGCGGCCGCGTCGCACAGGCCGGCAGTGCGCCGAACGCCCGGTCCACGGAACGCCGCAGCTCGTGTACCAGCAGCAGGTGCGCCAGCTTCCCGTCGGCGAACTCCGCCTCCCGCAGCGCCAGCCGGATGCCGTGCAGGGCGTCGTCGGCGAGCCGGCGGGCCTCGGTGAGGGAGGTGCCGGTGGCGGTGAGCGGGTTCCAGGCGCCTGACGCCGCGTCAGCCTCCCGGTCCTCCACGGCGTCCAGCAGATGTGCCAACCGCCCGAACAGCCTGCCCACCTCCGCCAGCGGCTCCGCGTTACCCGGCCGGCCGGCCAGCACCGCGGTGTACGCGAAGGCGGCGGCCGTCGCCGTCTCGGTCGGCTCGGTGACCGCCAGGACCGGGGTGCCGGGCCCGGCCAGGGTCTCCAGACCCAGCTGGCGGTCGACGGCGTCCACCAGGACGTCCGTGTCGAAGCCGACCGCCGATCCGCCACGCGCCCCGGCGCGGCCCCAGCCCGCCGCCACCCGGCGCGCCGCGGCCGCCACCGGGCGGCGCGCCAGCAGCCCGTCCCGGTCGGCGACATGGTCGCGCACCTTGGCGGAGGCGAGGACCAGTGAGACCGCGGCGGCGAGCCGCGCGCCCTCACCCTGGGCCACGGACGCGGTACGCATGCCGCGCAGCGCGCACGGGCCCGCCGTGCGCCTGCCCCCGCTCACCACACCGGCCTGAGCCTCCGTCAGAACCGATATGAGCAAGCCGTCGTAGTTCGTCACGATGCGCGCGAACTGCCCGTGATCCTTGCGCAGCGCGAGACACAGCCCGCACAGGTGCGCCATCCACTGGGCCTTGAGGTTTCCCCCGAGCCGATGGGAGCAGGGCCTGACGATTCCGAACACAGTGATCCCCCATGTCGCGATACGACGTTGAGCTGCGGCATCGTATCGGCCGACTGTCGGCTCGTATCACCGCTTCCGTTCAGCCGTCCGTTCACCCGTACGCACGGTGCATCACCCATCCGCCGCCGACAATCATATTTCACTCACAGTCAGCAGCCGTATGAGTCACGACCCTTGGGGCACAAGGACTCTCGACGGATCGCCCGTGCACCAGTACCGTCACAAACCCCCCGCGCGGCGTCTATCCACTTGGCGCGCCGTCCGCATCATGGATGACCATAGGGATGCGCAAATCGAGAAAGACCGCTGTGAGAGGAGGCGTCCATGGGATCGGTACGCAAGGCGAGTGCGTGGCTCGGCCTCGTCGACGACAACGATGACGAGCGTTACTACGACGACGAGTACTCCGAGGGCACCGAGCCCGGGCCCGGGGACGCCTGGGTCACGGACCCCCGGGTGAAGGTGGCCACGGACTCGGCCGAGGAGAAGGGCCGGCGGATCGGCACGGTCACCCCGGACAGCTTCCGGGACGCCCGCGCCATCGGCGAGCTGTTCCGGGACGGGGTCCCGGTCATCATGAACCTGACGGCGATGGAGCCCGCCGACGCCAAGCGCGTCGTGGACTTCGCGGCCGGACTGACCTTCGGCCTGCGCGGCACCATCGAGCGGGTCGCGAACCGGGTGTTCCTGCTGACGCCCTCGAACACGGAGATCATCAGCGGTGAGCCGGCCGGCCGCCGCGAGGACGGCTTCTTCAACCAGAGCTGAGGCAGGGCCGCTCACCGGCCCTGCCTGCCCGGGGGCTCACCGGAAGGCGTCGAGCCCGGTGAGCGCCTTGCCCAGCACGAGCTGGTGCATCTCGACGGTGCCCTCGTAGGTGAGCACCGATTCCAGGTTGGTCGCGTGCCGCATCACGGGGTATTCGAGGGAGATCCCGTTGGCACCGAGGATCGTGCGTGCCGTGCGGCAGATCTCGATGGCCTCACGGACGTTGTTGAGCTTGCCGAAGCTGACCTGCTCGGGACGCAGGCGGCCGGCGTCCATCCGCCGCCCCAGATGATGGGCGAGCAGGATCCCCTTGTGCAGTTCGACCGCCATGTCGGCGAGCTTGGCCTGGGTGAGCTGGAAGCCCCCGATGGGCCGTCCGAACTGCTCCCGGGTCTTCGCGTACTCCACCGCGGCCTCGAGGCTGCTGCGCGCGGCGCCCATCGCGCCCCAGACGATGCCGTAGCGGGCGTGGGAGAGACAGCTGAGCGGTCCGCGCAGGCCGGTGACCTCCGGCAGGACGGCCGTCGCCGGCAGCCGTACGTCGTCCATGACGAGTTCGCTGGTGACGGAGGCGCGCAGGGACCACTTGTGCTTGATCTCCGGCGCCGAGAAGCCTGGGCTGTCGGTGGGGACGGCGAAGCCGCGGATGCCCTCCTCGGTCTGCGCCCAGACGACGGCCACCCCGGCGACCGACCCGTTGGTGATCCACATCTTGCGGCCGTTGAGGATCCAGTCGTCGCCGTCGCGCTTGGCGTGGGTGCGCATGGAGGCGGGGTCGGAGCCGTGATCGGGCTCGGTCAGGCCGAAGCAGCCGATCACCTCGCCCGCGGCCATGGCCGGCAGCCACTGCTGCTTCTGCTCCTCGCTGCCGAACCGGTGGATCGCGTACATCGCGAGCGAGCCCTGCACGGAGACCAGGGACCGGAGGCCCGAGTCGGCCGCCTCCAGTTCCAGGCAGGCCAGTCCGTACTGCACGGCCGTCGCCCCCGCGCAGCCGTATCCGGTGAGCGACATGCCGAGGGCGCCGATGTCACCGAGCTCCCGGGCGAGTTCGCGGATCCGCGGTACCTCGCCCTTCTCGTACCAGTCGGCCACGTACGGCAGCACGCGGTCGGCCGCCCAGCTGCGGACGGTGTCCCGGACGGCCAGGTCGTCCGGGTCCAGCAGGTCGTCGATCCCGAGCGGGTCGGTGGCATCGAACGGGGGCAGCTTCGCGGACGCGGACATGGAACACCCTCCGGGACACGGAACTCGGCAAAACTAGCAGCGCTAGTTACGGCTCTCCGGGCCGACGTTACGGTGCAGTGTCCCGCACGTCCAGAGGAGGCCGGGCCGTGACCCGCGCTTCCGGCCGGTGACCCGCGATGCCGTGCCCCGCGCCTCCGGCCGGTGACCGCAGTGCCGTGACCCGCGCCTTCGGCCGGTGACCGCAGTGCCGTGACCCGCGCCTTCGGCCGGTGACCCGCAACGCCGTGACCCGCGCTTCCGGCCGGTGACCCGCACATCCGGCGGAGGTCAGGCCGTGACCCGCGGCTTTCCGGCCGCCGCCTCCGACTCCCGCGGCGCCGGCAGCTCCACGCCGGCCCCGGCGGCCTCCTCGCCGCACTGCATGATCCGCGGCAGCCGCAGCGCCATCGCCGCGCCCAGCAGCAACAGCCCCGCACTGACCAGCAGCGTCACGTGCAGCCCGTGCACGAAGGAGTCCCGCGCCGCCCGGCGCAGGGCGGTACCGGCGGCTCCGCCCAGCCGCCCGGCGACCTCGTAGGCCTCGCCGAGCGAGTGTCCCGCCGCATCCGACGCGTGCCGTGGAACACCCGGCACCGTCCTCAGTCCCGGCGCGTAGGCCGCGTTCATCACGCTGCCGAGCAGCGCGATGCCGATGCCGGCGCCGAGCTGGTACGACGTCTCGCCGATCGCCGCCGCGCCGCCCGCCTGGTCCGCCGGGGCCTCGCTGAGCATCGACTCGTACGCGCCGAAGAGCGTGGTCTCCAGACCGAACCCCAGCAGCACGAAGCCGGCCAGCAGCAGGGCGGGGTTGTCGGTGGCGCCCATCGCCGTCAGGGTCAGCACCGCGGCCGCCGTCAGGCAGAAGCCGACGCACACCATGCGGCGCGGTCCGAAGCGGCGCAGCATGCGCGCGCCCGCCAGCCCCGCGGCCATCGCGGCGACGGTCAGGGGCAGCAGCCTGAGACCGGTCTGCAGGGGGGAGAGGCCGAGCACCAGTTGCAGGTACTGGGCGGCGATCAGTTCCAGGCCGACCAGCGCGAGCATCGCCAGCACGATGCAGCCGACGGAGGTGCTGAACGCGGGCCGGCGGAACATGCGCAGGTCCACCAGCGGGTGCGGGAGCCGGCGCTGGCGTCGTACGAAGAAGAAGAGGAGGGCCGCGCCGAGCAGCAGCGGCGGCAGGGCGGACGGGCTCGTCGCCGGGTCGCCGGCGCCCAGCTGCTTCACCCCGAGCACGACGCCGAAGAGGCCGGCGGCCGCCATCAGCGCACCGGTGACGTCCCACGGCCCGCATCGGCCGCCGCGGGACTCGGGCAGCAGGATCCGGCCCACCGGCAGGCTGACCAGCATCAGCGGGATGTTGACCAGGAAGACCGAGCCCCACCAGAAGTGCTCCAGCAGGAATCCGCCGAGCAGCGGGCCGACCGCCGCGCCCACGGCGGCGACCGCGCTCCAGATGCCGATGGCCAGCGCCCGCTCGCGCCGGCCGGGGAAGACCTGGCGCAGGATCGACAGCGTCGCGGGCATGATCATGGCACCGCCGACGCCGAGCAGCGCGCGGGCGAGGATCAGTGTCTGGGCGCTGGGCGCGAACGCGGCCACGGCGGAGGCGACACCGAAGAGGGCGTAACCGAGGAGCAGGACGCGTCTGCGGCCGATCCGGTCGCCGAGGGTGCCGAAGAGGATCAGCAGCGAGGCGCAGACCAGCGGGTAGACGTCGACGATCCAGAGCAGTTCCGTGGCACCGGGCCTGAGGTCCTCGGTGACGGCGGGGACCGCCACGTGCAGCACGGTCGCGTCGAGCGCGACGAGCAGCAGGCTCGTGCAGAGGACGACGAGGACGACCCAGCGGTTGGCACCGGCCCCGGCCGCCCGACGGCACGGCCGTACGGCGGCCGCGGTCGTCCCGGACATGTACGTACCTCCCAGATGGTCCCTCGCGTGGGGCGGAGCGACGGGGTGGGGGCTCCCTGTCGTACGGCCGGAGAGGAGCGGTGTCTCCGGCCCGCGCAAACCCTCGCGGGTGACTCGTCAGCGTACGCGAGTTCACCCCACGGTCACGTGGCGGACCTCTCACACGCAGGACGGAACCCGTGTGGCGTACACCACGTCGCCCCCTCCTGACCACGCCCCGGCGACCGGTCCCGTTCCCCGTGCGGTCGATAATCGAGCCCGTGACCGACCTTGCGACGCGCGTGGGCCCGCCCCGCGCCCCTCTCCTGCGCCGGGCCGCCCCGGCCCTTCTGGGGTACGTGGCGGTCCGCGCTCTGGGGCTGCTCACGCTGGCGGTGTGGAGCGCCGCGCGCGGCAAGAGCGCGTACACCTTGCTGACCGCACGCTGGGACTCACTCTGGTACACCCGGGTCGCCGAGCGGGGCTACGGCTATCAGGTGCGGCTGCCGAACGGGGACGTCCACTCCAATCTGGCGTTCTTCCCGCTGCTGCCCTGGCTGGAGCGGCTGCTGCACTCGGTCGCGCCGCTGTCGTACGCGGACGCCGGCCTCGTGGTGAGCCTGTCGGCCTCGCTCGCCGCCGCGGCCGGGATCTTCGCGGTCGTTGATCATGTCCACGGCTCGCGGGCCGGTGTCTGCGCGGTGCTGCTGTGGGCGGTGCTGCCGGTCGGTGCCGTGCAGTCGATGGCGTACAGCGAGTCGCTGTTCACGGCGCTGGCGGCCTGGTCGCTGTACGCGCTGCTGACCGGGCGGTGGATCGGCGCGGGTCTGCTGGCCGCGCTCGCGGGACTGACCCGGCCGGTGGGGGCCGCCGTGGTCGCGGCGGTGTGGGTGGCGGGCGTGATCTCGTTCGTGCGAGAGCGAAGCGCATCCGGTGCGCACGGCGCGCGCTCCGGCGATGGCGCCCCGGCGCGGACTCATGGCGCGCGCGCGGGGAGCGAGCACCCTGCGCCTGCGCCCGCACCGACGGGTGAGGGAGGCACGGACGGCGCTCCGTACACGCCACTCCCGGACCGCACGGACGGCGCTCCGTACACGCCACTCCCGGACCGCACGGGCGACGCTCCGCACGCATCTCTCCGGCAGCGCACGGACGGCGCTCCCTGCGCACCTCCCTGGCGTCGCGTGCTCGGCATGGCACTCGCTCCGCTCGGCGCCGCCGGCTACGTCCTCTGGGTCGGCCGGCGCACCGGCAAGGGCCCGCTCGGTTACCTGGACGTCCAGGCCGGGTGGCGCAACGGTTTCGACGGCGGGTACGCCTTCGCCCGCTTCGTGGCCGACAAGTTCACGTCATTTCCGTCCGCCCTCGCGGGCCTCGGCCTGATCATCGCGGTAGCCCTGCTCATCTGGCTGTACGTCACCGGTGTGCGCGAGCGCCAGCCGGTCGAACTGCTGGTGTACACCGGCGTCGTACTGGCGCTCGCCCTGTGCGCGTCGAGCTACTTCGGCTCGAAGCCGAGGCTGCTCATGCCCGCCTTCCCGGTGCTGCTGCCCCTGGCCGGCGCCCTCGCCCGCGCGCGTACGTCCCGATCCGTGCTGGTCACGGCCGGGTTGGCGGTCGCGGCGGCGGTCTACGGGGCGTTCTGGCTGAACGGCTCCGGCCCACCGTGATCGACATCGACGGCCCGATGACGCGCCGGAGAATTCCACGCCAGGTCCGGGTTAACGCATTCATAAGCGCCATATAAACAACACCCGGCATGATCAGAGGAATTGAAGAGAGGGACCTCACAGGATTGCGGAATCCCGGGAATTCGCACCGCCCTTGAGAGGTTTCCCACATCACATCGTCATCACAAAGCCCCTGTTTCGACCGGGCACACAGCTCACTCGCTGTAACGTCGATTGGGTGCGTACCGAACGAAACCTCACCCGGCGTCTGGACCGGGTGTTCGCGAGACTCGACCGGGAGCCGGAACGACCGGCCCACATCGATGTGCCGAGGATGAGCCGGCACCGGGTCGTTCTGTTCTCGGCGACCCTGGCTTTCTACCTGGCGATCGTGTGGGCCGTGGTGACCACCTCCTGGCTCGTCCGGCTCGACTGGCAGGTCATGTTCTTCCGGCCTTACCAGCAGTGGCCGGAGATCCACGCCTTCCTCGACTACTACGTGGTGCTCGGCCAGCGCGGCCCCACCGCCGTGATGGTCGCGTCCTGGCTCGGCTGGCGCTCCTGGCGGCAGCACACCCTGCGCCCGCTGCTGACGCTGGCCGCCTCACTTCTGCTGCTGAACATCACGGTCGGCGCCGCCAAGCTCGGCATGGGACGCCTCGGTCCGCACTACGCGACCGTGATCGGCGCGAACGAGATGGGCCTGGGCGGCGATATATTTCCCAGCGGCCACACCGCCAACGCCGTCGTGACCTGGGGAATCCTGGCATACCTGGCCTCCACCCCGCGGGCACGCCGCTGGCTGTCCGCACTGTCGGCGGTCACCTCGCTCGGCGTCGGCCTCACCACCGTCTACCTCGGTACGCACTGGCTGAGCGACGTACTGCTGGGCTGGGCCGCCGGTCTGCTGATCCTGCTGGCCCTGCCGTGGTTCGAGCCGCTGATCGCCAAGTCGGAGGGCTGGCTCTTCGACCTGCGCGACCGCTGGCGCGACCGCCGCAGCCGGCCGGTCGTCGAGCCGGTCGTTCCGGTCACGCCGGTGGTGCTCAAGCCGCGCGGCGTGCCCGCCGAGGCGGCGCCGGTACGCGAGCCGGTCTCCTCGACGCGCGCCTCCAGGGGCGCGGCGCACCTGGCGCCCGGACCGCACACCACCCGGTCCGAGCGCACCCCGGTCACCCCGGTGGGCAGCCGCCGGCCCCCGCACGCCGACCGTCTGCCGCGCGGCGCCGGCCAGCCGGCCCGCCCGCTGGCCGGCGGCTGAGGACGGCCGAGACCGCGGGTCCGGTACGCACACCCAGCCCGCGCCAAGACGAAGGCCCCGCTCCCTCACCGGAGCGGGGCCTTCGTCGTGCGTACGTCCGCGGCGCCGGGGTCAGCCCTTCCAGGCGCGGCTCACCCGGCCGTCCCGCACCTCGAAGTTCAGCCGTCCGGCCCGGTACTCCATGGTGATGATCGCGCCCGGCGGCAGCGACCGTATCGTCGGCCACCCCCGCTGCCGAGCGAGCCGCTCGGCGTGCGCGGCGTCGAGGCCGACATACCCGTCCGGACTGTCCTGGGGCTCCGCTGACGGAGTGGGAATCGGTGCCATGCCGCCACGCTAGGCCGCATCCGGCGGGGACGGAAGCCGGGCATGACCGGGTCGGAGAAGCATCCGGTCCCGGTCACACTTCTGTCACAGCCGCCCGACCCGCGTTTCCCTCGAACTCCGTCACACGTATGGGGGTTTCCGTACCGCTTACCGGGGTAATCGAACAGAATTCTTGCGCGCCGGAGTGTCTCTTCGGAATATCAGGCGGAAAGTTCCGCAACGGGGAACGCGGTGGCTTCGGGGCGCGATTCACCCGGCAATCCATCACCGCCCCCGGGCAGCTGACGCCGCATAGGAATTTCACGGATTCAGCACACGACCGCCGTACGCCCCCTGCCGGCGCCCCGGGCCGCGCGAGCATCATGTGAGCAGCTCGCGTGCGCGCGCCGCGGGATGCGACGGGCCCGGGCGCGACGAGCGAAGGGCGAGCGATGGGGACCGAGACCGTGCGGGCGACGGCCGAACCGGTGCGCAGCGGCGGCCGGCTGGCCGTCGACTGGCTCACCACCACCGACCACAAGAAGATCGGACACCTGTATCTGATCACGGCGTTCGGCTTCTTCCTGGCCGGCGGGGTGATGGCGCTGCTGATGCGCGCCGAACTGGCCCGGCCGGGGCTGCAGATCATGACCAGCGAACAGTTCAACCAGCTGTTCACGCTGCACGGCACGATCATGCTGCTGCTCTTCGCCACCCCGAGCTTCGCGGGCTTCGCCAACGAGCTGATGCCGTTGCAGATCGGCGCGCCGGACGTGGCCTTCCCGCGGCTGAACATGCTCTCGTACTGGCTGTTCGCGTTCGGCGGGCTGATCGTGCTGAGCTCGCTGCTGGTACCCGACGGGCCGGCCGCCTTCGGCTGGTTCGCCTACGCGCCGCTCAACGACACCGCGCACTCCCCCGGTCTCGGCCCGGACCTGTGGATCATGGGTCTGGCGCTCTCCGGCTTCGGGACGATCCTCGGCGCGGTCAACTTCATCACCACGATCATCGGGATGCGCGCGCCCGGCATGACGATGTTCCGGATGCCGATCTTCACCTGGAACACCCTGTTCACGTCGATCCTGATCCTGCTGGCCTTCCCCGTGCTGGCGGCGGCGCTGCTGGTGCTGGAGGCCGACCGGCGGTTCGGTGCGCAGGTGTTCGAGGCGGCGAGCGGCGGGGCGCTGCTGTGGCAGCACCTGTTCTGGTTCTTCGGGCATCCCGAGGTGTACATCATCGCGCTGCCGTTCTTCGGGATCATCACGGAGATCATCCCGGTGTTCAGCCGCAAGCCGATCTTCGGCTATCTGACGCTGGTGGGCGCGACCATGGCGATCACCGGTCTGTCGATGGTGGTGTGGGCGCACCACATGTTCGCGACGGGCGCGGTGCTGCTGCCGTTCTTCTCCCTCATGTCGTTCCTGATCGCGGTGCCGACGGGGGTGAAGTTCTTCAACTGGACCGGCACGATGATCAAGGGCTCGCTGTCCTTCGAGACGCCGATGCTGTGGGCGACGGGCTTCCTGGTGACGTTCCTGCTCGGCGGGCTGACCGGGGTGATCCTCGCCTCGCCGCCGCTGGACTTCCACGTCACGGACTCCTACTTCGTCGTCGCGCACTTCCACTACGTCGTCTTCGGCACGGTCGTCTTCGCGGTCTTCGCCGGCTTCTCCTTCTGGTGGCCGAAGTTCACCGGGAAGATGCTGGACGAGCGGCTGGGGAAGATCCAGTTCTGGACGTTGTTCGTGGGCTTCCACACGACGTTCCTGGTGCAGCACTGGCTGGGCGCGGAGGGCATGCCCCGCCGGTACGCCGACTACCTGGCGGCCGACGGCTTCACCGCCCTCAACACCGTCTCGTCCATCGGCGCCTTCCTGCTGGGCCTGTCGACGCTGCCGTTCCTGTACAACGTGTGGAAGACCGCCAGGTACGGCGAGAAGGTCGAGACCGACGACCCCTGGGGCTACGGCCGCTCCCTGGAGTGGGCGACCTCCTGCCCGCCGCCCCGGCACAACTTCGTCACGCTGCCCCGGATCCGCTCGGAGTCCCCCGCGTTCGACCTGCACCACCCGGAGTACGCGGCCCAGACCCCGCAGCCCGAACCGAAGCGGCACCAGGCCGGTTCCGGATCCTCCTGACCGCCTCGACGGGTGCCACGCGCCCGGCCGGTGCCGGGCTCCGCTCAGAACGCCAGGCGCTGACCGGGCACGATCAGGTCGGGATCGCCGCCGATGACGGCCTTGTTGACGGCGTAGATCCGCTGCCAGGTGGTGCCGTGCCGGGCCGCGATGGTGCTCAGCGTGTCGCCCTCGAGGACGGTGTAGTCGCCATGCGCGGCGCTGCGGCCCGCGTCGACCGCCGAGTGCCGCGGCTGCCGCGGCGCCTTGGCCGGCGCCGAGTACGCGGGGGCCGAGTTCGCCGGGGCGGACTTGGTCGTCACGCCCTTGGAGACGGTGCCGCCGGAGGAGTGTCCGGTGGCCGAGGCGGGCGCGGCTCCGGAGGCTCCGGCTCGGCCGGAGCAGACCGGCCAGGCGCCCCAGCCCTGGGCCCGCTGGACTTCGGTGGCGACGGCGATCTGCGCGCTTCTGGAGGCCTGGTCGGCCGTCGGGGCGTAGGCGGAGCCGCCGTACGCGCGCCAGGTGCCGGCGGAGAACTGGAGCCCGCCGAAGTAGCCGTTGCCGGTGTTGATGTGCCAGTTGCCGCCGCTCTCGCACTGGGCGATGCGGTCCCACACTCCGTTGTCCGCCGCTGCGGCGTTTCCGGTCGCGGCCAGCAGCCCCAGCGGGGCCAGCAGGGCGGCACCGGCGAGCGCGGCCGTCGTACGGCCCTTGCGGGCGCTGTCGTCACGGGCGGTGCTGCGGGTGGTATCGGCACATTCGGACATGTGAATCCCTCTCCACGAACCCGGGCTCCCCCAGGCGGAGCACGTCTCGCCGCGGAAGACCGCGGCTCCTCGCGCCCGCCCCGTCCGTCGTGTCCGGCGTCGGCGGTCGTGCTCTGCCCGTGCCGGCCCGGCGGACGTTCCCGAGCGGTGCTCGTTGCACACGGCGGAGGAATGTATGGAGGTCGAGGGGCCGGGATCAACCAACTGGCAGTCAGACCTGGCCAGTTGCCAGTTACCGCGAGTATCGGCGATTTTCGGTCACCCATTTCATCCGGTGATTTCCTGATTTATCGACCAGCAGCTGAAGCGATCTGTGACCCACTTCACCCCGCCAAGTCCCGTGACCGCACGCAGAGTTGACGTTCAGTGTCCGATCCGCAACCGATCGTGACGCTGCGCGGCGGATGGTTCGAACCGGTCCGCCCGGGGGCGTGACCCCCACCACAGGACGCCCGTTGTCTTCTTCATGAGCCCGGAACCCCCGGGGCTCATCGGCAGGGAGCCACCCGGCCGACCCAGCACCGCATCCCGAGGGAGCCACCGTGCCGCGCATGCTCGACGTGAGTGACGCCGTACGCGCCGAGATCGGCGACGAAGAAGCCGACCGGCTGCTCGCCGGAGACAACGCCCCGGGCAGTTACGACTGCACGTCCTGTCGCACCCCGGGCGACTCCGAGCAGGAGCGCACCAGCACCGTTCTGTTCGTCGGCGACGAGACCGCCGTCCTCGCCTTCGCCCACGCCGGCTGTCTGCCCTCACAGGTCGTCCAGGTCACCGAGGAGCAGTTGCAGGGCGCCGTGCGCTCCATCGGCGGCGCCGGCGACATCACCGGCGGAGGCCCGCACAGGGCCGTGCCCGAGCAGGCGGTGCTCGGGGTGACGAGCGGACTCGTCCTGATCGAGGGCGAACTGCACCCCGCGCTCGTCGTCGAGCCGACCTCGGCGATCGTGCGCCCGGGCGGCTCCGGGTCGGGCGACGACTTCCTCCCGCTGCTCGTCGAGCAGGGCTACCAGCCGGTGACCGCGCTGACCTCGGTGCCGCCGGTGCTGCACGGCTGGTCGGTCCTGCTCGCCGTGGGCCAGCTGCACGCGGTGCTCCAGCCAGGCGCGGGCGGGGGGCAGCCGGTCGCCTGGTGGCAGGCGCACCAGCCGCTGCAGGTGACGGACAGCTGGCGAGCGGCGGCGAACAAGCACCAGCAGGTGCTGATGTTCGCGGCGCCGGTGGGGTCGATCGGGCGGCAGCCGCGCGAGGACCTGCTGCGGGACGCGCTGGACAAGGCGGCGGCGAACGGCAGGCTGGTCGCCGCGGCGCTTCCGCTCGCGGGTACCTGAGTCCGGCGCCGCCGGGCGGTGTCGACGCCGGGTGACGACGCCGGGTGACGACGCCGCCGGGTGGTGAGCCGCGGTGCGCCGGCGGCCGCGGCCCGCCGGCGGACCGCCGGCGGGCCTCCGCGCGACTGCCCGCGCTCCCTCAGGCATGCCGCACAACCGCATCTCTTTGGATGCGGCGTCGTTTGGACATACGTGCACGCATACGACACTCCCCCTCCCCGCCGGTCCTCCTTCGTCTCCGTCCCGTCCGCCCGGACGGGGCAGGAGGGGCTCGGCGCGTCATCGGCCACGCCGATCTACGACACGCTCTACGCGGAGTGGGTCAGGGCCTTCCGCACGCTGCCGGGGGACCGCAGCGGTGAGGAGGATCTGCGGTTCAGCGCCTTCGGGGACATCCCGGACGGCGCGGGATCGTACGGCGGGCACCGGGCGGGCTCGTTCAGCAGCTCGTACAGCGCCTACAGCGCCGGGGCGTACAGCGCGCGGCAGCAGTCGCAGTCCCAGTGGCAGCGCGTCGGCACGCTCGGGCGGCAGCAGGACACCGGGATGCACCACGTCCCGGCGGCCCTGCCGCTTCCTCCGGGGCCGCGCCGGGGAGCGTGACGGACGGAACGGCGAAGGGCGGCCCACCGGTGCTCCGGGGGCCGCCCTTCACGTCGTACGGCGGTTACTTCTTCTTGGCGCCGCGCTTCTCGCGCACCCGCACCGAGATGTGGATCGGGGTGCCCTCGAAGCTGAACTCCTCGCGCAGGCGGCGCTCGATGAAGCGGCGGTAGCCCGCCTCGATGAACCCGGAGGCGAAGAGCACGAACCGCGGGGGCTTGGTGCCGGCCTGGGTGCCGAAGAGGATGCGCGGCTGCTTGCCGCCCCGGATCGGGTGCGGGTGGGCCGCGACCAGCTCGCCGAGGAAGGCGTTGAGACGGCCGGTGGGCACCCGGGTCTCCCAGCCGGCCAGGGCGGTCTCGATCGCCGGGACCAGCTTCTCCATGTGCCGGCCGGTGCGGGCCGAGACGTTGACGCGGGGCGCCCAGGCGACCTGGCCCAGCTCGGTCTCGATCTCCCGCTCCAGGTAGTAGCGGCGCTCCTCGTCGAGGGTGTCCCACTTGTTGAAGGCGAGGACGACCGCGCGGCCCGCCTCCACGGCCATGGTGACGATGCGCTGGTCCTGGATCGAGATGCTCTCGGACGCGTCGATCAGGATGACGGCGACCTCGGCCTTCTCCACGGCGGCGGCCGTACGCAGAGAGGCGTAGTAGTCGGCGCCCTGCTGCAGGTGGACGCGCTTTCGGATGCCGGCGGTGTCGACGAACTTCCAGGTCACCCCGCCCAGTTCGATCAGCTCGTCGACCGGGTCGCGGGTGGTGCCCGCGATCTCGTTGACGACCACGCGCTCCTCGCCCGCCACCTTGTTCAGCAGGGAGGACTTGCCGACGTTCGGGCGGCCGATCAGGGCGATGCGGCGCGGGCCGCCGACGGCGGCGCCGAAGGTCTGCACGGGCGCCTCGGGCAGCGCCTCCAGGACGGAGTCCAGCATGTCGCCGGTGCCGCGGCCGTGCAGCGCGGAGACCGGGTGCGGCTCGCCGAGGCCCAGGCTCCACAGGTAGGAGGCGTCGGCCTCGCCGCTCGGGCCGTCGACCTTGTTGGCGCACAGCACGACCGGCTTGCCGGCCTTGCGCAGCAGCCGGACGACCGCCTCGTCGGTGTCGGTCGCACCCACCTTGGCGTCGACCACGAAGACGACGGCGTCGGCCGCCTCGATCGCGTACTCGGCCTGGGCGGCCACGGAGGCGTCGATGCCGAGGACGTCCTGCTCCCAGCCGCCGGTGTCGACGACCTTGAAGCGGCGCCCGGCCCACTCGGCCTCGTAGGTGACGCGGTCCCGGGTGACGCCCGGCTTGTCCTCGACGACCGCCTCGCGGCGGCCGATGATCCGGTTCACCAGGGTCGACTTGCCGACGTTCGGGCGGCCGACGACGGCGAGCACGGGCAGCGGGCCGTGGCCCGCCGCCTCGATGGCGCCCTCGACGTCCTCGCGGTCGAAGCCCTCTTCCGCGGCGAGCTCCATGAACTCCGCGTACTCGGCGTCGCCGAGAGCCCCGTGCTCGTGCTCGTGCTCGGCCGAGCCGTCGGGCTGGATGTCGTCGTTCATGAAGTCCGTACCTCGTCGTTCATTCTTGGTGGTCGGTGGACCGGCCCGGTTTCGTCCCGGCTGATCCACTACTCAAGTGTCGCCTAGCGCCCGGTCAGGCGCCTGGCGTTTTCCAGGTGGCGGGTGAGCTGCTTCTGGATGCGCTCGGTCGCCTCGTCCAGCGCCTTGCGCGTGCGCCGCCCGCTGCCGTCGCCCGCGTCGAAGGGGTCGCCGAAGACGACGTCGACCCGGGTGCGCAGCGGCGGCAGCGCCTTTATCAACCGCCCGGGCCGGTCGGAGCTTCCCAGTACGGCGATGGGCACGATCGGCGCCCCGCTGCGTACCGCGAAGTAGGCGAGCCCGGCACGCAGAGAGGCGAAGTCGCCCTCGCCCCGGGTGCCCTCCGGGAAGATGCCCAGCACTCCCCCGGCCTCGAGCACACCGAGGGCCCGGGAGATGGCGGTGCGGTCGGCGGAGGAGCGGTCCACCTTCAGCTGACCGATACCGGTCAGGAAGGGGTCCAGCGGGCCGATGAACGCCTCCTTCTTGATCAGGAAGTGCGTCGGCCGGGGCGCCACGCCCATGACCATCGGGCCGTCGACGTTGTGGGAGTGGTTCACCGCGAAGATCACCGGGCCGGTCGCCGGTACCCGCCAGGCGCCCAGCACGCGCGGCTTCCACAGCCCGTACATCAGGCCGACGCCGATGCGCCGCCCGACCTCGGCCCCCCGCTCCGAGGGGAGGGACGGTTCGGTCACTTCCCGGCCCGCTTCTCCTCGACCAGGGTGACGACGCACTCGATGACCTGGGCGAGGGACAGCTCGGTGGTGTCCACCTCCACCGCGTCGCCGGCCTTGGCGAGCGGGGAGGTCTTACGGCTCGAGTCGGCCGCGTCCCGCTTGATCAGGGCCTCGCGGGTGGCGTGGACGTCGGCGCCCTTCAGCTCGCCGCTCCGGCGGGCCGCGCGGGCCTCCGGGGAGGCGGTGAGGAAGATCTTCAGGTCGGCGTCCGGCAGGACGGTCGTACCGATGTCGCGGCCCTCGACCACTATGCCGTGCTCCGCGCCGGTGGCGATCGAGCGCTGCAGCTCGGTGATCCGGGTGCGCACCTCGGGCACCGCGCTGACCGCGCTGACCTGGGAGGTGACCTCCTGGGTCCGGATCGGGCCGGCCACGTCCACACCGTCGACCGTGATGGCCGGGGCGGCCGGGTCGGTGCCGGAGAGGATCTCGGGCTTGCCCGCGACGGCGGCGATGGCGGTCGGGTCCTCGATGTCGATGCCGTTGGTCACCATCCACCAGGTGATCGCCCGGTACTGGGCACCGGTGTCCAGGTAGCTCAGGCCGAGCTGCGCGGCCACGGCCTTCGACGTGCTCGACTTGCCCGTGCCTGAGGGACCGTCGATGGCGACGATCACGGGCTTGGCGGTCGGGGCGGCGCCGTTTTCCACGGGAGGGCACCTTCCTGGTGAAGGGTGGTGGGCGGGGTGCGGGACGCGAGGGCGCCCCGCACAAGGTTACTGGCTCACGGGAGGCGCCCTCACCGGCCCGTGGGAGCCGGTCTCACCGGGGCGGGGGAACCGCTCCCGCCCGGACCGCGGGAGCCGGGCCGGCCGCGCTCACTGGCGCAGGGCCCAGCCCCGCTCGCGCAGCGCCTCCCGCAGGCCCGCCGCCGCCCTCGGTTCGACCATGAGCTGCACCAGGCCGGCCTGCCGCCCCGTGGCGTGCTCGATGCGTACGTCCTCGACGTTGACGCCGGCCCGTCCCGCGTCCGCGAAGATGCGGGCCAGCTGGCCGGGCTGGTCGTCGATGAGCACGACGACGCTCTCGTACACCCGCGGCGCGCTGCCATGCTTGCCGGGTACCCGCACCTGGCCCGCGTTCCCGCGGCGCAGCACGTCCTCGACGCCCGCGCCGCCCTCGCGCCGCTTGGCCTCGTCGGAGGACTGCAGGGCGCGCAGGGCCCGCACGGTCTCGTCCAGGTCGCCGGCGACGTCGGAGAGCAGATCGGCGACCGGCCCGGGGTTCGCGGAGAGGATGTCGATCCACATGCCCGGGTCCGAGGCGGCGATCCGGGTCACGTCCCGGATGCCCTGCCCGCACAGCCGTACGGCGGCCTCCTCGGCGTGCTCCAGGCGCGCGGCGACCATGCTGGACACCAGGTGGGGCATGTGGGATACGAGGGCGACGGCACGGTCGTGGGCGTCGGCGTCCATGACCACCGGGACGGCACGGCAGTGCGAGACCAGCTCCAGGGCGAGGTTGAGCACCTCGGTGTCGGTGTCCCGGGTGGGGGTGAGCACCCAGGGGCGGCCCTCGAAGAGGTCGCCGGTGGCGGCCAGCGGGCCGGACTTCTCGCGGCCGGACATGGGGTGCGTGCCGATGTACGCGGACAGGTCCAGATCCAGCGCCTCCAGCTCGCGGCGCGGGCCCCCCTTGACGCTCGCCACGTCCAGGTAGCCGCGGGCCGCGCCCCGGCGCATGGCGTCGGCGAGCACGCCGGCCACGTGCGCGGGCGGGGCGGCCACGATCGCCAGGTCGACGGGGCCGCCGGGGGCCTCGTCGGTGCCGGCGCCCAGCGCGGCGGCGGTGCGGGCCTGCTCGGGGTCGTGGTCGGCGAGGTGGACGACGACCCCGCGCTGGGCGAGGGCGAGGGCGGCGGAGGTGCCGATCAGTCCGGTTCCGATGACGAGTGCGGTTCTCACTGGGCGATGTCCTTGCGCAGGGCGGCCGCGGCGCCGAGGTAGACGTGGGCGATGTCGGCGCGTGGCCGGTCCGACTCGATGTGGGCGAGGACCCGGACGACGCGGGGCATGGCGCCCGCGATGTCGAGTTCCTGGGCGCATATCAGGGGGACGTCGACGATGCCGAGCTTGCGGGCCGCGGCGGCCGGAAAGTCGCTGTGCAGGTCGGGAGTGGCCGTGAACCAGATGCTGATCAGGTCGTCGGTGGTCAGTCCGTTCCGTTCCAGGACGGCGGTGAGCAGCGCTCCGACCTGCTCGTCCATGTGTCCGGCGTCGTCCCGCTCCAGCTGGACGGCCCCCCGGACCGCTCGTACCGCCACGGCGCTGCTCCTCGCTGACAGGTGTGTCTGTTCTGGCCCGTCCAGCGTAGTCAGCCCGCGCGGTCCGGGCGCACGGCGCCCGATCACTGAGACGATGCGAATGTACCGGTAACCACCGGTTTCGCACCCTGCTCTTCAACGTCTGTACGGAGTGGTGACATGACCCAGCCCGCGATGCGGCGCACGGTTCTGGCGACGGGCGCTGCGGCGCTCGCTGCGGGATGCGTGGGATGCGGTGGCGACAAGGACAAGGCCTCGGAGCCCGCCTCCCCCGCCTCCGCCACCTCGAAGCCCGCCTCCCCCCCGGCCGCCACCTCGGCCTCCGCCGCCTCCGGCGGGAAGGAAGTGGCGAGGACCAGCGACATCCCGGAGGGCGGCGGCAAGGTCCTGGCCGACCGCAAGATCGTGATCACCCAGCCGAAGAAGGGTGAGTACAAGGCGTTCTCGGCGGTCTGCACCCACCAGGGCTGCCTGGTGCGGCAGGTGGCCGACGGCACGATCGACTGCCCCTGCCACGGCAGCAAGTACCACATCGCCGACGGCTCGGTGGCGGACGGACCGGCGACCAGACCGCTGGCCGAGAAGAAGATCGAGGTGGAGGGAAATTCGATCCGCCTGACCTGAGACGGCCGCGTACGCTCCGGGCATGCCGTCCGAGGATCCCGAGTACCTGGTACGCGACCACACGATCTACTCCTGTGTCATGGGTTCGCGGGCCTTCGGCCTCGCGACCGACGAGAGCGACACGGACCGGCGGGGCGTGTTCCTCGCCCCCACTCCCCTCTTCTGGCGGTTCCGGAAGCCGCCGACGCATGTGGAGGGACCGGGCGAGGAGCAGTTCTCCTGGGAGCTGGAGCGGTTCTGCGAGCTGGCGCTGCGCGGCAACCCGAACATCCTGGAGTGCCTGCACTCCCCGCTGGTGGAGCAGCTGGACGGCACCGGCCGCGAGCTGCTGTCCCTGCGCGGCGCCTTCCTGTCCCTGCGGGTCCATGAGACGTTCGGCCGCTACGCCCTCGCCCAGCGCCGCAAGCTGGAGGCCGGCATGCGCACGACGGGCGCCCCGCGCTGGAAGCACGCGATGCACCTGCTGCGGCTGCTGGTGAGCGCCCGCGACCTGCTGCGCACCGGGGAGCTGCGGATCGACGTCGGTGACCGGCGCGGGTCCCTCCTCGCGGTCAAGCGCGGCGAAGTGCCCTGGGCGCAGGTCGACGCGTGGATGACCGCACTGGCGGCCGAGACCGAGGAGGCCCTGCGGGGCAGCCCGCTGCCGCCGGAGCCGGACCACGCACGCGTGGCCGACTTCCTCTTCCGCGTCCGCCGGGACTCGGCCGCCGGTCACCAGGGGCGCACGCCGACACCGCCGGCCGGCGGGGCGGAGGCGCCCGCCCCGGCCCGGCGGACGCCCGCGCCCGGCTCAGCCCCCCAGACGCAGGCGCACCACGAAGTCGTGGAGGGCGTCGTAGGCGCTGGGCGCCTCGGGGAGGGCTGAGGTGGCCTGCGCCTCGTCGAGCAGCGCCTGCAACCGCTCCACGTCGCCCTCGACACGCGCGGGGTCGACGTCGGCCGCCCCGTGCTCCCGCGCCGCCTTGGCGGCTATCAGCTCCGGCAGATAGCCGGGAGCGCCGACGGTGTCCAGGAGCGTCGGCAGGTGGGCCTGGACCTCGCCGGAGCGCATGAGGTGGATGCCGGTGAGCAGCACCCGGAACGTGTAGAGCAGCGGCTTGAGTTCCTGCGTCTTCTCGAACAGCCGCCACTGGGTCACCGCGAACCCGCGGTAGTGGTGGGCGTGGTGGCTGGTGAGGACGCCGGGTGCCAGGGCGGCCAGCTCCCGGTGGGCGTCGCCGGTCTGCACGACCAGGGGTGAGAGCAGCTGCTCCAGGACGTAGCCGTTGCGGCGGAGCATCAGCCGGACGAACTTGCGCAGGTCGTGGGTGACGAGGTCGAGTTCGACGCCGAACCGCACCCAGGCCCGCGACCGGGTCTCCTCCGGCTCGTGCAGGCCCACGAGTTCGGCCGCCGGCAGGAGATGGACGCCGCGCAGGTCCACGTCCGAGTCCTGCGAGGGGAAGCCGTACAGGTGGGCTCCGGACACGGTCGCGAACAGCAGCGGGTCGGGCTGTTCGGCGACCACGGGCGCGAGGTCGATGTCGAGGTCTTCGATCATGGCCCTAAGCGTCCCAGAGCGCGCCCAGGGCCAACAGGTCGCCTCGGTACTCGATCCGCTCGGTCCAGTCGGCCGGCCAGGCGTCCGCGCCCAGCCAGGCGCCCGCGAAGGCGCCGGTGAGGCAGGCGATGGAGTCGGAGTCGCCGGCGGAACAGGCGGCCCGGCGCAGGGCGGTGACGGGCTCGTCCGGGAAGAGCAGGAAACACAGCAGCCCGGTGGCGAGGGCCTCCTCGGCGATCCAGCCCTCGCCGGTGGCCAGGCACGGGTCGGTCTCCGGCGAGACGGTCCGCACGGCCTCCTGGAGGCGGTCGAGGATGTTCAGGCACTCGTCCCAGCCGCGCGCGACGAAGTGCTCCGGGCCGGGATCCTGGGAGCGGGTCCACAGGTCGCCGAGCCAGGTGTGGTCGTAGTGGGTGCGGTGCTCCAGCGCGTAGGAGCGCAGCCGGCCGACCAGGCTCGTCGGGTCGGTGCCGTGCGCGAGCAGCTGGACGGCGTGGGCGGTGAGGTCGGAGGCGGCGAGCGCGGTGGGGTGTCCGTGGGTGAGCGCGGACTGCAACCGGGCGGCGCCCGAGCGCTGTTCGTCGCTGAGCCCGGGAGCGAGGCCGATGGGAGCGACGCGCATGTTGGCGCCGCAGCCCTTGGAGCCGAGCCGGCTGGCGTCCTGCCAGGCCCGGCCGTCCCGCGCGAGCAGTTCGCACGCGGTCAGGCAGGTGCGGCCCGGGGCGCGGTTGTTCTCCGGCGAGCGGAACCAGTCGACGAACTCCTCGCGCAGCGGCCGCTCCAGCCGCTCGGGAGTGAGGTGGCCGCGCTCCATGGCGGTCCGCAGCGCCCGCCCGAGGGCGAGGGTCATCTGCGTGTCGTCCGAGACGAGGGCCCGCGGGGGCAGCTGCATCTCTCGCCAGGGGCCGCACTTCGTCAGGATCGACGGCACGTCGTCGAACTCGGTCGGGAAGCCCAGGGCGTCCCCGAGAGCGAGGCCGAGGAGTGCTCCCGTCGCGGCACGTTTGGACACGTGATTCACCATCCCCTTTATCGTCAGTCTGACAATAAAGGGGATGGTGAATCACGGCAAGGTGTCTAGAGGTCGACTTCCTGCATCAGCATGCCGACCTCGGTGTTCGACAGGCGCCGCAGCCAGCCGGACTTCTGGTCGCCCAGGGTGATCGGGCCGAAGGCCACGCGCACCAGCTTGTCGACCGGGAAGCCCGCCTCGGCCAGCATGCGCCGCACGATGTGCTTGCGGCCCTCGTGCAGGGTCACCTCGACCAGGTAGTTCTTGCCGGTCTGCTCCACGACCCGGAAGTGGTCCGCGCGCGCGTAGCCGTCCTCCAGCTGGATGCCGTCCTTCAGCCGCTTGCCGAGGTCACGCGGGATCGGGCCGACGATGTGCGCGAGGTAGGTCTTCTTCACGCCGTACTTGGGGTGCGTGAGGCGGTGCGCCAGCTCACCGTGGTTGGTGAGCAGGATGACGCCCTCGGTCTCGGTGTCCAGCCGGCCGACGTGGAAGAGCCGGGTCTCCCGGTTGGTGACGTAGTCGCCGAGGCACTGCCGGCCCTCCGGGTCCTCCATCGTCGAGACGACACCGGCGGGCTTGTTCAGCGAGAAGAACTGGTACGACTGGGTCGCCACGGTCAGGCCGTCGACCTTGACCTCGTCGTTCTCCGGGTCAACCCGGCGGCCCTGCTCCAGCACGATCTCGCCGTTGATCTCGACCCTGGCCTGCTCGATCAGTTCCTCGCAGGCACGCCGGGAGCCGTAGCCCGCGCGCGCGAGGACCTTCTGCAGCCGCTCGCCCTCCTGCTCGGCGCCCGGGAAGGTCTTGGGCAGCTTGACGTCCTTCTTGTCGGCGTACCGCTCCCGGTTGCGCTCCTCGACCCGCGTCTCGTACTCACGCGAGCGTGCGGGGGCCGTACGTCCGCCCTGCTGGGGCTTCTTCGGGCCGCCCTTGGCGCCACCGCGGGCCGCGCCGCCGCGCCCGGACTTGGGGCCCTCCGGGGAGGCGCCGGGACCCACGTCGTAGCGGCGCTCCTCGGGGCGGGGCTTGCGGGGACGTCCCTGCCCCTGCTTCTGGTCCCTGTCGTTGCCGGCACCGCGGTAGTTACCGCGCCCGCCGCTCTTGCCGCTGCCGCTGCTTCGCATCAAGGTTTCCGTCTTAGTCGTCTGCGTCCTGACCGCCGGGCGCGTCGGGCGCGTCCGGGTCGAACGACGGGACCCCCTCCTGGCTCTCGGCCTCGATCGCCTCCGCCTCCGGGAGGAAGGGCGCGAGCTCCGGAAGTTCGTCAAGGCCGCGCAGGCCCATCCGCTCCAGGAAGTAGTTCGTCGTCCTGTACAGGATCGCACCTGTTTCGGGTTCCGTGCCCGCCTCCTCGACCAGACCGCGCTGCAGGAGCGTGCGCATCACGCCGTCGCAGTTGACTCCGCGTACGGCGGAGACGCGGCTGCGGCTGACCGGCTGGCGGTAGGCGACGACCGCGAGGGTCTCCAGCGCCGCCTGGGTGAGGCGGGCCGTCTGGCCCTCCAGGATCAGTCTCTCCACGGCGGGCGCGTACGCGGCACGGGTGTAGAAACGCCAGCCGCCCGCGACGAAGCGCAGCTCGAAGCCGCGGCCCTGCACGGTGTACTCGTCGGCCAGCTCGCGCAGCGCGTCCCCGATCTGCCGCCTGGGCCGCTCGAGGATTCTGGCCAGGTGCTCCTCGGTCGCGGGCTCGTCCACGACCATGAGCATCGCCTCCAGGGTGGGCTTCAGCCCGAGGCCGGCGACGGCGCGCAGCCCCGCCGGGTGCTCTGCGGTCTCCTCGCTCATGCCTTTTTCTCCTCGGTCTGCTCGGGCGCCCGGTCGAACTCGTCGGTGACCAGCGGAGCCGCTTGCGCGTCCCCGCCCGTCCAGCGCACGGTCAGCTCGCCGAGCGCGGCCTCCTGCTCCAGGGCGACGGCCTTCTCGCGGTACAACTCCAGCAGGGCGAGGAACCGCGCCACGACGGTCAGGGTGTCGTCGGTGTCCTCGACGAGCGTCCGGAAACTCGCCTCGCCGAGCTCGCGGAGCCGTGCCACCACGATCCCCGCCTGTTCCTGCACGCTGACCAGCGGCGCGTGGATGTGGTCGACGTAGACCTGCGGCCTGGGTCTGGGCTGCATCGCCTTGACCGCGAGCCGGGCGAAGCCCTCGGGGCCGATGCTGATGACGACCTCGGGCAGCAGCTCGGCGTGCCCGGGCTCCAGGCCGACGGTGCGGGGGTAGCGGCGCGCCTCCTCGTCGAGGCGCTCGTTGAAGATGTCGGCGATCCGTTTGTAGGCGCGGTACTGGAGCAGGCGCGCGAACAGCAGGTCCCGCGCCTCCAGCAGTGCCAGGTCGGCCTCGTCCTCGACCTCGGCGGCGGGCAGCAGCCGGGCGGCCTTGAGGTCGAGCAGGGTGGCGGCCACGACCAGGAACTCGGTCGTCTGGTCCAGGTCCCAGTCCGGCCCCATCGCCCGGATGTGCGCCATGAACTCGTCGGTGACCTTGGACAGGGCGACCTCGGTCACGTCCAGCTTGTGCTTGGAGATCAGCTGGAGGAGGAGATCGAAGGGGCCTTCGAAGTTGGCGAGGCGAACCTTGAAGACACCGTCGGCGGGAGCCCGGTCACCGGGACCGGGCTCCGGCACGGCCAGGACCGGCTCATCGGCCACGGACGCGGACGCGGACACCGCCGGCTCGGGCACGGCCGGCGCGGGCGCGGCCGGCGTGGGCACCGCAGGCTCACAGACGGCCGGCGCGGACACGACCGGCGCGGGCACCGCAGGCTCGGACACGGCCGGCGCGGGAGGCGTGGTCTCGGCGTTCTCTCCGGGAGGCTGCTCCGGTCCGCGGATCGGTTCCGCCCCGGGACACTGCTCCGGCGCCACGGGGTCGGGCTGCGGTGCGGCGGGCTGCGGCGGCGCGGCCGGACCGGTCGGCGCCGCTCCCGGGCCCCGGCCCAGCGCACGCCGGCGTCCGGCGCCGGACGCGGGTACGGGTGCGGGAACGTCGTTCGAGGGCATGGCCCCCGCAGGCTACCGTTACCGCCCGCGCAGCCGTCGTACCAGGATGCTCGCGTCCCCGCGGGACTCCAGGTCGGCCAGGACCACGGCCACCGCCTCGCGGACGATGCGCCCGCGGTCGACGGCGAGACCGTGCTCGCCGCGGAGCACGAGCCGGGCGTGCTCCAGGTCCATCAGCTCCTCGGCCGACACGTACACCGTGATCTTCTCGTCGTGCCGCTCGCGCCCGCTGGGCCGCCGGTTCGCCGCCCGGCCCCGCTTGCGCTGCTGCCCGGCGGCAGAACCTTCCTGCACCGTCTGCCCGCGCGCCGGGCGGCTGCGGGACTCGCCGTCCTCGGCCGGCTCGGCCTCCGCCGCGACATGCTCCGCACCTTCTCCGTCGCCGCTCCGCACGGGCACCGACTGCGGTGCGTCCTCGGCGGCGGCCGCCTCGTCGCTCTCCCCCGCGGGAGCCGGCACCCGGGCCTCACCGTTGGCCGGGCGCCGGGGACCCGACGGTTGCAGCGCCGTCCCCCCTGTCGTACGGAAGAGTTCGTCGGCCCCCGGCAGACTCACTCGGCGTGACACCGGGCGAGCACCTCCCTGGCGAGCTGGCGATAGGCGGCGGCACCGACGGAGTTGGAGGCGTACGTGGTGATCGGCTCACCGGCGACCGTGGTCTCCGGGAAGCGGACCGTGCGGCCGATGACCGTGTGGTAGACGTGGTCGTCGAACGCCTCGACGACACGTGCGAGCACCTCACGGCTGTGCACCGTGCGCGAGTCGTACATCGTGGCGAGGATGCCGTCCAGTTCCAGCTCGGGGTTGAGCCGCTCCTGGACCTTCTCGATGGTCTCCGTCAGCAGGGCCACACCGCGCAGCGCGAAGAACTCGCACTCCAGCGGCACGATCACCTTGTGCGCCGCCGTCAGCGCGTTGACGGTCAGCAGGCCGAGCGAGGGCTGACAGTCGATCACGATGTAGTCGTAGTCGGGCAGCAGCGGCTTGAGCGCGCGCTGGAGCGTCGACTCTCGGGCCACCTCGGAGACCAGCTGGACCTCGGCGGCGGACAGGTCGATGTTGGACGGCAGCAGGTCCATGTTCGGGACCGCCGTCTTCAGCAGCACCTCGTCCGCGGACATACCCCGCTCCATGAGCAGGTTGTAGACGGTGAGGTCCAGCTCCATCGGGTTGACGCCGAGACCGACCGACAGCGCGCCCTGCGGGTCGAAGTCCACGAGCAGCACGCGCCGGCCGTACTCCGCGAGCGCGGCACCCAGGTTGATGGTCGACGTCGTCTTGCCGACGCCGCCCTTCTGGTTGCACATCGCGATGATCTTCGCGGGGCCGTGGTCGGTCAGCGGGCCCGGGATCGGGAAGTACGGCAGCGGGCGTCCGGTGGGACCGACGCGCTCACGGCGCTGGCGGGCCGCGTCGGGCGCGAGCGTGGCCGCGTACTCCGGATCGGGCTCGTACTCGGCATCGGGGTCGTAGAAGTGCCCCTCGGGCAGTTCGTCGTAGACGGCGAGTTGGTTGTGGGGCGCGCCACTTCCGTCGCCGGCCATGGCGTTCACGTGATGGCCATCCATGCTCTGGTGTGCTGTCCGGGCCGGTTGCGGCCCCGGACTCTGGTGGGCTGCGAAGGTGCGCACAGCTACGGAGCCGACAGCCTCGAATCCCGTGGGGTCCTGGCCCCGTACCGGCATTCCTGGTTGACCACCCCCGGGAGAAAATGTCGACTCATTCACAAGTCGTCTTACCTCCTTGGTGACCAGGAAACTTCTAGACAAGGTCAGCGTGGCACCATGCCGACGGTTGGCGACTCTATGGCGTGTCGGCGGTCCGCAGCAACACAATCCGCCGGACCCGGCAGGATGTGTCGGCAATGAAACATCTCGCTGTCAAGGGCGTACTGCCGTCGCACAGCAGGTTTCACCGGTGTGCGAATCGGTCGAAGAGTTACGTTCGAGGCGAGTTGGCCGAGAGCCGCAAAGTGACCATACACACATCCGGCCGGACCTTGTCGGGCAAGGTCCGGCCGGGTGTGTGGTGTTGACGAGTCGTGTTGACGAATCGCCTTTTGCCGGAGGGCGACTTAACGACTCACCAGGTCACGGGGTCAGCCGAGCAGCGAGCTCAGCTCGACGTGCTCCAGGCCGTGGGCCTCCGCGACCTCCTTGTAAACGACCTTGCCGTCATGGGTGTTGAGACCCTTGGCGAGCGAGGCGTCACGGCGCAGCGCCTCGACCCAGCCGTTGTTGGCGAGCGAGACGATGTACGGCAGCGTCGCGTTGGTGAGGGCGTTGGTGGAGGTGTTCGGCACCGCGCCCGGCATGTTGGCCACGCAGTAGAAGACCGAGTTGTGGATCGGGAAGGTCGGGTCGGCGTGCGTGGTGGGACGGGAGTCCTCGAAGCAGCCGCCCTGGTCGATCGCGATGTCGACAAGAACACTTCCGGGCTTCATGCGGGACACCAGCTCGTTGGTGACCAGCTTCGGGGCCTTGGCGCCCGGGATGAGGACCGCGCCGATGACGAGGTCGGCGTCGAGGACGGCCTTCTCCAGCTCGAAGGAGTTGGACATGATCGCCTTGACCTTCGTACCGAAGATCTTGTCGGCCTCGCGCAGCTTGTTGATGTCGCGGTCGAGCAGGGTCACGTCGAAGCCCATGCCGACGGCGACCTGGGTGGCGTTCCAGCCGGAGACACCGCCGCCGATGACCACGGCCTTGGCCGGGGTCACGCCCGGGACGCCGCCCGGCAGCACGCCACGGCCGCCGGCCGCGCGCATCAGGTGGTAGGCGCCGACCTGCGGGGCCAGCCGGCCCGCGACCTCGGACATCGGGGCGAGCAGCGGCAGCGCGCGGCTCGGCAGCTCCACCGTCTCGTAGGCGATGGCCGTGGTGCCGGACTCGATGAGCGCGTCCGTGCACTCCTTGGAGGCGGCCAGGTGCAGGTAGGTGAAGAGCGTCTGGTCCTTGCGGAGGCGGTGGTACTCCTCCGCGATGGGCTCCTTGACCTTCAGCAGCAGGTCGGCGGCCGCCCACACCTCGTCGGCGGTGTCGAGGAGGCCGGCGCCGGCGGCGACGTACTCCTCGTCCGTGATCGAGGAGCCGAGGCCGGCGCCCCGCTCGATGACGACCTGGTGGCCGTTGCGCACCAGCTCGTGCACACCGGCGGGGGTGATGGCCACCCGGAACTCGTTGTTCTTGACCTCGCGGGGGATGCCGACCTTCACGTCGATCACGGTCCTTGGCTCAGAGGGTATGGGGGGGTGCGTTGCATGACATACCCAGGCGTGCGGGGGCACACCGGGAGACACCGCAGGAGAACGTGCGGCAGAGCCAGTTTAATGAAGGCGTTCCGGCTGTCTAGCCTTTCATTGCATCAATCTTCGTCGGATGCACTACGGATTTCGCAGGCCTTTACGCCCTGCTCCCGCCCTTCCTCGCTCTCCGGGGGCTCCTCATCCAGCATGCGCTCGGCCGCGGCGCGGTGCAGATGGGCCGACGCGGGGTCGCCGAGCCGCTCCAGGGTGTCGGCCAGCCGCAGCTGCAGCGCGGCCTGCAGGCGGACGTCCTCGGCCTGGCGCGCCCACTCCACCGCCTGCTGGCAGGTGCGCAGCGACTCCGCGGGCCGTCCCGCGTACTCCTGCACCCGGGCCAGTTCGCTCAACGCGCGGGCATGAGCGGCCACATCGCCGCTCCTGCGGTAGCCGGCGACGGCGGCGCGCCAGTTCCTGAGCGCCTCGCCGTAGCGGCCCGCGTAGGTGTGGGCGCTGGCGATCCGGCCGTACAGCCGGGCGGCCTGCTCCAGCTCGCCGCGGGCGAGCCGGTCGCCCAGGGCCCGGCCGAACCAGTCGGCGGCCCGGTCGTAGTCCCCCAGCTCCTGGTACGCCCCACCTACGGATTCCATTGCGCGACCGGTCGCGTACGGGTCATTTGCTTCGCGTCCAGCCCCCAATGCCAACCGATATCGTGCCAGCGCGTCTCTCGTGCGGCCGGTCTGGGCGTCCAGATCGCCCAGGTTCAGCAGGGCCGCGGCCTTCTCCCGGGGCAGCCCGCGGCGCTCGGCAACATCGAGGACGAGACTGTGGACGCCGTACAGATCGGGGGCGGCGGCCTGGGTGCCGACATGCGCCACGATGGCCCTGACCAGCTGGGACAGCAGCCTCCTTGCCAGGGTGTCCAGGTCTCCGTCGGCCACCGCGAGACGTGCGGAGGCCAGCAGGGCCGGCCGCCGGATGCGCAGCCAGTCGGCGGCGGCCCTGGGATTCGGGAAGCGCACCTCGCGGGACATCGCGCTCAGCTTCTCCCGGGCCTGCGGACTGTCCGTCTCGGTGATCGCCCGGCAGGACTGCAGCAGCCGTACCGTCCGCTCCAGCATCCGGGCCCGGGCCAGCTGCAGCTCCGCGGGCCGCTCCTGGCTCTCGGCGAGGGCGCGCAACATGGGGTGCAGGCAGCCGGGGACGTCGTACTGGGGCAGGGGGACGTGCGTCGCGCGCAGCAGGCCGTGGGCGACGAGGTCGTCCAGGACGGCGCGGGCCGCGTCCACCGAGCAGCCGGCGAGCGAGGAGGCGGTGTGCGGGTCGATCAGGCCGGCCGGGGCGAGGGAGAGCAGTCGCAGCATCCGGGCGGCCGGGCCGGGCAGCTGGGCGTGGACGAGCCGCAGGACGCGGGCCAGCGGGCTGCCGTCGGAGCCGTCGTCGTTGGCGGTGTGCAGCCGTTTGGCGAGGTCGGAGACGGCGGCCTGGGGACGCGCCGCGAGCCAGCCGCCGGCCAGCACCAGGGCGGCCGGGTGGCCCTGGCAGGCCTCGACCAGGCTCTCGGCGGCGCGCGGGTCGACGGTGATGCGGACAGAGCCGGTGAATCCGGCCAGCAGCTCCACCGCTGACTTGGTGTCGAGGCCGCCCAGGGTGCAGGGGCGGACGTCGGCGATGCCGGTGAGCGGTCCGCCGGAGACGGCCACCACCAGGCAGTCGGGGGCCGCCGGGAGCAGCGCGTCGACCTGTTCGGCGCCAGCCGCGTCGTCCAGCAGGAGCAGCGCCCGCCGGTCGGCGAGGGCCGTGCGCAGGGCCTCGGTCAGGTCTTCCTCGGCCGCCCCGGCCGGGGCGGGCAGGTCCAGCGTGGCCAGCAGTTCGCGGGCGGCGCGCTCGACCGGGACCGGGCTGCCGTCGGGTTCGCCGAGCCGGGCCCGCAGTACCCCGTCGGGGTAGCGCCCGGCGACCTGCCGGACGAGTTCCTCGGCGAGCGCGGTCCGGCCCGAACCGGGACGGCCGGCGATCAGCAGCACGCGCGCGCGGGGTGCCTTGCGGCCGGAGAGGGTGTCCAGGCCCGCGCGCTCGATGTCGGCGCGCAGCTCTTTCAGCTCTCGCGTGCGGCCCAGGAACCGGTTCTCCGCGACCAAGTGCGCGGACGGCCGCGCTCCGTCTGTGTCCACCGCCTGATCCGTCACGGGCCACACTCCCGTCCCACCGCACGCGCGAGCCCGCCGGTGACTTCCGGTACGGGCGTTTCCAGAGCCTAGTTCACGCTCTGCGACGTTCCGTGACGAGCGCGGCGGACACATCGCCCGATCGGATCAGGCGATGTTCACACCAGTGGGCCGGACGGGGGGCTCAGGCCTCGAAGGGGCGGGCCGGCCACGGCGCGTCGGCCGGCCGCAGGGCGTCGAGCCCGTCCCCGCCGCGAGCGGCGACCAGCGACAGCACGCCCACCACCAGGCAGTTGTTGTGCACGTCGCCGGCCAGTGCCCGACGCACCAGCTCATCGACCGGCACCCGCGCGTGCTGCATGTCGGTCTCCTCGTGCTCCGCCTCGAAGCGCTTCCCCTCGGCCTCCGAGAGATCGCGGGCCAGGAAGATCCGTACGGCCTCGTCGCAGCCGCCGGGCGTGGTGTACACGTCGGTCAGCACCCGCCAGGTCTCGGCCTTGACGTGCGCCTCCTCGTACAGCTCGCGCTGGGCCGCGTGCAGCGGGTTCTCCCCCGGCACGTCCAGCAGGCCGGCCGGGATCTCCCACAGCTTGTGCCGCACGGGGTGGCGGTACTGGTTGATCAGCAGCACCCGGTCCTCCTCGTCCAGGGCGAGGACCGCGACCGAGCCGGGGTGGACCTGGTAGTCACGGCGGGCCACCGAACCGTCGGGCATGACCACGTCGTCCGTGCGGACGGAGGTCTTGTTGCCTCTGAAGGGGGTGTCCGTCGCCCGGATCTCCCACTCCTCGGGGGTGTCCATGATCGTCATGCCCTGTCCTCCCATACGAAAGCCGGGGTGCCCACCTCTGCAGGTATGCACCCCGGCCACCGTACAACCGGTGTGTTACTTGGCGATCTTCCGCTCGACGGAGGCCTTCACCAGGCCGGCGAACAGCGGGTGCGGACGGGTCGGGCGCGACCGCAGCTCGGGGTGCGCCTGGGTGGCGACCAGGTAGGGGTGGGCGTCGCGCGGGTACTCCACGTACTCGACGAGCTTGCCGTCCGGGGAGGTGCCGGAGAACAGGATGCCGGCCTTCTTCTCCAGCTCCGCGCGATAGGCGTTGTTCACCTCGTAGCGGTGGCGGTGCCGCTCCTCGATGTACTCCTTGCCGTCGTACACCTCGCGGACGATGGAGCCCTCGGCCAGCTTGGCCGGGTACATGCCGAGCCGCATGGTGCCGCCCATGTCGCCCTCGCCGGCGACGATGTCCATCTGCTCGGCCATGGTGGAGATGACCGGGTGGGCGGTGGCCGGGTCGAACTCGGTGGAGTTGGCGTCCGGGATGTCGGCCAGGTTGCGCGCGGCCTCGATCACGATGCACTGCAGGCCGAGGCAGAGGCCGAGCAGCGGGATCTTGTTCTCGCGGGCGAAGCGGATGGCGCCGACCTTGCCGAGCACACCCCGGTCGCCGAAGCCGCCCGGGATGCAGATGCCGTCGACGTCACCGAGCTGGGCCTCGGCGCCGGCCGGGGTCTTGCAGTCGTCGGAGGTGACCCACTTGATCTTCACCCGGGCGCGGTTGGCGAAGCCGCCGGCGCGCAGCGCCTCGGTCACCGACAGGTAGGCGTCGGGCAGGTCGATGTACTTGCCGACCAGGGCCAGGGTGATCTCGTGGTCCGGGTTGTGGACGCGGTCGAGCAGATCGTCCCAGGTCGTCCAGTCGACGTCGCGGAACGGCAGGTCCAGCTTGCGCACCACGTAGGCGTCCAGGCCCTCGGTGTGCACGACCTTCGGGATGTCGTAGATCGAGCGGGCGTCCGGGCAGGCCACGACGGCCGCCTCGTCGACGTCGCACATCAGCGAGATCTTGCGCTTGATCGCGGTCGGCACCTCGCGGTCGCAGCGCAGCACGATCGCGTCCGGCTGGATACCGATGTTGCGCAGCGCGGCGACGGAGTGCTGGGTCGGCTTCGTCTTCAGCTCGCCGGAGGGGCCGATGTAGGGCAGCAGCGAGATGTGCACCACGAAGACGTTGTCCCGGCCGACCTCGTGACGGACCTGGCGGACGGTCTCCAGGAACGGCAGCGACTCGATGTCGCCGACCGTGCCGCCGACCTCGGTGATGACGACGTCCACCTCGTCGGTGGCCATCCGCCGGATGCGGTGCTTGATCTCGTTGGTGATGTGCGGGATGACCTGCACGGTGTCGCCCAGGTACTCGCCGCGCCGCTCCTTGGCGATCACGGTGGAGTACACCTGGCCGGTGGTGACGTTGGCGGACCCGTCCAGGTTGCGGTCGAGGAACCGCTCGTAGTGACCGATGTCCAGGTCGGTCTCGGCGCCGTCGTTGGTGACGAACACCTCACCGTGCTGGAAGGGGTTCATCGTGCCCGGGTCGACGTTCAGGTACGGGTCGAGCTTCTGCATCACGACGCGCAGGCCGCGGGCCTTGAGCAGCATGCCCAGGCTGGAGGCGGTGAGGCCCTTGCCGAGAGAGGAGGCGACACCCCCGGTGACGAAGATGTGCTTGGTCGTCGTGGTTTTCGGCGGCATGGCCAAGAGGGGGCTCCCGTGGTCGCTGTCTGTCGTGCGGTACGGCCTCCGACCCGGATCTTCGGGGGTGCCGTCGCTGCGGTTCGGGGGTTTCAGGCCCACCGGTCCACGGGCTACCAGGGTATCAGCGCCTGGAGGCGATGGCTTCCGGCCACGCTGCGCGCCCGGCCGGGCACAGCACGGCACAGCACGGCACGACATGTGTCACCACGGCACGCCCCGGTCACATGGTTCTCACCGGTTGGTCACTCGTTCGGCCCACACGGGTTGCCCGGAGCGGCACGCAGATCATCTACGTGCGTCGTATCCTGCTCGGACATTCGCTGCCGAGCCCGGCCGGAACGACGGCACACCCCCGCCACCATCACCCGGAACAACGAGAGCGCGGCAGTTCGTTGAGTAAGGACTGTCGTGTTGCCTCAGGGCTCGGCGGCTGCTTTGCTTCACCGCTCAACGCATAAAACGACCCCTTGACCGCACTAGCGACAGCCCCCCTGCGCGGGGGTGACGTGGCCGTTCGACTGGAGTTGCACGTGGCCGGGCGCATCGAAGACTACGCACTCATCGGAGACATGCAGACCGCAGCACTGGTCTGCCGGGACGGCACGGTGGACTGGCTGTGCCTGCCCCGCTTCGACTCGCATGCCATCTTCGCCGGCCTGCTGGGCACCGAGGAGCACGGCTTCTGGCGGCTCGGCCCGGCGCACGCCGTCGACTCCAGCCCCCCGGCGGCCACCCGGCGGAGCTATCGCGGCGACTCGCTGATCCTGGAGTCGGAGTGGGACACCCCGCGCGGCACGGTCCGTGTGACGGACTTCATGCCCCCGCGCGACGGCGCCCCGCAGCTGATCCGGATCGTCGAGGGCGTCACCGGCCGGGTGCCGATGCGCTCGGCGCTCAGGATGCGCTTCTCCTACGGCCGGGTCGTGCCGTGGGTGCACAGGCACGAGGGCCGGACCGTGGCGGTCGCCGGGCCGGACTCCGTGTGGTTCGACACGCAGGCGGAGACCTACGGAAAGTCGCTGACGACGTACGCGGACTTCACGGTGGCCCCGGGTGACCGGATCGCCTTCACCATCTCGTGGGAGCCCTCGCACAAGCAGCCGCCGCCGCTGCCGGAGCCGGAGCAGTCCCTGGAGGCGACGGAGACCTTCTGGCGTGAGTGGGTCGAGCACTGTACGTACCACGGGCCCTATCGCGAGGCGGTCGTCCGCTCGCTGATCACCCTGAAGGCGCTGACGTACGCCCCCACCGGCGGCATCGTCGCGGCCCCCACCACCTCGCTGCCCGAGGACATCGGCGGGGTCCGCAACTGGGACTACCGCTACACCTGGCTGCGGGACGCGGCGATCACCCTGTCCTCGCTGCTGCGTACCGGCTACCGCGAGGAGGCCCGCGCCTGGCGCGAGTGGCTGCTGCGCGCGGTCGCCGGCGACCCGGAGAACCTGCAGATCATGTACGGCATCGCCGGTGAGCGCGAGCTGGGCGAGGCCGAGCTGGACTGGCTGCCGGGCTACGAGGGCTCCGCCCCGGTCCGGGTGGGCAACGGCGCCGCGCACCAGCTCCAGCTGGACGTGTACGGCGAGGTCACCGAGGCCCTGCACCTGGCCCACATGACGGGTCTGGCGCGCAACGACTACGCCTCCCTGCTCCAGCTGAAGCTGATCCGCTACCTGGAGGACCACTGGCAGGAGCCGGATGAGGGCATCTGGGAGGTGCGCGGCCCGCGCCGGCACTTCGTGCACTCCAAGGTGATGGCCTGGGTCGCGGTGGACCGCACCATCAAGCTGATCGAGTCCGGTGACGCGGACGGCCCGCTGGAGCGCTGGAAGGAACTGCGCGACGACATCCATCGGGACGTGTGCGAGAAGGGCTACGACAAGGAGCGCAACACCTTCACCCAGTCCTACGGCTCCCAGGAGCTGGACGCCTCGCTGCTGCTCATCCCGCAGATGGGGTTCCTGCCGCCGGACGACAAGCGCGTGATCGGCACGATCGAGGCCATCCAGCGCGAGCTGTCCACCCCGGACGGGTTCATCCTGCGCTATCCCACGGAGGGCCAGGACGAGGGTGTCGACGGCCTGCCCGGCGACGAGGGCGCCTTCCTGGCCTGCTCGTTCTGGATGGCGGACGACCTGGCGATGATCGGCAGGGTGGACGAGGCCCGCAGGCTGTTCGAGAAGCTCCTCGGGCTGCGCAACGACCTCGGCCTGCTCGCCGAGGAGTGGGACCCGCGCCTGCAGCGCCAGGTCGGCAACTTCCCGCAGGCCTTCAGCCACGTCCCGCTGATCGACACCGCCCTGCGGCTGACGGCCTCCGGGGCGTACGGCGGCTGAGCGGCGCCGCTGAGCGCGACCGGGCCGCCCGCACCCGCGCCGGCGCCTGTCCGGCGATTCCCGTCTGCGGTGAACCGCCGGACGGGTCCTACTCTGGAAGCGGACATCAGCCCCTTTCGCGAAGGGCGGCGGCCATGGCTTCCCTGTCGAAGGCGGGCGCGGCCCTCGCCGCGCTGCGTGAAGACCTGGTCGGCGATGTGTTCGCCCCCGGGGACCCGGGGTACGACCCCGCCCGGACGGTCTTCAACGCGATGATCGACCGCCGGCCGGCCGTGATCGCCCAGTGCGCGGATGCCGCCGACGTGGTGCGGGCCGTGCGGTTCGGCCGGGAGCTGGACCTGTCGATCGCGGTGCGCGGCGGCGGGCACGGCGTGGCCGGGTCGGCGCTGGGCGACGGCGCACTCGTGGTGGACCTGCGCCGGATGCACCGGGTGACCGTCGATCCGGCGGCGGAGGCCGTGCGCGTCGAGGGCGGGGCGACGATGAGCCATCTGGACCGGGCCACCGAGCCCCACGGCCTCGCGACCACCGGCGGGCGGGCGTCGACCACCGGGGTCGGCGGCTTCGTCCTAGGCGGTGGCACCGGCTGGCTCGACCGCGCCTTCGGTCTGGCCGCGGACAACCTGCTGGGCGTGGAACTGGTGACCGCCGACGGCGAGCGGGTGCACGCGAACGCGGACGAGAACCCCGAGCTGTTCTGGGCCCTGCACGGCGGGGGCGGCAACTTCGGCGTCGCCACCGCGCTGACCCTCGAACTGCACGAGCTGCCCGATTTCTCGGTGGCCCTGCTGATGTTCCTGCCCCAGCTCGGACCGGATGTGACGCGCGCCTTCCGGGAGATCATCCGTACCGGGCCGGACGAGCTGAGCGGCGCGGTGCTGTATCTGACAGGTCCACCCGAGGAGTTCACCCCCGCGGAGCTGGTGGGCAAGCTGCTGTGCGCCGCGGTGCTGACCTACGCGGGCGGCGAGGACTCCTTGCGGGGGCTCGCCCGGCCGATGCTCGCGCTGCCACACGAGGTGGAGCTGGCCGGTGACATGCCGTACGCCGACGTGCAGTGCCTGCTCGACGATCCGCCCGGGATGCGGAACTACTGGTCGGCGGAGTACCTGAACGCTCTCCCCGACGATCTGGTGGAGTCCTTCTGCGCCCTCGGGGACAGCATGCCGGTGCCGACCGGGACCCGGCACCTGCTGTTCCCGCAGGGCGGGGCGATCGCCGCCGGTCCGCAGGAGTACCCGGTGCCGTACCGGGACGCGGCCTGGGCCGCGCACCCCTTCGCCGTCTGGGAGGACCCGGTCGACGACGAGCGGGCGATCTCCTGGGTCCGCAGTGTCCGCTCCGCGGTCCGGCCGTGGAGCACCGGCGCCGTCTACCTGAACTTCATCGGGGACGAGGGCCCGGACCGGGTCAGGGCGGGCCTGGGCGAGGGGAACACGCTGCGTCTGGAGAAGGTGAAGCGGCGCTACGACCCGGACAACGTCTTCCGCTTCAACCACAACATCCGGCCGGTGTAGTCCGGCACGCCGGGCCGGCCGGTCCCCGGGCGTCGGCCCGGTCGGGTCCCGGGCGTCGGCCCGGTCGGGTCCCGAACGTCCGGCCGGTGTGGTCCGGGACGGCGGGCCGGGGTGGTCCGGAGCGTCCGGCCGGGGTGGTCCGGGACGGCGGGTCGGGGTGGTCCAGAACGTCCGGCCGGTGTGGTCCGGGACGGCGGGCCGGTGTGGTCCGGAACGTCCGGCCGGTGTGGTCCGGAGATGTCCTTCGGGCGTTCACGCAGGTAGCGTCCGCTGCATGGACAGCGGCACGGAGAGCAGACTCGCCACTCAGGGCGCCGGGATCACCGTTCAGCGGGCACTGGAGCTGCCCGGTCTGCGCAGCGGGCTGCCGGAGATCCTGGCGGGCGCCGACCGGCTGGGACGCACCGTGCGCTGGGTGCACGCGGGCGAGGTACCGAACATCGCCTCGCTGCTCAAGGGCGGCGAACTCCTGCTCACCACGGGCTACGGCCTCGGCACCCGCCCGGCCGAGCAGCGGGCCTTCGTGCGGACCCTCGCCGAGCGCGGGATCGCCGCCCTGGTGGTGGAGCTGGGCCCGCGCTTCAGCCGGCTGCCCGCCGCCTTGGTCGACACCGCCCGCAGCGCGGGGCTCCCCCTGGTCCAGCTGCACCGCGAGGTGCCGTTCGTGACGGTGACCGAGGAGATCCACACCGAGATCGTCAACGGCCACTACGCGCTGCTGCAGCGGGCGGAGGAGGTGCACCGGCGCTGTACCGAGGCGCTGCTGAGCGGCGGCGGGGTGCCGCAGGTGCTGGGCATCCTGGCCGACTTCGGCGCGAACCCGGTGTTCCTGGAGACGGCGGACGGCCGGCTGCTGTACGCCGCCGGGTCCGGTCCGGAGGGCGCCGACCCGCTGCAGGTGTGGGAGGGGCTGCGCGGTCCGCACAAGGACTCCCCGCCGCCGGCCGGCTCGGTGCTCGTGGACGTGCCCGGCGGCGGTCCCGGTACGGCGGGCTCGGTGCGGGCCCGGCTCGTGCTGCTGCCGGTCCGCTCGCCGCTGGCCCCGGTGCACCGGATCGCCGCCGAGCGGGCCGCGAGCATCCTGGCCGTCGTGCTGATGCAGGCCCGGCAGGAGGAGGAGCTGGCGGCGCGCGGCCGCGGCGACTTCCTCACCGATCTCGCCGAGGGCCGGATCGCGGCGCAGGACGCTCCCGCGCAGGCACGGGTCCTCGGCTTCAAGCCCGGCGCCAGCCCGCTGCTGCCCGTGGTCATGCGGATCGCGGACACCCTCTCCCCGGACGGCGGGACCGCCCGCACGAGCGCGGCCGAGCGGGGCGGCGGCTGGGCGGTGCTGGCCAGGGCCGTCTCGGAGGAACTGGCCGCGGTGGGCATGCCGGTGCTGCTGGGCGTGCGGCCGGTGGAGGGCCGGGTGCTGGTCCTGCTGGGGCTGCGCGCGGAGACGGAGCGGCCGGTGGTCGCGGACCGGGTGGCGGCGGCGCTGCGCGCGGGTGTGGAGCGGGCCGGGATGCAGCGGCCCGGCGCCGCTGCGCCGGTGGTGGTGGTCGGGGTGGCGGGCGGCTGGGCGGCGGCCTCGGCCGGACTGCGGCACGCGGCGCAGACGGCGACGGCGGCGCAGGGCCTCGGCGACCGGCCCTGGTACGACGCCCGTCGTCTCGACATCGACCTGCTGCTGTGGCGGCTGCGCGACGACCCGGACCTGGCGGCCTTCGTGGACCGCGCGATCGGCCCGCTGCGCGACCACGACCACCGTTCCCGGCCGCCCCTGCTGCCCACCCTGGAGACGTATCTGGCGCACGCCGGCCGCAAGGCCGAGACGGCCCGCGAACTGCACCTCAACCGCCAGACCCTCTACAACCGCCTCGCCCGCATCGGGGAGTTGCTCGGCACCGACCTGGACGACCCGCACACGGTCCTGGCGTTGAGCCTGGCCCTGCGCGCCCGCCGCCACGTCCCTTAGGCGAGCGGCCGCGGCCGGGCGAGCGGGCCGTGGCTAGACCAGCGGTCGCGGCTGGGTCAACTCGTCGTACACGCTGAGCACTTGGGCGACCGTCTCGTCCTCCGTGGGCCAGCCCGCGGCCTGCCGCACGCCCCGCTCCCGCAGCAGTTCACGCCGTCCCGGGTCGGCGAGCAGGCGTACGACGGCGTGGGCGAGCGTCTCCGCGTCGCCGTACGGGACGAGTTCGGCCGCGTCACCGACGAGGTCCGGGATGCCGCCGACGCGGGTCGCGACGAGCGGCACGCGTGCGTGCAGCGCCTCCTGGGCGAGCACGGACCGGGACTCCCAGCTGCTGGTCAGCAGGGCGAGATCGGCGGCGGCGAGCAGCTCGGTCACGTCCTCGCGGCGGCCGATGAGCCGCACCGGCAGCCCCTCGTCCTCGATCCGCCGCTGCAGCACCGGCCGCAGCGGGCCCTCCCCGGCGACGAAGACCAGCGGCACGGGATCCAGGTCCCGCCAGGCGCGGGCCGCGTCGAGCAGGACGTCGTAGCCGCGGTGCCGGTCGAGGGAGCCGACCGCGATGAGCAGCGGGCGGCCGGTGGCACCGAGTTCGGCCCGGACCTTGGGCCGCCGCCCGTCGGGGTCGTCGGCGCACGGGGAGCCCTCCGCCGCGTCGCCCCCGGGGTCGAGCGGGCAGGACCGGCGCTGTCCGGGCAGGCCGACCGCCGCGAGCCGGGCGTCGCGCGCACCGCTCAGGCGGGCCCGGTCCACCAGGTCGGAGCTGGTGCCGAGGACGACGGCCGCGGTCTTCACCACCCGTCGCTCCAGCATCCGCAGCAGATGGGCCCGCGCGCCCTCGGCCCGCGCCCGGTTGTGCCAGGTCACCACCAGGGGGGTGGAGCGCCCGCCGAGGGCGAGCGCGGAGCGGAAGGAGGCGTGCAGGCCGTGGGCGTGCACCAGGTCGGCGTCGGCGCAGGCGGCCCGGAGCGCGGCCACGGAGACCGGGTCGCTGCTGCGGGGCACCGGCACGTGATCGGCACCGGCCCCGGTGAAATCGTAGGCGTGGTCGGCTTCGAGGGGGGCGCACACTGTGACGCGCACGCCCCGTGCGACGAGCCCCTCGGCGAGGGACCGCACGTGCGCGCTGCTGCCGGCGTTGGCTCCGCCCAGCACCTGCACGGTGCGCAGCGGCGACTGGCCGTGCGGTGCGTTGCTGCTCACGGGGCTCACGGGGCCGGGGCTCCTGGTTCGACGCGGTGCGGTCACGAGGAAACGTACAGACGGTAGCGGGCGCAGGGGGGTGGAAGGACGTACCGCGCGCGCCTCCGTCACGGGCTGTGCCGGCCCGTCGCCCGCCCCGCGCTCCGGTCAAGCATGCCAGGAGACACGGCCGTTCCGGTAAACGCGGGAGGGCGCACCGTGCGGCGGGCGGGGGCGATGCGCCGGTGCACGCCACCCACACGGGTGAGGGAGGCCCGGCACGGCCGACCCCCGTGCACCGCGGTTCGGCGAGGTCGGACGCTCACGGCCGAGGGGCCCACCGGACTCACCCGTTCTCTCCGGGCGGCAGCGGCCACGACTCCCCGGCACCGCCTCGCTGCGCCGGCGGCGCGGCGCCGCCTGCCGCGCAAGGGCGCGGCCATCGCACCCGAGCGGCCCCGCACTCCGGTCAGCCGCCACGAGAGCCGCCGCCGAGCGCGACCGGGCCGGGCGCCCGCAGGAGGGCGCCCCGGCTCGGAGGTGCGGCGGGCGGCGGGCGGCGGGCGGGAGCCGGACCTTCGTGCGCCGATCCCCCGGCCGTCCGCCGGCCCCGCTAGAGATCCGCCCGCGCCGCCGCCAGCAGCTCCTCCGCATGTGCGCGGGCCGTCTCGGAGTCCTCCTGGCCGGCCAGCATGCGGGACAGCTCGCGGACGCGTTCCTCGCCCTCCAGGACCTTCACGCCGGAGCGGGTGACGGATCCGTCGTTGGTCTTCTCGACCAGCAGCTGCCGGTCGGCGAAAGCCGCCACCTGGGGCAGGTGGGTGACCACGACGACCTGCGCGGTCCTCGCGAGCTTCGCCAGGCGCCGCCCGATCTCGACCGCCGCCTTGCCGCCGACACCGGCGTCGACCTCGTCGAAGAGATACGTCGGCACGGGGTCGGTACCCGCGAACACCACCTCCACGGCCAGCATCACGCGGGACAGTTCACCACCGGAGGCGCCCTTGGCGATGGGCCGGGGCGGGGCGCCGGGGTGCGGGGCGAGCAGCAGCTCCACCTCGTCGGCGCCCGACGGCCCGTAGGCGACGGTACGGCCGCCGACCTCGACGCCCTCGGGGTCCTCGGTCTGCCGGATGTCGAAGGACACGCGTGCGTGGGGCATCGCCAGCGAGGCCAGTTCGGCCGTGACGGCGGCCGCGAACCGCTCGGCGGCCTCGGACCGCGCGTCCGTCAGCGCCTGCGCGAGGGCGCCCAGTTCGGTGCGGAGCGCGTCCCGCTCGGCGGCCAGCTCCCCGATCCGCTCGTCGTCGCCGTCCAGCTCGGTCAGGCGCGCGGCACTCTGCTCGGCCCAGGCCAGGACGGCGCCCACGTCCTCCCCGTACTTGCGGGTGAGCCCGGTGAGCGCGGCCCGGCGCTCCTCCACGGCGGCCAGCCGCAGCGGATCGGCGTCCAGATCGTCGGCGTACCCCGCCAGCTCACCCGCCACATCGCCCAGCAGGATCCCGATCTCCCCGATCCGGTCGGCGAGCCCGGCCAGCGCCGGATCGTGCGACCGCACGGCCTCCAGGGCCCGGTGGGCGCCCGCGACGAGTGTCGCGGCGTCGATCCCCTCGGGGTCCTCCGGGTTGCCCGCGAGAGCGGCGTGCGCGACCGTCGCGGCGGACGACAGCGCCTCGGCGTGCCCCAGCCGCTCCGCCTCTTCGGCCAGCTCCACGTCCTCCCCGGCCCGCGGCTCCACGGCGGCGATCTCCTCGAGCCCGTAGCGCAGCAGGTCGGCTTCCTGGGCCCGCTCACGCGCGCGGGTGGTGATCTCGTCCAGCTCGGCGACGACGGCCCGCAGCCGCCGGTAGGCCTCCGTGTACTTGTCGAGCGGCCCGGCGACCGCGTCCCCGGCGTACCGGTCGAGCGCCTGCCGCTGCCGGGCCGGCTTCAGCAGCCCCTGCTGGTCGGTCTGCCCGTGCACGGCCACCAGGTCGTCGGCCAGCTCTGCGAGCAGCCCGACCGGCACGCTGCGCCCGCCCAGATGGGCGCGGGAGCGGCCCTCGGCCGAAACGGTACGGCTGATCAGCAGGGCCCCGTCGTCCAGCTCGGCTCCGGCCTCCTCGGCGCGTACGAGGGCGGCGGCGTGGGCGGGCACGGCGATCCGCCCCTCCACGACCGCCTTCTCGGCGCCGATCCGCACGAGCGCCGGGTCCGCCCGGCCACCGAGCAGCAGCCCGAGGCTGGTGACCACCATGGTCTTGCCCGCACCCGTCTCACCGGTGACGGCTGTGAACCCGGGTGACAGCTCGACGACGGCATCGTCGATGACCCCGAGCGACCGTATCCGCATCTCCTCCAACACGGAACAGACCATACGAGGTCCGGGGCGGGGAGTGCACACAGGCCGCCCTTGTCACTCCGGCGAGTGGTCCGGCCGGGGAGGGCACGGGGAACCGCGCGACGAGCCGCGAAGCACCCGCACCCGCCGGCGAAACGGACCCATCCCCACGAACGCCGCCTGGGCCTGTCCGGCGATGCGCGTCCCGCCCGACGGGCGGCCGCGCGGCGTCGGGTGCGTGCTCCCGGCGTGCCTGCTCCAGGCCCGCGTACCGGACGTACCCGGGTCCGGGGCCGCTGCGGCGCGCGTGCTGTCCGGCGTCGCGCGGCGGACGGGAACCGTCGGACGGCCCCTAGTGCGGCGCCCCCCGCCAGCCGGTGGTGGGCAGCGCGAACTTCGCCACGATCCGGTCCGTGAACGACGAGTGGTGCAGCCGGGCCAGCCGCACGGGCACGGCCCCGCGCCGGACCTCCACCCTCGCCCCGGGCGGCAGTTCCACGGTCCGCCGCCCGTCGCACCACAGGACGCCCGGCGGGATGTGCGGCAGGACCTCCACCGCGAGCACCGAGTCCGGCGAGGTGACCAGCGGCTTGGCGAACAGCGCGTGCGCGCTGATCGGCACCATCAGCAAGGCCTCCACCTCGGGCCACACCACGGGGCCGCCGGCGGAGAACGCGTACGCCGTGGAGCCGGTCGGCGTGGACAGGACGACCCCGTCGCAGCCGAAGCCGGTCACCGGGCGCCCGTCGATCTCCAGCACCACTTCCAGCAGCTTCTCGGCGCCCGCCTTCTGCACGGCCGCCTCGTTCAGCGCCCAGTCGGTGTGCACGATGTCGCCGTTGCGGTGCACGACCACGTCGACGGTCATCCGCTCCTCGACCTCGTACGACCGCGCCACCACCCGGTCGACCACCCGATCGAGGTCGTCCCGCTCGGCCTCCGCGAGGAATCCCACGCGCCCGAGGTTGACGCCGAGCATCGGCACCCCGGAGGCCCGTGCGAACTCGGCGCCCCGCAGCAGGGTGCCGTCGCCGCCGAGCACGATCAGCAGCTCACAGCCGTCTAGGCACTGCGGAGTCGCCTCCTTGACCAGCTGCACCTCGTCCGGCAGCGGCAGATCGCACGCCTCCTCCTCCAGCACCCGCACCCCGATGCCGTGCCGCAGCAGGCCCTTGACGACGAGTTCCGCACTGCGGATCGCCGCGGGCCGCCCGGTGTGGGCCAGCAGGAAAACAGTTCGCGCCCGGTTCTGTGTCAACGCGGCCCCTCCGCCACTGCACGCTCGACGTCGGCCGGGTCCGGTGCGGGAGCCCCGGACCGCAGCCAGAGAAAGTACTCGACGTTCCCCGAGGGTCCGGGCAGCGGACTCGCGGTGACGCCACGCACCCCGAGCCCCAGCTCCCAGGCCTTCTCGGCCACTGCACGCACGGCCTCCGCCCGCAGCTGCGGACTCCGTACGACACCCCCGCTGCCCAGCCGTTCCTTGCCCACCTCGAACTGCGGCTTGACCATCATCACCAGATCGGCGTCCGGCTTCACACACCGCTTCAGGGCCGGCAGCACCAGCCCGAGCGGGATGAAGGACAGATCGCCCACGACAAGATCCACTGGTTCCCCATCGATCGCCTCGAGCGTCAACTCGCGTACGTTCGTACGGTCCTTGACGGTGACGCGTTCATCGCTCTGCAGGGACCAGGCGAGTTGACCGTAACCGACGTCCACCGCGACGACGTGGGCGGCGCCCGCGCGCAGCAGGACGTCGGTGAAGCCGCCGGTGGACGCGCCGGCGTCCAGCGCGCGCCGGCCCTCGACGACGAGGCCCTGCGGCACGAAGACCGCCAGCGCGCCGGCCAGCTTGTGTCCGCCGCGGGAGACGTAGTCGGGATCGCTGTCGTCGGTCTGGACGACGATCGCCGCCGCGGGCTCCACCTGGGTGGCCGGCTTGGTCGCCACGGTCTTGCCGACGGAGACCCGCCCGGCGGCGATCAGCTGGCCGGCGTGCTCGCGTGAACGCGCGAGCTTCCTGCGGACCAGCTCCGCGTCCAGACGACGGCGTGCGACTCCTGCCACGTTCGGTTCAGCTCCTGCTCTGGTGGTACGGCGATCGGTCGGTGCGACCCGGGGGTCTTACCGGGGGGCGGCGGTCGGGGGCCGGCCGGGAGCCGGCGGCCCCGGGCGGGCGTCGAGCGCGGCGAGCGCGTCCCGCAGCCCTCCGTGTACATCCTCGTACACCTCGACGTGTCCGTCGGTGGCGAGGTGGTCGGCATCGGCCAGCCGCTGCAGCCCGGCGTCGACCTCGGCGTTGCCGGTGGGGGTGCGCGGGACGTTCAGGGGGGCCGGGGCGGCGGGGTCGTACTCGGGCGCCGGCTCGGGCTCGGGGACGTCCTCGGCGGCCTGCGGGACGGCCTCGGACACGGACTCGCTCATGCCCAGACGCTACCCCGAACCGCTGGGGTAACGTCGGTGGCGATGGCCACGGTCGAGGAGTGCCGCACCGCACTGGGAAAGCTTTCGGACAACATGCAGGACTCCGAGGGCGACGTCCGCGCGGCCGCCGCCCTGGACCGCTCGGTGAGCTGCCACATCACCGATCTCGACGTCACCTTCGCGGGCCGGATGACCGGTGGCCGGATCGAGGTCGAGGAGACCCGTCCGGGGTCGCCCCGCGAGAAGGCGCAGATCAGGCTCGCCATGGCCGGCGACGACCTGGTGGCTCTGGTGGACGGCGAGCTGACCTTCGCGACCGCCTGGAGCAGGGGCCGGGTGAAGCTGGAGGCGAGCCTCCTGGACCTGTTCCGGCTCAGAAAGCTGCTGTGACGCCCGCTGGACCTGCTCCGGCTGAGGAAGCTGCTATGACGCCCGCTGGACCTGCTCCGGCTCAGGAGGCTGCTGTGACCTTCTCGGCCCGTGCCTTCCGCGCGGCCGGCACCACCAGCGGGGTGCCCGTCTCCGGGTCCTCGATGACCTGGCAGCGCAGCCCGAACACCCGCTCGACCAGCTCGGCCGTCACGATCTCGTTCGGCGCGCCCTCGGCGATGACCTCGCCGCCGCGCAGGGCGATGAGGTGGGTGGCGTAGCGGGCGGCGTGGTTCAGGTCGTGCAGGACGGCGACCAGGGTGCGGCCCTGCGTCTCGTGCAGCTCGGCGCACAGGTCGAGAACGTCGATCTGGTGCTGGATGTCGAGATAGGTGGTCGGCTCGTCCAGGAGCAGCAGCGGGGTCTGCTGGGCCAGTGCCATGGCGATCCACACCCGCTGCCGCTGACCGCCGGACAGTTCGTCCACGTACCGCTCGGCCAGCTCGGCGACGCCGGTCTGCCGCATCGACTCCTGGACGACCCGCTCGTCCTCTGCGGACCACTGGCGCAGCAGGCCCTGATGCGGGTAGCGGCCCCGGCCGACCAGGTCGGCGACGGTGATGCCGTCCGGCGCGATGGACGACTGCGGCAGCAGTCCGAGGGTGCGGGCGACCTTCTTTGCCGGCATCGCCTGGATGGCCTGGCCGTCGAGCAGCACGCGGCCCCGGCTGGGCTTGAGCATCCGCGACAGCGCCCGCAGCAGCGTCGACTTGCCGCACGCGTTCGGGCCGACGATCACCGTGAAGGAGTTGTCGGGAATCTCCACCGACAGCTGCTCGGCGATCACACGCTGGTCGTAGGCGAGGGTGACGCTCTCGGCGGACAGGCGGTTCACAGTGCTCCTAGTCGTGTTCGTGTTCGTGCCGCTCATATCCGGCCTGCCCGGCGCTCGGTGACCAGCAGCCACAGCAGATAGGCGCCGCCCAGGACACCGGTGACCACGCCGACGGGCAGCTCGTCGGCGCCGAAGGCGCGCTGGGAGGCCCAGTCGGCGGCGACCAGCAGAGCGGCTCCCATGCAGAGGGAGGGCACCAGGTTCGGCCCCGGGGAGCGGGTCAGCCGGCGGGCGAGCTGCGGCGCGGTCAGCGCGACGAAGCTGACGGGGCCCGCGGCGGCCGTGGCGGCGGCGGTGAGCAGGACGGCGGAGACCATCAGCACGAGCCGCACGCGCTGCACGCGCACGCCGAGCGCGTTCGAGACGTCGTCGCCCATCTCCATCATCCGCAGGCCGCGCGCGTTGGCGAGGACCAGCGGCACCACGACGGCGCACAGGGCGAGCAGCGGCCAGACCTGTTCCCAGTCACGGCCGTTGAGCGAGCCGGTCATCCACACCACCGCACGGGCCGCGTCGACCAGATCGGCCTTGGTGAGCAGATAGCCGTTGACCGCGGTGGCGACGGCGTTGACACCGATGCCGACCAGGACGAGCCGGTAGCCGTGCACGCCCCGCTGCCAGGCGAGCAGATAGATGGCGAGGCCCGTGACCAGGCCGCCGACCAGACCGCCGATGGTCACCTGGGTGGCGCTGCCGGACAGCAGCACGATCACGGTGAGGGCGCCGGCCGTCGAACCCTGGGCGAGACCGAGCACGTCGGGGCTGCCCAGCGGGTTGCGGGAGACCGACTGGAACAGGGCGCCACCGAGGCCGAGCGAGGCGCCGACCAGCAGGCCGACCAGGACCCGGGGCAGCCGCAGCTCGTTGACGATGAAGTCCTGGTAGGCGGTGCCGTCGCCGGCGAGCGTGCGCAGCACGTCGGCCGCGGGGATCTGCGCGTCGCCGGTGCCGATCAGCGCGACACCGGCGGCACAGGCGGCCGCCAGCAGCAGGACGACGACGACCAGGGCACGCGGGTCCAGGCGCAGGGAGAGCCCGCCGGGAGTGCGTACGGCACGGCTCTTGGAGAGTGTCTTCACAGCTGGGCCGTCCTCCGCCGACGTACGAGAAAGATGAAGACCGGGCCGCCGACGAGCGCGGTGACGATGCCCACCTGAAGCTCCGCGGGCCGGGCCACGACGCGGCCGGCGACATCGGCGCCGAGCAGCAGGACGGGCGACAGGACCGTGGCGTAGGGCAGGATCCAGCGCAGGTCGGGGCCGGTGAAGGAGCGCACCACGTGCGGGACCATCAGGCCGACGAAGACGATCGGACCGCAGGCGGCGGTCGCGGCCCCGGCCAGCAGCACGGCGGCCAGCATGGCCAGCGCGCGGGTGCGGTTGAGGTTGGCGCCGAGAGCGCGTGCCGTGTCGTCGCCCATCTCCACCGCGTTCAGCGGCCGGGCCAGCGCGAGCGCGAGGACCGCGCCGACCGCGAGGAAGGGCAGCACCTGAAGGGTGGTGGCGTTCGAGGCGGAGGAGAGCGAACCCACCGTCCAGAAGCGCATCTTGCCCAGCACCGCGTCGTCCAAGATCATCATGGCTTGCAGATAGCCGTACAGGGCCGCGCTGATCGCCGTACCGGCGAGCGCGAGCCGGACCGGCGTGGCGCCCCGGCTGCCGCCCAGGAACCACACCAGCGCGCCGACCGCCGCGGCGCCGGCGAAGGCGAACCACACATAGCCGCTGAGGCTGGTGACACCGAAGTAGGTGGTGGCCGTGACGACGGCGGCGGAGGCGCCGGCGTTGATACCGAGCAGACCGGGGTCGGCCAGCGGGTTCCGGGTGAGCGCCTGCAGCACCGCGCCCGACAGGCCGAGCGCGGCACCGGCCAGCAGTCCGAGGACGGTACGGGCGAGCCGCTCGTCCACGACCACGTCGCCGTAGCTCCCCGTGTCGTGGAACAGGCCGTGCCAGACCTGGTCCAGGGGCAGCGCCTTCGCCCCGATCGCGATGCTCGCCAGGGCGACGAGCACCAGGATCGCGACGGAGAGCAAGAGCCCAAGGACCCTCACCGCCCGGCGGGTTGGGGGCGCGGGGGCGGTCTCCGCGCACTGTTCCGTAGGACTGTCGACCAACACCCGGTTAGGTTAGCCTACCCTGCCTGTTCTCTCGATCCCCGGGGCACGTCCCGCGGCTCAAAGCCCCAGCCGGGCCAGCGCCTTCGCGCCGTCCAGCGCGCAGGAACCGTCCCCTGCCGCCGTCCAGGCCGCCGCGCACAGCGCCCGCAGCCCGTCCAGCGCCTCGCCGTCGCCCGCCAGCTCCAGCCGGTCCGCGCCGGCCGACGCCGTCCAGCCACCGCAGCGGAACCCGTCACCCTCCTCGGTCACTTCCGGCTGGCCGGAGAGCAGACCGCGCAGATCGGCGTCCACGTACGTGGGCCGGTGCCGCGGGGGCGCGGCGAGCAGCCCGGCCCCGTCGGTGACGCCGGTGAGCACCAGCAGCGAGTCCACCTCGCCGTTGAACGCGCCCTCGATGTCGGTGTCCAGCCGGTCCCCGACCACCAGCGGCCGCTTCGCACCCGTCCGGATGATCGTCTCCTTGTGCATGGGGGGCAGCGGTTTGCCCGCCACCTGCGGCTCGGCGCCGGTCGCGATGCGCACGACCTCCACGGCCGCCCCGTTGCCCGGCGCGATCCCCCGCCCGCTGGGAATCGTCAGGTCCGTGTTGGACGCGAACCACGGGACCCCGCGCGCCACCGCGTACGAGGCCTCGGCGAAGCGCCCCCACGGCAGATCGGCCCCGCCGAACCCCTGCACCACCGCCGCCGGATCATCGTCCGCGGACTCCACCGGGGTCAGCCCCCGTTCGCGCAGCGCCACCCGCAGTCCGTCACCTCCGATCACCAGCACGCGCGCCCCGTGCGGCACCTGCTCGCTGATCAGCCGGGCGACGGCCTGCGCGGAGGTGATCACGTCCTCGGCCCCCGCCGGTATGCCCAGCTCCGTCAGATGCCCGGCCACGGCGTCCGGCGGCCGCAGCGCGTTGTTGGTGACGTACGCCAACCGCATCCCGCCGTCGCGCGCCGCCGCCAGCGAGTCCACCGCGTGCGCGATCGCGTTCCCGCCCGCGTACACCACCCCGTCGAGATCGAGCAGCGCCGTGTCGTACGCCTCGCTCAGGGGCTGCCCACTGCCCTCGGGCCTCGTCCTGACGCCCTGGCTCATGTCACATCGCTCCTCGTTCACTCGCTTTTCCCCCGATCATCCCGCACGCCGCCCGGACACGTACGATGCCGGGATGAACACTGCAGGTCACTCGGAAGCAACGGCGCGCCGAGGCCTGGAACTCACCCCGTTCCGCGGCCTTCGTTACGACCCCGAACGGGTCGGCAGCCTGGCCTCCGTCACCTCTCCGCCGTACGACGTCGTCGTACGGCCCGACGGGGTCCACCACCTCCAGTCGGCCGACCCGTACAACATCGTCCGGCTGATTCTGCCCCAGGCCGGCACGCCGAGCGCAGGCACCGAGCAGGCGGCGGACACCCTGCGCCGCTGGCTGGACGAAGGGATCCTCGCGGCCGACTCCGAGCCCGGCCTGTACGTGTACGAGCAGCGGGACGGCGACGGCATGCTGCAGCGCGGCGTGATCGGTGCCCTACGCGTCTCGGAGCCCGAGGAGGGCGTGGTACTGCCGCACGAGGACGTCATGCCGCCCGTCGTCGCGGACCGCGCTGCCCTGATGCGCGCCACCCGGGCGAACCTGGAGCCGCTGCTGCTGACCTACCGCGGCAACGGCACGGCCGCCGAGGTCGTCGAGCGGACGGCGGCCGGTCCCCCGCTGCTCGCGACGACCACGGAGGACGGCTTCCACCATCGCCTGTGGTCCGTCACCGACGCCGCCGACCAGTCGCTCATCCAGTCCGAGCTGGCCCGCCACCAGGCCCTGATCGCGGACGGCCACCACCGCTGGGCCACCTACCTCCGGCTGCGCGCGGAACACCCCTCCCCCAGCCCCTGGGACCACGGCCTGGTCCTCCTGGTCGACACCGTCCGCTACCCGTTGCGCGTACGCGCCATCCACCGTCTGCTGCACGGCCTGCCGGTCGCCGACGCGCTGTCCGCCGTGGACGGCCTGTTCCGGGTACGGCGCCTCGACACGCCCCTGACCCAGGCGCAGGAGGCACTGGGCGAGGCGGCCGGCGCGGGCAACGCGTTCCTGCTCGCCGGCGACGGCGCCTTCCACCTGCTCGACCGTCCCGACCCGGCACTGCTGGGCCGGACGATCCCGGCGGACCGCCCGGCCGCCTGGCGCTCCCTGGACGCCACGGTCCTGCACGCCACGCTCCTCGAACACGTCTGGCACATCCCCGAGGACTCCCCGGCCCACATCGCCTACATCCACGACACGGCCGCCACGGTGGAGAAGGCCGAGCGCGACGGCGGAACGGCCGTACTGATGCACCCGGTCCACGAGGAGGTCGTACGCGACCTGGCCCGCCAGGGCGTGACCATGCCGCGCAAGTCGACGTCCTTCGGCCCGAAACCGGCCTCAGGGCTGGTGCTGCGCGCACTGGAGACCTGACCGCCGAGGGCGGACCTCCCGGGGGAGGACATGAAAAAGGGCAGGCTCCACAAGGAGCCTGCCCTCTTCTCGATGACCTACGTCAGTCCTTGTCGCCGTCCACCTGACCGGACTGGCCGGACTGGCCGGACTGGCCGGACTCTTCCGCCTCGTCGTGCGACGCGTTGCTGTCCGCCTCGTCGTCGTCCGACGCGTTGTCGTCCGCCTCGTCGTCGTCCGACGCGTCGTCGTCCGACGCGTCGTCGTCCGGGCTCCGGACCTCGGCGTCGGCGTCGGCGTCAGCGTCAGCGTCAGCGTCAGCGTCAGCGTCAGCGTCAGCGTCAGCGTCGGCGTCGGCGACGGTCTCGGTTTCGGCCTCGGGGCGGGACTCGGCCTCGGTGCCGGTCTCGTCGAGGGCGTCCATGAACTCGACTCCGTCGAGTTCCGCGAGCCGGTCGGAGGCGTCCGTGCTGCCGTCCCGGTCGGCCTCGACCGCCTTCGCGAACCACTCCCGCGCCTCGCGGTCCCGGCCCACGGCCAGCAGAGCGTCGGCGTAGGCGTACCGCAGCCGCGCGGTCCACGGCTGTACGGAGTTGGACGCCAGCTCGGGGCTCTGCAGGGTCACGATGGCCGCGTCCAGCTGCTCCATGTCCCGCCGGGCGCCGGCCGCGACGAGCCGCATCTCGACCTGGCCCGCCTTGTCCAGCTTCTGCACCTCCGGGGCACCGGCCATGTCCAGTGCCTTCTCCGGCCGGCCGAGCCCACGCTCGCAGTCGGCCATCACCGGCCACAGCTCCACGGAGCCGGTCATGCGCCGCGCGGCACGGAACTCGGCAAGGGCCTCGCTGTACTTCTGGTTCGCGTACGCGGCGAAGCCACCGGCCTCGCGCACGGCGGCGACGCGGGACGCCAGACGCAGGGCCACCTTGGAGTAGGCATACGCGCCCTCGGGGTCCTCGTCGATGAGCCGGGCCACCATCACCAGGTTCCTGGCGACGTCGTCCGCGAGCGTCTTGGGCAGGCTCTGCAGCTCCTGCCTGACGTCCTTGTCGATCTCCTCGCCGGTGACGTCCTCCGGGATCGGCAGCCGCTTGATCGGCTCGCGGTCGCGGTCACGGTCGCGGTCGCGGTCGTCGCGGAAGCGGCCACCACCACGGCGGTCGTCCCGTCCGCCACGGTCGTCGCGGCCCCGGAGGCCACCCGGCCGACCGCCACGGTCGTCCCGACGGGGGCCACGGTCACCGCGGTCGTCACGGCCGCGGAATCCGCCACGGTCACCCCGGTCGTCACGGCCCCGGAAACCACCCCGGTCCTCGCCGCGCCGGTCGTCCCGCCGGTCGTCTCGGCGGTCGTCCCTGCGGTCGTCCCTGCGGTCGTCCCTGCGGTCGTCCCTGCGGTCGTCCCTGCGGTAGGAGGGGCGGTCATCCCTGCGGAAGGCGGGACGGTCGCCACCGCGGTCGTCGTCGCGGCGGTAGGAGGGACGGTCGCCACCGCGGTCGTCGCGACGGAAGCCACCGCGGTCACCGCGGTCGTCACGGCGATCATCGCGGCGGAAGCCGCCGCGGTCGCCACGGTCACGGTCGTCGCGCTGGAAGCCGGGGCGGGACCCGCGGTCACCCTCACGGCGGTCGTCGCGCTGGAAGCCGGGGCGGGACCCGCGGTCACCCTCACGGCGGTCGTCGCGCTGGAAACCGGGGCGAGGCCCGCGGTCACCTTCACGGCGGTAGCCGCCGCCACCGCGGCTGTCGTCACGGCGGTCGTCGCGGCGGAAGCCGCCGCGGTCACCGCGGTCGTCACGACGGTCGCCGCGGTCATCGCGGCGGTCGTCACGGCGGCCGAAGCCACCCCGGTTGTCGTCACGCCGACCGTGACCACCACGGTCGTCGTCGCGGCGGTAGGAGGGACGGTCGCCACCGCGGTCGTCGCGACGGAAGCCACCACGGTCACCGCGGTCATCACGGCGGTCGTCGCGGCGGAAGCCGCCACGGTCACCGCGGTCACCACTGTCCCGTCGCCGCTGGTCGCGCTCCGGTCGGTCGTCGGGAGAGTTGGTGGACATGGTGACTCCTGTCTTCGGTACCGCAAGCATTGTAAAAACGAAAGGACCCCTGGTCCCAGCTGAACGCTGGGGACCAGGGGTCCTTCCCAAAGATTGTTCGGCGGCGTCCTACTCTCCCACAGGGTCCCCCCTGCAGTACCATCGGCGCTGTGAGGCTTAGCTTCCGGGTTCGAAATGTAACCGGGCGTTTCCCTCACGCT